>JAGKSX010000053.1 GCA_018993155.1 Hydrogenophaga sp.
GGCGATCGGGACCAACGCGGCACCGCGACCTCTGGCGCCGGACACCCCATGGGCGTCTCGGCTTGGGTCCAACTGTAATCTGTATATCTGTAATATACATTAGGGTTTTCGCGATGGGGCCGGCGCACGCGCACCAAAGAGAACGGGCGCCCAAGGCGCCCGTTCTGGCAAAAAAGACAAAAGCGCCGGGGCGCCAGCGGCACTAGGGAGATGGGGCCTGCGCTGCCGGCACGGCCGTGGCGGCCGGATCCGAGCCCAGGATGCGCATCCGGATACCGGACTCGCGCTCGCGCATCAGCTCACCCGCGGCCGCTGCATCCCCATGGACGATGGCCTGAAGCAGGCGGGCGTTGGACTGGATGATCCGGCGGGTGGCCGCGGGGGTCGTGTTGGCTTCGAGCAGGGGGCCGAGCACCGATCCGAAGGCGCGGTACTGGGCAATGAGAACGCGGTTCTTGGAGGCGTTGACGATGGCCTCGCGGAACCGCATGGACGCTTCCGTGAACGCGTGCGGGTCACCCGCGGCCGCCTCGGTGGCCTGCGCCGCCTCTTCCATCCGCGCGGCGTCTTCCGGGGTCACGCGGCCTGCAGCCAGTTCGGCCGAGGCGATGCTCGTGATGCTCTGCGCTTCGAGCATCTCCGCCGCAGTCAATCCGATGAGATGGAGCTGAACGGCCAGCGAGTCGACCAGGCGATCGGAGTTGCCGGTGGCCACCCAGGCACCGCCCCGGGAACCCATGCGGACTTCCACCACGCCCATCGCGATCAGCGAACGCAGCGCATCGCGCGCCGCGATCCGGCTCACGCCGAACTGCTGAGCCAGGGTGATTTCGCTGCCGATGAATTCGCCGGCCTTGAGCTTTCCCGAGAAGAGCGCATCGCGGATCTGCCGCACGATCGACCACGAGAGGCTTTCGGCTCGCGCAGCGGGCTCCCATTGGGGGGCGATGTGGGCTGATGGCTCGTTCATGATGAAACCGCGCCGCCACAGGCGCCGCACGCGCAGCGATGGTGCCGGTGGAGGGGGGAGTCGAGAGGTGGAGCGGGTGAAGGGAATCGAACCCTCGTATGAAGCTTGGGAAGCTGCCGTTCTACCATTGAACTACACCCGCAGCAGGCCGCCATTCTAGCGCCCCTGCCGGGCCGGTCAGCCGGTCATCGACGCGCCCACGCCCATCAGGGCCAGCACGCCCAGCACCGCGAAGATCAGCGCGGCGATGATGTGCACGATCTTGATCGGTACGCGCCGCGTGATCGCCTCGCCGAAGAACACCACCGGCGCGTTGGCCAGCATCATGCCGAAGGTGGTGCCGATCACCACCGCGATCAGGGGTTCGTATTGCGCGCCCAGCGCCACGGTGGCGATCTGTGTCTTGTCGCCCATCTCGGCCAGGAAGAAGGCCCACAGCGTCGCGACGAACACGCCCATCTGCCGCTTGGGCACAGCGTCTTCGTCGTCCAGTTTGTCAGGGATCAGCATCCACCCGGCCATGGCGATGAAGGAGATACCCAGCACCCAGCGCATCACGTTCGGGCCCACGGCGGCCATGATCCAGGCGCCGGCAGCGCCCGCGAGGGCGTGGTTGAGCAGCGTGGCCACCAGGATGCCCCAGACAATGGGCCAGGGGCGCTTGAAGCGGGCAGCGAGAACGAGGGACAACAACTGGGTCTTGTCGCCCATTTCGGCGAGGGCGACGATGCCCGTCGAGATCAGGAATGCTTCCAAGAGAATGCTCCGAGGGCCGGCAAAAGACAGAAGACCACACGGCATCCCCGGCCCATCCGGAGGCAGTGTGGTCAAAGGTCTTGCCAGGCTGGAAGCTGTCTGCGCCATGGCCGTGGGGGCCAAGTGTGTTGACGCGGACCTCTGCAGGGCGCAGAGCGGCTACTCCCCAATGACGGGTGCAGGCGGGAGTATACCCGCCCGGGGTATCAGACCAGCGTGACGCCGGTCTTGGACTGGATGAATTCGCGCGTGACGCCCGGGGCCATCTCCACCAGCTTGAGGCCTTGCGGCGTCACGTCCATCACACCCAGGTCGGTGATGATGCGGTCGACCACGCCCACGCCGGTCAGCGGCAGGGTGCAGGTCGGGATGATCTTCAGGTCTTCGGTGCCATCCTTCTTTTTCGCGACGTGTTCCATGAGCACGATCACGCGCTTGACGCCGGCCACGAGGTCCATCGCGCCGCCCATGCCCTTGACCATCTTGCCCGGGATCATCCAGTTGGCGAGGTCGCCTTTCTCGCTGACCTGCATCGCGCCGAGGATGGAGAGGTTGATCTTGCCGCCCCGGATCATGGCGAAGCTGTCGTGGCTGCCGAAGATGCTGGAGCCCGGCAGCGTGGTCACGGTCTGCTTGCCGGCGTTGATCAGGTCGGCGTCCACCTCGTCTTCGGTGGGGAACGGGCCAATGCCCAGCATGCCGTTCTCGCTCTGCAGCCACACCTCTTTGGAACCCGTGTGGTTCGCCACGAGCGTGGGGATGCCGATGCCCAGGTTCACATAAAAGCCGTCTTCGAGTTCGTGGGCCGCGCGCGCAGCCATCTGGTCTTGATTCCAGGGCATATCAGGCTCCTGCCTTTTCGGTGATGGTGCGCTTCTCGATGCGCTTCTCGGGGTTCGCGTTGTGCACGATGCGGTGCACGTAGATGCCGGGCAGGTGGATCTGGTCCGGGTCGATCGCGCCGATCTCGACGATTTCTTCCACCTCGACGACGCAGATCTTGCCGGCCATGGCCACAGCGGGGTTGAAGTTGCGCGCGGTCAGGCGGAACTGCAGGTTGCCGGATTTGTCGGCGCGGTGCGCCTTGACCAGGGCCACATCGGGCACCAGCGCGCGCTCCATCACATAGGTCTCGCCGTCGAACTCGCGCAGCTCCTTGCCCTCGGCCACCAGGGTGCCCACGCCGGTCTTGGTGAAGAAGGCGGGGATGCCCGCACCGCCGGCGCGCAGCTTCTCGGCCAGCGTGCCCTGCGGCGTGAATTCGAGCTGCAGTTCACCCGCCAGGTACTGGCGCTCGAACTCCTTGTTCTCACCGACGTAGCTCGAAATCATCTTGCTGATCTGGCGCGTCTCCAGCAGCTTGCCCAGGCCGAAGCCGTCCACGCCCGCGTTGTTGGAGATCACGGTGAGGTTCTTCGCGCCGCTGTCGCGCAGCGCGTCGATCAGGGCCTCGGGAATGCCGCAAAGGCCGAAGCCTCCGACGGCGAGCAACTGGCCGTCGGCCACGATGCCTTTGAGCGCGGCGTCCGCGTTCGGGAAAATCTTGTTCACGTCGGTGTCTCCTGGGTTGGACCGTGGAAGCCGCTACGATACTACGTAACCACATACGTAGTATTTCGTAAAGCCAAACCCGAAGCCTGATGCGCCATGGAGATCGACTACCGCCTCGCCTTCGACCTCGCCCCCGTGGGCCTGGCCCTCTCCCGGCAGCGCATCATGGTCGACTGCAACCAGGTGCTGTGCGAGATGTTCGGCGCCACGCGCGAGCAGCTCGTGGGCCAGAGTTTCCAGATCCTCTACCCCAGCGCCGACGAGTACGAGCGCATCGGCGAGCGCATGGCGCCCCTGCTGGGCCGCAGCGGCACCTACTCGGACAACCGCATCATGAAGCGCGTGGGCGGGCAGTCGCAGGGCGAGACCTTCTGGTGCCACGTGACGGGCCGCGCGCTGAACCGCGACGCGCCGCACGCCGCCGGCATCTGGAGCTTCGAAGACCTCAGCTCCACGCGCACCGTGAAGGCCGAGCTGACACCGCGCGAGCGCGAGGTGGCGGCCTTCCTCATGGATGGCCTGACCAGCAAGCAGATCGGCAAGGCGCTGGACATCAGCCACCGCACGGTGGAGATCTACCGCGCGCGGCTCATGCGCAAGTACCAGGCCCACAGCACGCCGGACCTGATGCAGCGCCTGCTGGCGGGCTGAGCCCGATCCGGCGCCAGGTCACTGCGGCTGGAAGCCGCTGTCCTGGATGATCTTCGCCCACACCTTGCCATAGGCCTGCTCGCGCGCGCCCAGCTGCTCGCCGGTCATGAAGCCCACGGTGAGGCCCATGGCGGTGAGCTTCTCGCGCACGTCGGGCTGCGCGATCGCCTTCTGCACCGCCTGGGCGATGCGGTCCAGCGCGGCCTTGGGCGTGCCGGCCGGCGCGAACAGGCCGTAGTACGGCACGTCCTCGAAACCCTTGAGGCCGAGTTCGGAGAAGGTGGGCACCTCGGGCATGGCGGCCTGCCGCTGCGAGCCCATCACCGCCACCACGCGCAGCTTGCCGGCCTTGTGGTTTTCGATGAAATCGGGAATCGAGGCCACGCCGGCCGGGATCTGGTTGCCCAGCATGTCCGACATCATGGGCGCGCTGCCCCGGTAGGGCGCGGCCACGAGGTCCAGGCCGTTCTGCTTGGCGATCACCTGCACCAGGAACTGCGGCACCGAGGCCGGCGCGGGAATGCCCACCGTGCCCTTGCCGCCGGCCGCCTTCACGCCGTCCACATAGGCCTTGAACGATTGCGCGGGCGTGCCGTTGGAGACGGCGAAGGCGTTGACGAAGGTCGCGAAGCCGGCCACCGGCACGAAGTCCTTGGCCGAGTCGTAACCCGGGTTCTTCGTCACCATGGGCAGGATGGTGATGCTGTGGTCGTGGCTGAGGAACAGGGTGTTGCCGTCGGCTGTGGCGGCCTTGAGCGCCTGGGCCGCGAGCTGGCCGCCCGCGCCGGGCTTGTTGTCCACCACCACCGGGTGGCCGAGATCCACCTGCAGGCGTTCGCCAATGATGCGGGCGATCGCGTCGGTGCCGCCGCCGGGCGGGAAGCCCACCAGGATGCGGGTGGTGGACTGCGCCTGAGCCAGGCCGAGGGAGCAGACCAGGCCGGCGGCCAACAGGGCGCGGCGGACCAGCGAGAGACGGTAAGCGGTCATGACGGAACTCCGTAGGGGATGGTGAAGAAACCCCCGATCGTAGCGCCGCATCGGCACTCAGGCTTTCTCGCCGTCCACCACGCTGGCCGCCGTGCGAAACGCCTCCACCGCCGCCGGCACGCCGCAATACACCGCGGCGTGCAACAGCACCTCCTGCAACTCGGCGGGCGTGGCGCCGTTGTTCAGCGCGCCGCGCACATGGCCCTTGAGCTCGTGCTGCTTGCCCAGCGCCGTGAGCATGGCCACGGTGATGAGGCTGCGCGTCTTGAGGTCGAGCCCGTCGCGCTGCCAGACATCCCCCCAGGCCTTGCGCGTGATGTGCTGCTGGATGGGCTCGGTGAAAGGCGTCATGTCGCCGAACGCCTTGTCGACGAAAGCGTCGCCCATGACCTGCCTGCGCGTGGCCAGGCCGCGCTCGAATTCGGAATCGGGATGAGATGGCATAGGTGCTCCATGGCTAGAAAAACAAGGTTTGTGTGAACGATAGCGCAGCGAACCGAACAAGCACCCCAATCCCCTGTTATTCGGGCCTCAAGAACATCAAGGCCCGGCCGATACTGCCCCGAGAGCAATTTCTATAGCAACAGCTCCCTCCTCCGCGCAGCCTGTCCAGCAGGCTGCAATTCGTATCCATCGGCGTTCCCCGGCATGCAATGTGACCGGGGCCACACCAGCCCTCCCATGGTCTCTGCACCGAGGGCGACAGAAGACAGACCAAGACCTTCCATGAACCGCATCTACACCACCATCTGGAACCACGCCATCAACGCCTGGACCGTTGTGAGCGAGGTCGCCAGCGCGCGCGGCAAGCGCGGCGCCTCCCGCATGGCCGGCGCCCTGCTGCTCGCGCCCCTGGCCGCCGTGGCCGGCGGCCTGCCCACCGGCGGCACCGTCACCGCCGGCCAGGGCAGCCTGCAGCAGGCCGGCAACGTGCTCACCATCCAGCAGGCCAGCGACAAGCTCGCCATCGACTGGAACAGCTTCTCCATCGGCCAGGGCCACAGCGTCAACTTCGTGCAACCCGGGGCGGCCTCGGTCGCGCTCAACCGCGTGCTCGGACCCGACGTGTCGGTGATCCAGGGCGCGCTGAATGCCAATGGCCAGGTGTTCCTGGTCAACCCCAACGGCGTGCTCTTCTCACCCACCGCGCAGGTGAACGTGGGCTCTCTGGTGGCCTCCACCCTGAACATCAGCACCGAAGACTTCCTGGCCGGCCGCTACCACTTCAGTGGCGGCAGCACCGCGTCCATCGTGAACCAGGGCCAGATCTCGGCCGCCTCGGGTGGCCATGTCGCGCTGGTCGCGGCACGCATCGTGAACGACGGCCAACTGTCCGCCGAACGCGGCGGCGTGGTGCTCGCCGCGGGCAGCACCGTGCGGCTCGACCTGGGCGGCCCGGTGCAGGTCGAGGTCGACGGCGGGGCGCTGGGCGCGCTGATCGACAACGGTGGCGCCATCCACGCCAACGGCGGCACCGTGCTCATGACCGCGCGCGCCGTCGACAGCCTCACCGCGACCGTGATCAACAGCAGCGGCCTGATCGAGGCGCGCTCGCTCGGCGTCGGTGCCGACGGCGTGGTGAGCCTGGTCGCCGAACAGGGCGGCGTGCACGTTGCCGGCCGCATCGACGTCTCCGCGCCGCAAGGCCAGGGGGGCAAGGCCATCGTCACCGGCGACACCGTCACCGTTGCCGATGGCGCGGTGATCGACGCCACCGGTGCCACCGGCGGCGGCCAGATCTACGTGGGCGGCAGCTGGCAGGGCAAGGACAGCACCATCAAGCAGGCGCAGCGCACCCTGATCGCCTCGGGCGCCACGCTCGACGCTTCCGCCACGCAGAACGGCCATGGCGGCACGGTCGTCGCCTGGTCCGACATCAAGAACACCGCCGGCCGCACCGACGTCGCGGGTGTGCTCAAGGCACGGGGCGGCGTCAACGGCGGCAACGGCGGGCGCATCGAAACCAGCGGCGCCACGCTTTCGGTGAGCCGCGCGGCCGATGCCGCCGCACCCAAGGGCAACGGCGGCCTGTGGCTGATCGACCCGACCGACGTCACCATCGCGGCCGGTGCCGGCGCGATTGGCGGCACCAACGTCGGCCTCGACGACATCGAGGCCGCGCTTGCGGGCGGCACCAACGTCAGCATCCAGGCCGACGACACCATCACCTGGGCCAGCGACTACACCAACACCGGCGGCAGCGGCCGTTCGCTGATCCTCAGCGCGGACCAGCTCCTTCTGCAGGGCAACATCGGCTCCACCTCGGACCTGAGCTTCATCTTCAACGGCGACGTCAAGCTCGATGGCCACATCACCATCGCCAGCCAGGGCGGCGAGATCTACTTCGCCAAGTACGTGGACTCGGCCACCGCAGGTGCCGGCAACGCCAGCCGCCTCACGCTGACCAACACCGGCAACGGCAGCATCGTCTTCGGCGACCAGGTGGGCGGCACCAACCCGCTGGATTCGCTGTACGTCACCACCGCGCCCACCGGCGCCACGCACATCAACGGCGGCATCGTGCGCACCTTCGGCGAGCAGGTGTACGACTCGCCCGTGGTGCTCGGCGCGGCCGAGTTCCTGAACGCGGGTTTCGAGAACGGCACCACCGGCTGGAGCATCCACGACCAGCGCGTCTACATGAACGGCGGCTCCACGGTGCGCGGCTACCTCACGCCGAACGACCCGAGCGGCCCCTCCCCATCCACCGGCGAAAACGTCAACTCCTCGGGCAGCTTCACCTCCGGCGTCAGCAACAACGGTGCCAACGGCACCCAGGGCCTGCAGCTCAGCAGCTCCCAGCAGTGCGACTCCGGCTACTGCATCGTGCGCGGCGGCTACGTCACCAGCGACAGCACCATCGCCCTGGCCAAGGGCGATGTGGTCAGCTTCCAGTGGAACGCGGCCGGCAGCGCGGACGCCTACGACGTGTTCGGCTACCTGCTCAACGTGAAGACCGGCGAGACGCAGGTGATCCTCAACGCCACCGGTGCCAGCGCCTCGTCCAGCACCGGCTGGCTGACCGCCAGCGCGACGGTGGACACCGCGGGCACCTACGCCTTCGTCTTCGTCTCAGGCAGTTGGGATGCCACCGGCGGCCGCGCACTGGGCGCGACGCTGACGCTGGACAACATCGCCACCAGCTCCCTGCTCAACGGCAAGACGCTCGAAGGCAGCTCGCTGAGCTTCCTCCAGGGCATCAATGCGGCCGACAACAAGCTCACGCTCAAGGCCGATGACATCACCTTCGGCGGCACGGTGAGCGGCACCGGCCAGATCGGTTTCGAAGCCCACAACCCCAGCCACGACATCCACGTCGGCGGCGGCGCGGGCACGCCGGGCGACGGCGTGCTGAACGTCTCCTCCGCCACCCTGGCCTCGCTGGCCGACGGCTTCTCCTCCATCAACATCGGCGGCGCCGCCATGCAGGGCAACATCACCGTCGTGACCGACACCCGCCTGCAGGACAGCGTGGCGCTCGACGCCGGCACCGGCCACATCCGGCTCGACGCCGTGCTCGGCTCCACCGACATGGTGACGCTGCAGACCGATGGCGGCACCGTGACCCAGGCCGCCAGCGCCGCGCTCGAGGCCGGCACCCTCGCTCTGGTCGGCAACGGCGGCCGGTTCACGCTGGGCCACGCAGGCAACACCGTGGGCACCCTGGTGACCGCCACGCAGGACGTGCACCTGGTCAACAGCGGCGCCCTCACCATCGGCAGCGCCACGCTGGCCGATGGCAGC
This sequence comes from Hydrogenophaga sp., assembly GCA_018993155.1. GTDB lineage: Bacteria > Pseudomonadota > Gammaproteobacteria > Burkholderiales > Burkholderiaceae_C > Hydrogenophaga. The sequence continues at coordinate 8,663 of JAGKSX010000053.1, forward strand.
ACGCTCAACGGCATCCACAACACGGGCCTCGTGAACGTGAGCACCGTCAGCGGCGACATCGCGCTGGGCAAGAGCGTTCAGACCAGCAGCACCGCGAGCAACGCCATCGTGCTCAACGCCGGCGCCAGCCACGCGGCCGGCCAGGCAGAGGGCGGCAACGTGACGGTGGGCGCGGGTGCGACCGTGAGCACCGGTGCGGGCGGCCGCGCGGTGATCTACACCGGCAGCGTCGCCGGCAGCACCGGCGTGACGAACGCCGTGGGCAGCGGCTCGGGCGCCTTCCGCTACAACAGCGACGAAAGCACCAGCAACTTCACCAAGGCCCTGGGCAGCAGCGGCGTGCACGCGGTCTACCGCGAACAGCCCGTGCTCACCGTGAGCACCAACGCGTCGACCCAGCTCGAAGCGGAGAACTCCGGCGCCAACGGCTTCGATGGCGGTGGCGTCGACGGCTACGACGTGCAGGGCCTGCTCAACGGCGATACCAAGGCCATGCTCGGCGATCCGCGCTACAGCACCGACGCGGCCGGCCCGGGCAAACACGCCATCCGGATCTCGCTGCTCAACGAGCTGGGCTACGCCGTGGTCAACAGCCCGGAGAACGCCGAGGTCGAGGTCACGCAGACCTTCAACCCCGCGCCGGTGACCGACAGCATCCAGCGCCCCAGCCTCACGGCGGTGCCGGCGCACGTGCACGTGCCGCAGGTCAGCGACCCGTCGTCCGCGCCCGACGCGACCGGTGGCCTGCAACTGGTGCAACTGGCGACCGAGGGCGAAGCCGCCCCGGGTGCCGGCGGCCAGAGCGCCAGCGCAACGGATGCCACGCCGCAAGACTGCGCCGCCAGCGGCTGGACCGGCGGCGGTTGCGGCGCCTCGGCCCAGGTTCTCGTGCGCGGCAGCGGCCTGCGCCTGCCCAGCGGCGGCCACTGAAGCACGAACCTTCCCGGCTCCTTTTTTGATCGCTCCCGCCAGGGCCCCACGGCCCTGGCGCGGGCAACCACGAACTATTCATCTCCCATGCACAAGACCTTTCGCCTCTCGCCCGTCACGCTGGCCCTCTGCGCGCTCGCCCTGGGCAGCGCCTCCTCCGCCTTCGCCCAACAGGCCCCCGACGCCGGCCGCATCCTGCAGGACCTGCAACTGCCCCAGCAGGCGCTCCCCGAATCGCTGAACCTCCAGCTCGACGCGCCCCCGGTGGACAGTGCCGGCCGCGACGAAGGCGCCGCGGTCGAACTCAAGACCGTGCGCATCACCGGCAACAGCCGCATCGAGACCACGCGCCTGCAAGCCGTGATCGCGCCCGCCACCGGCCGCAGCCACACCCTGGCCGGTCTGCGCGGCCTGGCGGACCAGATCACGCGCTTCTACCGCGAGCAGGGCTACCCCTTCGCCCGCGCCTACGTGCCTGCCCAGCGCATGGCCGGCGGCGAACTCCACATCGAGGTCATCGAAGGCCGCTACGGCCAGGTGAAGGCCACCTCGCCGGACGCCGCCCTGGCCACCGACGCCGGGCGCTTCCTCGGCGACCTGCGCAGCGGCGACGTGATCGCCATGGACGCGCTCGAACGCTCGGTGCTCGTGCTGTCCGATCTGCCGGGCATCCGCGTGCGCCCGGTGGTGCGCCCCGGCCAGGCCGTGGGCACGGGCGACCTCGCCGTCGAGGTCGAACGCAGCAAGGCCGTGGAAGGCCGCGTCTCGATCGACAACCACGGCAACCGCTACTCGGGCCAGCACCGCGTGCTGCTCGAAGGCGCCTGGAACAGCCCGTTCAGCCTGGGCGACCGCCTCAACGCGGCCGTGATGGCCACCGATGAAGACCTGTTCTTCGGCAACCTCGCCTACTCGCGCGCGCTGGGCACCAGCGGCCTGCGCGGCGACGTCGGCTACGCCGTCTCCGACTACAGCCTCGGCGGCGAGTTCAGCAGCCTGCAGGCCTCCGGCACGGCGCGTGTGGCCAGCGTCGGCGTGAGCTACCCGCTGGTGCGCAGCAACCGCGCGAACCTGCTGCTCACCGCCCAGGCCCAGCACAAGACCATGGTGGACGAATACCGCTCCACCAACACGCGCAACGAGAAGTCCGCCAGCGTGCTGCCGGTCGCGGTGCAGTTCGACCTGCGCGACGCGCTGCTCGGTGGCGGCATCACCTACGGCTCGCTGGGCTGGACGCACGGCAGCGTCTCGCTCAAGGGCGACGTGCAGCGCCTGCTCGACCGCCTCACCGCCAGGACCGACGGCTCCTTCAACAAGGTCAACCTCGACGTCACCCGCCTGCAGGCCCTGCCCGGCGGCTGGACGCTCTCGGCCCGCGTCGCGGCGCAGTGGGCCGGCAAGAACCTCGACTCGTCCGAAGACTTCGTGCTCGGCGGCGCCAGCGGCGTGCGCGCCTACCCGCGCGGTGAAGGCGCGGGCGACGAAGGCGTGCTCGGCCAGCTGGAACTGCGCTACGGCCAGGGCGCGTTCGTGCCCTACGCCTTCTGGGACGCCGGCCAGAGCACGCTCAACCGCCGCCCCTGGGCGGTGGGCGACAACCACCGCAGCCTCGCCGGTGGCGGCGTGGGCGTGCGCGCCCAGCACGGCAACTGGTCGGTGGACGGCACGCTGGCCTGGCGGCACGCCGGCGGCGCGGCGCAATCGGACAGCCAGCAGCGCAACCCGCGCGTCTGGGTGACAGGGGCCTACCGCTTCTGACCCTCGGCGGGGGGCGGTACGATGGCCAGACATTCCACCACGCCGGAGACCCGCATGAGCCGCTACCCCGCCCCCGACATCAACGACCTGCCCGAGGACATCAAGGCCAAGGTGCTCGAAGTGCAGGAAAAGGCGGGCTTCGTGCCCAATGTGTTCCTGGCCCTGGCGCGCCGGCCCGCCGAGTGGCGGGCCTTCTTCGCGTACCACGACGCGCTGATGCTCAAGGAAGAAGGGTCGCTTACCAAGGGCGACCGCGAAATGATCGTCACCACCACCAGCGCGGCCAACCAGTGCCTGTACTGCGTGGTGGCGCACGGCGCGATCCTGCGCATCCACGAGAAGAAACCGCTGGTGGCCGATCAGGTCGCGGTGAACTACCGCAAGGCCGACATCACACCGCGCCAGAAAGCCATGCTGGACTTCGCCATGAAGGTCTGCCAGCGCTCGCACGAAATCAACGACGACGACTTCGCCCCCCTGCACGCCCACGGCTTCTCCGACGAGGACATCTGGGACATCGCCGCCATCACCGCGTTCTTCGGCCTGTCCAACCGGCTGGCGAGCTTCAGCAACATGTTGCCCAACCCGGAGTTCTACCTGATGGGCCGCGTGCCCAAGGCCAAGCCGCCGAAGGACTGAGCGGCACGGCCGCCAAATCAGACAAGGCTTACAGCACTTCTTGTCGGCGCGCGATTCAATCGATACCGCCACACAACAACACAAGGAGTGCTTCCATGCCGATCAAACCATCCGTCAAGCGGGCCTTCCTGCTCACCGCCGTCCTCGCCCTGGGCACGGGCGCGGCCTGCGCAGAAGACATCAAGGGGCGCATCACGGCCGTCGACACCACCGCGAAGACCTTCACCGTCAACAGCGAAGTGATCTATGTGACCGACAAGACCGACTACGAAAACGACTACAAGCGCTTCGAGGATCTGCGCCAGGGCCACTACGTGGAAGTGGATATCGACCGCAGAGACGGCCGCCTGTACGCCGACGACGTCGAGTACAAGAAGGACGCTCGCGAGAACAAGCAGTAAGCCGCCGCGCCGGCCTCAGCCTCCGATGCGCAGCAGCTTGCCGCTGCCGCCATCGGTGAGCAGGTAAAGCCGGCCGTCGGGGCCCTGCCGCACATCGCGGATGCGCTCGTTGCGGTTCGCCAGCAGGCGCTCGCGCCCCACCACCCGCGTGCCATCGAGCTGCAGGCGCCACAGCGCCGTGCCGGCCAGCGCGCCCACGAACAGGCTGCGGTTCCAGTTCGTGGGAATGGTGCCGGTGAAGAAGGCCATGCCGCTGGGCGCGATGGACGACTTCTGACCACCCGTCCACGTCGAGCCGTCGATGGTCTCCCAATACGCCACCGGCTGCTCCATGCCGGCCTTGACCGTGCCCTCGCCCACCTGCTGCGTGGTGCCGTATTCCTGCCCATAGCTGATCACCGGCCAGCCGTAGTTCCGCCCGGCCTGCGTGAGGTTCACCTCGTCGCCGCCCTGCGGTCCGTGCTCGCTCGTCCACAGCTCACCGGTGTCCGGGTGCAGCGCCGCGCCCTGCGGGTTGCGGTGGCCGTAGCTCCAGATGCCAGCCTGCGCGCCCGCCAGCACGGGGTTGCCCGGTGCCGCCGCGCCCGAGGTGGTGATGCGCACCACCTTGCCGTTGCCCCGGCTCAGGTCCTGCGCGTAGCCGCGCTGGTCGTTGCTCTGCCGGTCGCCCAGCGTCACGAACAGGTGGCCCTCGCGGTCGAACACCAGGCGCGAACCGAAGTGCCCACTGCTCGCCACCTTGGGCAACTGCCGGTAGATCACCTGCAGATTCACGAGCGCCATCGCGCCCGTGTCGAGTTCGGCGCGCGCCACCGCCGTGCCATTGAGGTTGGCGTTGCCGCTGTCGGTTTCCGAGAAGCTGAAGTAGATGCGCCGGTTGCTGCCGAAGGCGGGGTCCAGCACCACGTCGAGCAGACCGCCTTGCCCGCCGGTGTCCAGCGCGGGCAGGCCGCTGATGAGGTTGAACGACTGCGCGTTCGCCGCGTACAGGCGCAGGCTGCCCGTGCGCCCCGTGATCAGCATGCGGCCATCGGGCAGGAAGGCCAGGCTCCAGGGATTGGGCAGGTTGGTCGCGAGTTCGGTGACCGCGACCGGCCCGGTGGTGGGCATGAAGCTGGGGCTGCCGGGCGCGGGCGAGCCGTCACCTTCACTACCGCCGCCGCCGCACGACAACAGCAGACCCATCGATAGGGCCCCGGCGATGAGCGCAGAGAAGTGGCGCATGTCGGACATGCTAGGCACGCGCGCGCCGCCTGTGTGCAAGCATTTGTGTGTGCGCCAGCGCACACAGCCATCAGCTCAAATGCGCGCGCAGCCAGTCGGGAATCGGGGCCGACTTCTTCAGCGGGAAGTTCACCCACACGGTGGTCGCACCGCCGGCCGCGCACACGGTGTCGGGGTCGTCACTGCGCGAGAGCGTGCACCAGCTTTCGAAGCTGCTGCGCCCCACATCGCTCACGTACATGGTGGCGATCACGTCGCCCGGGTATTCGAGCTGCCGGTAGAAGTTGCAGAAGGCGTTGGCGATCACCGGCCCTTCGCCGCCCGGATCGGGCGGACAGCCGATGGAGTGCATCCAGTCGATGCGGATGATCTCCAGGTAGCGGAAATAGATCGTGTTGTTCACGTGGTTCATGCCGTCCATGTCGCCCCAGCGGATGGGGATGGTCATGCTGAACACGCGCTTCTTCTGTTCGGGGATGTCGAGTTTCATGGCATTGGGGTGGTCGTCAGCGGTGCGCCTTGATCGACGCGAGGATGCCGAGCACGAACAGCACGCAGGCCGTCCATTGCAGGGCAGCGGGCCACTGGGCGCTCCAGGCGAAGGTGTAGATCAGGCCGAACACCGTCTCGCTCACGATGAGCTGGCCCGCCAGGCTCGGGCTCAGGCGGCGGCTGGCCATGTTCCAGAGCACCGAGGCGATCCAGGCCGAGCCGATGCCGGTGACCGCGCAGACGATCAGGAACATGCCGAAGCCCGGGCGCTGCACCAGGGTGTCCACCTCGGTCCCGGCCACGGCCCAGATGCCCAGCGCGCCCAGGCCCGCCGCCACACCCAGCCAGTTGGCCCACACGGTGGAGTTGACCTCCGGATGGCGGCTCAGCCAGCGCGCGTTCAGCAGACCGAACGCGGTCCACGAGGCCATGGCCAGCACAGCGAAGAAGATGCCGAGCCAGAGGTTCGTGCCGCCGCCCGCCTCGCCACCGCCATGCGCCGTCACCCGCATCATCAGCGCCAGGCCCGCCAGGGTGAGCAGCAGCCCCGGCACCAGCGCGCGCCAGCGCAGGCCCTGCGGCTTGCCCAGCAACATGATCCAGATCGGGATGGTGCCGATGATCAGTACCGGCAGCGCCGCGCCCGCCGCCTGAATGGCCAGCACCAGCAGCAGGTAGTAGCCGGTGTAGCCCAGCAGGCTCAACCACAGCGCGGCGCCCGCCTGGCGCCAGCTCGGCAGGTGCGCCTCGCCGCTCAGCCCGGCCCACGCCAGCAGCAGCACCGACAACAGGCCGCAGGCCAGGAAGCGGCCCACCGTGAGATCGATCGAGCTGAAGCCCGGCGTGAGCAGGGGCGCGAGAAAGGCCGTGCCCCAGAACGCCCCCGCGCCCAGCCCCGCCAGAATGCCGGTCACCATGCCCGGCGGCCAGCCCGAAGGCCGGCCCAGAACAGCCGTGCTCATCTCGACGAAAGAAATGCCGCGATAGGGTCCAGAACCCCGCGGAACCGGCTCTGCCGGGCCGCAGGTGTTGCCCCTGAGGGGTGACGCCGCAGGCGGCGCGGGGAGAGCTCCTTCATGCCCCGAAACCGTCGTCGGCGGCGATCACCGCTCCGTTGACGAAATGGCTCTCGCTCGAACACAGCATGACCAGCAGCGCGTCCAGGTCGGTGGGTGAGCCGACGCGCTTGCGCGGCAGCATGCTGATGAGCTTCTGGCCCTGCTCGGTCTGCCAGTGGTGGTGGTTGAGCTCGGTGTCGATGTAGCCCGGGCAGATCGCGTTCACATTGATGCCGAAGCGGCCCCACTCGATCGCCATCGCCTTGGTCATCTGCACCACGGCGGCCTTGCTCATGCAGTACACGCCGATCTGCGGCAGCACCTTGAGCCCGGCCATGGACGCGATGTTGACAATGCGCCCGCCCACGTAGGTGCCCGGCGCCGCGCCGTTGGCGCGCGCCAGCATGCGACGGCCCACCTCCTGCGCCACGAAGAACGCGCCCTTGGTGTTGGTGTCGAAGACGAAGTCGTAGTCTTCCTCCGTCACGTCCTGCAGGCGCTGCGTGGTGCTCACGCCCGAGTTGTTGACCAGGATGTCGATCGCGCCGACCTCGGTCTCGGCGTGCGCCACCGCCGCCTTGATCGATGCCGTGTCGGTCACATCCATCGCCACCACGTGCGCGTCGCCACCGGCAGCCTCGATGTGCGCGCGCAGCGCCATCAGGCGGTCGGTGCGGCGGCTGGCCAGCACCACGGCCGCGCCCGCCCGCGCCAGCGTCTTGGCGAACTGTTCACCCAACCCACCGGACGCCCCGGTGATCAGGGCCACGCGGCCCGACAAGTCCAGGCTGTATGCCATGAGAGAACCTCCTCTAAAGTGGTTGGATTCTGCGGCCATCCGAGCACCGCCCGGGCCGACGAGGCCCCATCCGACAGGATTGTGCGCCCTGGGCCACTAAAATCGGTCCCGACCACGACACCGGCATGACTCCATGCATTGCCGTCATGAAAATCCCCGGGCGCCCGCCCGACAGAGTGAGACCCTCGACATGACCCCCGAAGAAATCATCAGCACCTACGGCCCGCGCGAAGCCATGGAGTACGACGTGGTCGTGGTCGGTGGCGGCCCCGGCGGCCTGGCCACGGCGATCCGGCTCAAGCAGATCGCCGCCGAAAAAGGCGGCGAGATCAACGTGTGCGTGCTCGAAAAAGGCTCGGAGCCCGGCGCGCACATCCTCAGCGGCGCGGTGATGGACCCCAAGGCCCTCAACGAGTTGCTGCCCAACTGGAAAGCCGACGGCGCGCCGCTCAACCAGCCCGTCACCGACGACAAGCTGCTCTGGCTGACCGAAAAAGGCGCCATCGACACACCCAAGTTCCTGATCCCCAACAACTTCCACAACGAAGGCAACTACGTGGTCGGCCTGGGCAACGTGGTCAAGTGGATGGCCCAGCAGGCCGAAAACCTCGGCGTGGAGATCTTCCCCGGCTTCGCGGCCGCCGAGGTGCTCTACAACGACGACGGCTCCGTCAAGGGCGTGGCCACCGGCAACCTGGGCGTGGGCAAGGACGGCGAGCCGACCGACAACTTCCAGCTCGGCATGGAGCTGCACGCGAAATACACCGTCTTCGCCGAAGGCTCGCGCGGCCACCTGGGCAAGCGCCTGATCGCCAAGTTCCACCTCGACGAAGGCAAGGACCCGCAGGCCTACGCCATCGGCGTGAAGGAACTGTGGGAAATCGACCCCGCCAAGCACCAGCCCGGCCTGGTGATCCACACCGCCGGCTGGCCCATGAAGGACGACACCTACGGCGGTGGCTTCATGTACCACCTGGAGGACAACAAGGTCACGCTGGGCCTGGTCACCGGCCTGAACTACAGCAACCCCTGGCTCAGCCCGTTCGAGGAAATGCAGCGCTGGAAGACGCACCCGCGCATCCGAGCCTTCCTCGAAGGCGGCAAGCGCATCAGCTACGGCGCGCGCGCCATCACCACCGGTGGCCTCATGAGCCTGCCGCAGACCACCTTCCCCGGTGGCGCCCTCGTCGGTTGCGACGCGGGTTACCTCAACGGCGCGCGCATCAAGGGCAGCCACGCTGCCATCAAGAGCGGCATGCTCTGCGCAGAAGCCGCCTTCGAGGCCGTGCAGGCCGGCCGCCAGCACGACGAACTCAAGGCCTACCCGGTTGCCTTCGGCAAGAGCTGGCTGCGCGAAGAGCTGGACGCCTCGCGCAACTTCAAGTCCTGGTTCAAGTACGGCAACATCGTCGGCGGCCTCATGGTCGGCATCGAACACTGGCTGCTGCCCCGCCTGGGCTTCAAGGCCCCGCCGTGGTCGCTGCACCGCGAGAAGGCCGACCACCTCTACCTCAAGCCGGCCGCCGAGTGCGAGCAGATCGTCTACCCCAAGCCCGACGGCAAGCTCACCTTCGACCGCCTGGGCAGCGTCTTCGTCAGCAACACCAACCACGAAGAGCACCAGCCGGCCCACCTCACGCTGAAAGACGCCAGCGTGCCGGTGAAGATCAACCTCGCCAAGTACGCCGGCCCCGAAGCCCGCTACTGCCCGGCCGGCGTGTACGAGTTCGTGAAGAACCCCGACAACACCGACCGCCTGCAGATCAACGCGCAGAACTGCGTGCACTGCAAGACCTGCGACATCAAGGACCCGACGCAGAACATCGTCTGGGTCACGCCCGAAGGCGGCGGCGGTCCGAACTACGCCGGCATGTGAGCGAAATCACCCTTTCCTGAAAAGCCGCCTGCGGGCGGCTTTTTCATGCCCGGTATTCACCGCGCCGTCACATGGGCTGTCCACAGTGCAGGCTCCGTGAACGACGCCGAGATGCCATGCTGAACAAGACCCAGAAGGGCCGCGCCGAGCTGCGCCCCGGGCAACGCCAACTCGCGCAGCGCGAGCGCGCCCTGTTGCTGCTGGCCGATGGCCGCAAACCCGATGCCGAACTGTTCGCCCTGTTCGAGGGCCAGGGGCCCACCCTCGCGGCCGACCTGATCTCGCGCGGCTACCTTGTGGACGAAGCGCCGCCGCCGCTCCTCACACCGGCCAACACCCCGCCCACCGTCTCCGCCGACGCCTTCTCCGGCCCACGCTCGCTCGCCAGCGCGCGCATGTACCTGTTCGACCTGAGCGAGCGCATGTTCGCCCCGCGCGACAAGGCCATGGCCCAGCGCTACCGCGACGCCCTGCGCGCAGCGCGCGACGTGGGCGACATGCTGGCCGTCAGCCGGGCCATGACGGCCGACGTGGAGCGCCTGGCCGGCAGTGAACGCGCCGACGGCATCCGCGAGCGGCTGGCCCGCCTGCTGCCCGAATCGGCCCTGGAAACGCCCTGAAACACCGGCCGGCATGGCGCCGTGCGATACACTCGCCGGGTCAGGAGAGAAGCCGATCCGGTCCCCGGAGAAGGCTCGCCGAAGGCGCAGGCGGCACCGCACACCGGGTGCTCTGAACGCTCAGGCAAAAGGACTGGCAAACACGGGCCGCGAGGCCGGTGTACCCCCCTGGAGAGAGGCCGCTCCTCGAAGCGGCCCACCGAAGGAGCAAGCGCGGCATCGCCCGCGTGAATCTCTCAGGTAAAGCGGACAGTGGGGCAGCGCACGGATGAACCGTGTTTCGCCCCACCGGGGCCTGCCCCCTTGCCTGAAAGCCTTTGCCGTGCCCGCTGCCGCCCCGCTTCTCCAGACCCCGCTGCACAAGCTCCACGTCGAACTGGGCGCCCGCATGGTGCCCTTCGCCGGTTACGACATGCCGGTGCAGTACCCCACCGGTCTCATGGCCGAACACCACCACACCCGCAAGGCCGCCGGCCTGTTCGACGTCTCGCACATGGGCCAGCTGCGCCTGGTCGGGCCCGACGCCCCCGCCGCCTTCGAGACGCTCATGCCGGTGGACGTGATCGATCTCGGCGTGGGCAAGCAGCGCTACGGCCTGCTGCTCAACGACGAGGGCGGCATCATCGACGACCTCATGTTCGTCAACCGCGGGCACGACCTCTTCGTCATCGTCAACGGCGCCTGCAAGGCTGGTGACATCGCGCACATCCAGGCGCGGATCGGCTCGCGCTGCGAGGTCATCCCCCTGCCCGACCGCGCCCTGCTCGCGCTGCAGGGCCCGCTGGCGGTGGACGTGCTGCGGCGCCTCGTGCCCGGCGTCGAAAAACTGGTCTTCATGACCGGTTCGCCCTTCAACTGGCACGGCGCCGACCTCTTCATCACCCGCAGCGGCTACACCGGCGAAGACGGCTTCGAGATCTCCCTGCCCGGCGACCGCGCCGACCAGTTCGTGCGCACCCTGCTGGCCCAGCCTGAAGTGATGCCCATCGGCCTGGGCGCGCGCAACTCGCTGCGCCTCGAAGCCGGCCTGTGCCTCTACGGCAACGACATCGACACCACCACCACCCCGGTGGAAGCCGGGCTCAACTGGGCCATGCAGAAAGTGCGCCGCACCGGCGGCGCGCGCGCGGGGGGCTTCCCCGGCGCGGCGCGCGTGCTCGCGCAGCTCGACGGCAGCGAACCGCTGGCCCGCAAGCGCGTGGGCCTGATCGCCCAGGAATGGGTGCCCGTGCGCGAGAACGTCGAACTGCAGAACACCAGCGGCGACGTGATCGGCAAGACCTCCAGCGGCCTCATCGGCCCCAGCGCCAACAAGCCCGTCGCCATCGGCTACGTCGCGCCCGAACACGCCGCCCTGGGCACGCCCGTGGTGGCCATGGTGCGAGGCAAACCCGTGCCCATGCAGGTCAGCGCCATGCCCTTCGTGCCCAACCGATACTTCCGCGGCTGATCTCACTTTTTTCGTTTCTTTTTTCAGGAGCTTTTCCATGACCACCAAGTACACCGAAGACCACGAATGGATCACCGTTGACGGCGGCATCGCCACCGTCGGCATCACCGTGCACGCGCAGGACGCGCTGGGCGACGTGGTGTTCGTCGACCTGCCCGAAGTCGGCAAGACTTTCGCGCAGAAGGACGTGGCCGGCGTGGTCGAGTCCGTGAAAGCGGCCGCCGACGTGTACATGCCCATCAGCGGCGAAATCACCGAAGTCAACGAAGCCCTGCGCGCCGACCCCTCGCTGGCCAACACCGACCCGCTCAAGGCCGGCTGGTTCTTCAAGGTCAAGCTCTCCGACCCGGCCCAGGTCGACGCCCTGCTGGACGAGACCGCCTACAACGCCTTCGCCAACGCCTGACCCGCCTCTTCTCCCGCCGGAGCCCCCCATGCTGATGCCCTCTGTCAAACCCCTCGGTGAACTCGAAAACCCGTCCGAATTCGTGGCGCGCCACATCGGCATCGGCCAGGCCGACGAGACCCACATGCTCTCGGTCATCGGCGAGGCCTCGCGCCGCGCGCTGATCGACGGCATCGTGCCGCGCAGCATCGCGCGCAGCCAGGGCATGCAGCTGCCAACGGCCGTCACCGAGGCGGCAGCGCTGGCCGAGCTCAAGGCGCTGGCGCAGAAGAACAAGGTGTTCAAGAGCTTCATCGGCCAGGGTTACCACGGCACGCTCACGCCCGGCGTGATCCTGCGCAACGTGCTGGAGAACCCCGCCTGGTACACCGCCTACACGCCCTACCAGGCCGAGATCTCGCAAGGCCGCATGGAAGCCCTGGTCAATTTCCAGACCATGGTGAGCGACCTCACCGGCATGGCCATCGCCAACGCCTCCATGCTCGACGAAGCCACCGCCGCCGCCGAGGCCATGACCCTGGCCAAACGCTCGGTGAAGAACAAGGGCAACACCTTCATCGTCTCGGGCGACGTGCACCCGCAGATCATCGAAGTGGTGCAGACCCGCGCCAAACCCCTGGGCCTCACGGTGAAGATCGCGATGTCGGGCGAGGAATGGGCCGCCATGTTGTCGGACGGCGACTACTTCGCCGCCTTCACCCAGTACCCCGCCTCCAGCGGCTGGCTGCACGACTGGACCAAGGACGCCGCCACCGTGCACGGCAAGCAGGCCGCCTTCATCGTCGCCGCCGACCTGCTCGCGCTCACCCTGCTCAAACCCCCGGGCGAAATGGGCGCGGACATCGTGGTCGGCACCACCCAGCGCTTCGGCATGCCCATGGGCGCGGGCGGCCCGCACGCTGGTTACATGGCCTGCCGCGACGAATTCAAGCGCTCCCTGCCCGGCCGCCTGGTCGGCGTGAGCGTGGACGTGCACGGCCAACCCGCCTACCGCCTCGCGCTGCAGACGCGCGAGCAGCACATCCGCCGCGAAAAAGCCACCAGCAACATCTGCACCGCCCAGGTGCTGCCCGCCGTGGTGGCGAGCATGTACGCCGTGTACCATGGCCCCCAGGGCTTGAAGCGCATCGCCAACCGCGTGGCCGCCTACACCGCCATCCTCGCCAGCGGCCTGGAGCAATTGGGCTACCGCGACACCCACCACGGCGACCAAGGCGTGTTCGACACCCTCGCCCTGCACACGAAAGACCAGACCGACACCATCATGGCCCGCGCCGTGGCCCAGGGCGCCAACCTGCGCAAGGCCTGGGGCGACTACCTCATCGTCTCGCTCGACGAAACCACCACCCGCGACGACATCGCCCTGCTCTGGAAAATCTTCGCCAAGGACGGCCAGGCCCTGCCCGTCTTCGACACCTTCGAAAAAGGCGTGGAGCCACTCATCCCCGCCGAGCTGCGCCGCACCAGCGACTTCCTCACGCACCCGGTGTTCAACAGTCACCACAGCGAAACCGGCATGCTGCGCTACATCCGCGCGCTGTCCGACAAGGACCTCGCGCTCGACCGCAGCATGATCCCGCTGGGCTCCTGCACCATGAAGCTCAACGCCACCAGCGAGATGATCCCCATCACCTGGCCGGAATTCGCGAACATGCACCCCTTCGCCCCGGCCGACCAGCTGCAGGGCTACAAGCTGCTCGACGAACAGCTGCGCGCCTGGCTCTGCCAGGCCACCGGCTACGCCGGCATCAGCCTGCAGCCCAATGCCGGCTCGCAGGGCGAATACGCGGGCCTGCTCGTCATCCAGGCCTACCACGCCTCGCGCGGTGAAAGCCACCGCAACATCTGCCTCATCCCCAGCAGCGCGCACGGCACCAACCCGGCCAGCGCGCAGATGGTGGGCATGCAGGTCGTCGTCACCAAGTGCGACGAGAACGGCAACGTGGACATGGCCGACCTGAAGGCCAAGTGCGAACAGCACAGCGCGCACCTGGCCGCCGTGATGATCACCTACCCCAGCACCCACGGCGTGTTCGAGACCACCGTGAAGGAACTCTGCGCGCTGGTGCACCAGCACGGCGGGCGCGTCTACGTGGACGGCGCCAACATGAACGCGCTGGTGGGCGTGGCCGCTCCCGGTGAATTCGGCGGTGACGTGAGCCACCTCAACCTGCACAAGACCTTCTGCATCCCGCACGGCGGCGGCGGCCCCGGCGTCGGCCCGGTCTGCGTGGTGGAAGACCTCGTGCCCTTCCTGCCTGGCCATGCGGCGGGTGGGCTGCCCGTGAACGGCGTGGGCGCCATCAGCGCCGCGCCGCTGGGCAACGCGGCCGTGCTGCCCATCAGCTGGATGTACATCCGCATGATGGGCGCGGAGGGTTTGCAGCACGCCACCGAAGCCGCCATCCTCGCGGCCAACTACATCAGCAAGCGCCTGGCGCCGCACTACCCCACGCTGTACGCCAGCGCCAACGGCCATGTGGCGCACGAGTGCATCCTGGACCTGCGCCCCTTGAAGGACACCAGCGGCGTGATGGCCGAAGACGTGGCCAAGCGACTCATGGACTACGGCTTCCACGCGCCCACGCTGTCCTTCCCGGTCGCCAACACGCTGATGGTGGAGCCCACCGAGAGCGAAACGCTGGACGAGCTGGACCGTTTCATCGACGCGATGATCGCCATCCGCGACGAGATCCGTCAGGTGGAAAACGGTGTCTGGCCGCAAGACGACAACCCGCTGAAGAACGCGCCACACACCGCGCCCAGCCTGATGAAGGCCGACTGGCCGCACCCCTACGCACGCGATGTGGGCGCCGCCAGCGCCTCCACCCGGGCCCACGCCAAATACTGGCCGCCCGTGGGGCGTGTGGACAACGTGTATGGGGATCGCAATCTGTTTTGCAGTTGCGTTCCCTTGTCTGACTACGCTTGAGCGCGTTCTGATTCCTCGCCTGCTGGGTGGGCGAGGTCGGGTAGTCCGGTGCGATGGTGGCGCGCCAGGCTGGGTGTGCCTGGGCTTCTTGCAGGGCGGTGGCGGCGTCCGAATGCGCAGGCCTCCATTCGCGGTTGCCGCAGAGACAGCGTGCCAACAACGGCGTTGACGAAGCGATCTCCGCGCGCACGGGCAGACGCCCGCGAGCAAGGCCGGAGCAGTCGGATCCCGCCACCGGCCTGACGCGAGGTCCAAGAGCGAAACCCTTGAGCCAGCCAGAAACCCGCCAAAAACGAAAAAAAGGGCCCAAGCCTTAACATCGTGGCCACGCCCGGAAAAGCCATGACCACCCACGCCCCGCGCGTGCTGAGCCTCATCCCCCCGATGACCCAGCTCAACACGCCCTACCCCTCCACCGCCTACATCACCGGCTTCCTCCGCTCGCGCGGCGTCGACGCCGTGCAAGCCGACCTCGCACTCGCGCTCGTCCTCAAACTCTTCACCCCCGCCGGCCTCGAAGCCGTGCGCGGCAAAGCACTCGCCCAACCCGAAGCCGATCGCAGCGGCAGCGTGCACGCCTTCCTCGACCAGTTCGCGCGCTACCGGGGCACCATCGGCCCCGTCATCGCCTTCCTGCAGGGCCGCGACGCCACCCTCGCCCACCGCATCGCCGCGCGCGAACTCCTGCCCGAAGGCCCCCGCTTCAGCGCGCTCGAGGTCTACGTGGACGCCGCCCTCAGCGAAGAAGGCAGCGACCCCCTGGCCTGGGCCTTCGGCGCCCTCGGCGTGCAAGACAAAGCGCGCCACATCGCCACCCTCTACCTCAACGACCTCGCCGACGTGCTGCGCGACGCCGTGGACGAACGCTTCGCCTTCGTGCGATACGCCGAATCCCTCGCCAGCAGCCAGCCCAGCTTCGAGCCCATGGCCGCCGCGCTCGCCGCGCCCTTCACCCTGGTCGACGAGCTGCTGCACACCCTGACCCTCGCCACCCTGGCCCAGCACAAGCCCGACGTGGTGCTGCTCTCCGTGCCCTTCCCCGGCGCGCTCTACGCCGCCCTGCGCATCGCGCAGACCATCAAAGGCCAGAACCCGCACATCACCATTGCCCTGGGCGGCGGCTTCGTCAACACCGAGCTGCGCGAACTCGCCGAGCCTCGCCTGTTCGACTTCGTCGA
This sequence comes from Hydrogenophaga sp., assembly GCA_018993155.1. Taxonomy (GTDB): domain Bacteria; phylum Pseudomonadota; class Gammaproteobacteria; order Burkholderiales; family Burkholderiaceae_C; genus Hydrogenophaga. The sequence continues at coordinate 24,426 of JAGKSX010000053.1, forward strand.
CTACGTGACCCTCGACGCCGGCGAACGCCCCCTGCTCGCGCTGCTGGAATTCCTGGACCGCAAACGCTCCCGGCAGCGCCTGGTGCGCACCTTCGTGCGCGAGACCAGCGAAGCCGGCGCGGCCACGGTGAAGTACATCAACTTCGTCGAGCCCGAAGTGCCGTTCGAAGACATCGGCACCCCCACCTGGGACGGCCTGCCACTCGACCGCTACCTGAGTCTGCTCGACATGCTCAACCCCATGCACCGTCTGTGGAGCGATGGGCGCTGGAACAAACTCACCGTGGCGCACGGCTGCTACTGGAAGAAGTGCAGCTTCTGCGACGTGAGCCTGGACTACATCAGCCGCTACGAAACTGCGTCCGCCGCCACGCTGGCCGACCGCATCGAAGCCATCGTCAACGAAACCGGTCAGACCGGCTTCCACTTCGTGGACGAAGCCGCGCCGCCCAAGGCCCTCAAGGCCCTGGCCGACGAACTGCTGCGCCGCCAGCTGCCCGTCTCGTGGTGGGGCAACATCCGCTTCGAAAAAACCTTCAGCCCCGAGCTGTGCCAACTGCTCGCCGACAGCGGCTGCATCGCCATGAGCGGTGGGCTCGAAGTGGCCAGCGACCGGCTGCTCACCCTCATGAAAAAGGGCGTGTCCGTCGAGCAGGTCGCGCGCGTCACCAAAGGGTTTTCAGACGCCGGCATCCTCGTGCATGCCTACCTCATGTACGGCTTTCCCACGCAGACCGTGCAGGACACCGTGGACTCGCTCGAATACGTGCGCCAGCTGTTCGAGAACGGCTGCATCCAGAGCGGTTTCTTCCACCGCTTCTCGTGCACCGTGCATTCGCCCGTGGGGCTGGACCCGGCGGCCTACGGCATCGAACTCGTGCCGCTGCCCGAAGTGACCTTCGCCAAGAACGACATCGGCTTCATCGACCCCACCGGCGTGGACCACGACGCGCTGGGCATCGGCCTGCGCAAGGCGATCTACAACTACATGCACGGCATCGGGCTGGATGAAGACGTGCGCGCCTGGTTCAGTCACCTGCACGAGCCGGTGCCCAGGACGCGGGTGAAGCGGCACTTCATCGAGCGGGCGCTGGACAGGCGGGAAAAAACCCCACCCCCGCCCCCCCCGGCGCCCCCACCAACACCACCACCGCCCCCCCCCCC
>JAGKSX010000054.1 GCA_018993155.1 Hydrogenophaga sp.
CCAGCCCCCCGACACCCGCCTCAAGCTCGACGTGCCGGCCGACGCCGGCTTCGCCACCGGCCGCTCGACCGTGAGCCCCACGCTGCAGCGCGTGCTGGGCCAGTTCGCCGGCACGCTCAATGCCAACCCGGTGACCGCCGTGGCCATCGTCGGCCACACCGACAGCACCGGCAGCGACTCGGTGAACAACCCGCTGTCGTTCGACCGCGCCAACGCCACGCGCGACTACCTGGTCTCACGCGGCGTCGCCGCCAGCCGCATCGCCACCGACGGCCAGGGCTCGCGCCAGCCGGTCGCCGACAACGCCACGCCCCAAGGCCGCGCCGCCAACCGCCGCGTCGAGATCTACGTCGCCGAGCCGGCAGCAAGGTAAGAACAAGCCGGAGCGAGGCGTCCCCTCCAGAGACACCGAGGATCCGGCTCCGCCGGTCCCAGGTGTCGCCCCCCTTCAGGGGGGTCGCGCGCAGCGCGGCGGGGGGTGCTTCACAGCTTCGCCATCACATGGCGGGCAACGGTGTAGTCCTCCAGCGCGTACATCGACATGTCCTTGCCGTAGCCGCTGGCCTTCATGCCGCCGTGCGGCATCTCGTTGGCCAGCATGAAGTGGGTGTTGATCCAGGTGCAGCCGTACTGCAGCTTGCGCGCCACGCGCAGCGCGCGCGACACGTCCTGCGTCCACACCGATGAAGCCAGGCCGTACTCCGAATCGTTGGCCCAGGTCACGGCCTCCTCGGGGTCGGTGAAACGCGTCACCGACACCACCGGCCCGAACACCTCGCGGCGCACGATCTCGTCGTCCTGCCGCGCCCCCGCGATCACCGTGGGTTCGTAGAAGAAGCCGCCGCCCGGGCGCATCTTGCCGCCGGCGGTGATTTCCATGTGGCCCAGCATCTGCGCGCGCTCCACGAAGCTCGCCACACGGTCGCGCTGGCGGTCGGTGATCAGCGGACCCAGCTCCACGCCCGCCTCGTCCTGCGTGCCCATCTGGATCGTCTTGACCGCGCTGCTGAGGTCGGCCACCAGGCGGTCGTACACCTTGGCGCCGGCGTAGAGCCGGCAGGCCGCCGTGCAGTCCTGCCCGGCGTTGTAGTAGCCGAAGGTGCGGATGCCCTCGACCACGGCGTCGATGTCGGCGTCGTCGAACACCAGCACCGGGGCCTTGCCGCCCAGCTCCAGGTGCGTGCGCTTGAGCGTGCCGGTGGCGGCCTGCAGGATCTTGCGGCCGGTGGACACGTCGCCGGTGAGCGAAACCATGCGCACCAGCGGGTGCTCCACCAGCGGCTGGCCCACGCTGGGGCCGCGGCCGCAGACCACGTTGAACACGCCCTTGGGCAATATCTCGGCCACCACGCGCGCCAGCATCAGCGTGGTCAGCGGCGTCTGCTCGCTGGGTTTGAGCACCACGGTGTTGCCGGCCGCGAGCGCGGGCGCGCATTTCCACGCGGCCATCATCAGCGGGTAGTTCCAGGGCGCGATCGAACCGACCACGCCCACCGGGTCGCGCCGGATCATGCTGGTGTGCCCCGGCAGGTACTCGCCCGCCACCGAGCCGGTCATGCAGCGCGCCGCGCCCGCGAAGAAGCGGAAGCAATCGACGATGGCGGGGATCTCGTCCTCCAGCGCGCGCAGATAAGGCTTGCCGCAGTTGAGCGACTCCAGCCGAGCGAACTGCTCGGCACGCTGCTCGATCGCGTCGGCCACCTTGAGCAGCAGGCGCGAGCGCTCCATGGGCGTGGTCTCGCTCCAGCTGTCGAACGCGCGGCTGGCCCCCAGCACCGCCTTGTGGATCTGCTCGTACGAGGCCTCGGCCACCTGCGCGATGACCTCGCCCGTGGCCGGGTTCAGCACGCGCTCGCGCTCGCCCTCACCGGCCACGAACTGGCCATCGATGAACAGCTCGGTCGACATCGGGACTTGGAAATCGGGGGTCTTGCCCATGGTGGTCTCCGTCGGGGTGGAAGGGGTTCGGGCTCAGCGCCCGTTGGGTTGTTCGTCGGCGCGCGTCAGGTAGTACGCGGCCAGGATGGGAATGAAGGTGAGCGCGATGATGACCACCGCCACCACGTTGGTGACCGGCCGCTGGCGCGGACGGATCAGCTCCTGCAGCATCCAGATCGGCAGCGTGGTCTGCTGGCCGGCGGTGAAGGTGGTGACGATGACCTCGTCGAAGCTCAGCGCGAACGCCAGCAGGCCGCCGGCCAGCAGGGCCGAGCCGAGCTGCGGCAGGATCACGTAGCGAATCGTCTGGAAGCTGTCGGCGCCCAGGTCCATCGAGGCTTCGATCAGCGAAGGGCTGGTGCGCCGCAGCCGCGCGACCGCGTTGTTGTAGACCACCACCACGCAGAAGGTGGCGTGACCGACCACGATGGTCCAGAAGCTGAACGGGATCTCCATGGTGTGGTACGCGGTGCGCAGGGCGATGCCGGTGACGATGCCGGGCAGCGCGATCGGCAGGATCAGCAGCAGCGAGATCGCATCGCGTCCGAAGAAGCGCGTGCGCGCCAGACCGGCTGCGGCCAGCGTGCCCAGCACCATGGCCATTGCAGTGGCGATCAAGGCGACGCGGAACGACAGGCCGATGGCTGCCCACACGTCTTCGCGCGCCCAGGCCGCGGCAAACCATTGCGTGGTGAGGCCGGGTGGCGGGAACACGTAGCTCTTGTCCTCGGCGCTGAAGGCATAAAGGATGATGAGCGCGAGCGGGATGTGCAGGAACAGCACGCCGGCCCAGGTCGCGGCCTTCAGGCCCCAGCCGGCTTTGGACGGGTCAGAGCGCATCGAAAGCCCCCAGGCGTTTGGCGATCCACAGGTAGACGCCGATGACCACGATGGGCACCAGCGAGAACGCGGCGGCGAACGGCACGTTGCCCGCCACGCCCTGTTGGCGGTACACCACCTGGCCGATGAACAGCGTGGAGTCGCCGATCACCTGCGGAATGATGTAGTCGCCCAGCGTGAGCGAGAAGGTGAAGATGGAACCCGCCGCGATGCCCGGCATGGCGAGCGGAAAGATCACCTTCCAGAAGGTGGTGCCGCTGCGCGCGCCGAGGTCGCTCGAGGCTTCGAGCAGCGAGCCGGGGATGCGCTCGATGGCGGCCTGGATCGGCAGGATCATGAAGGGCAGCCACATATAGACGAACACGATGAAGGTGCCCAGGCGCGAGAACGAGAGCGAGTTGCCGCCGATGCCGGGTGTGGACAGCACGAGATCGAGCAGCCAGGTCATGTGCACCTCGGCCAGCACCCAGGAGATCGCGCCCTCCTTGGCCAGCAGCAGCTTCCAGGCGTAGAGCCGCACCAGGTAGCTGGACCACAGCGGCAGCATCACCGCGATGTAGAGCAGCGCCTTCTGCGGGCCGCGCGCATACCGTGCCATGCAGTAGGCGATGGGAAAGGCGATGAGCCCGCAGGCCAGCGTGACGCTGACCGCCATGGCCACGGTGCGCAGCACCACGTCCACGTTGGCGGGGTCGGTCATCTCGCGGAAGTTCTGCAGCGTGAAGCGCGTGCGGTCCACCACGCCGGAGAACTCGTCGAGCGCAAAGAAGCTGTTGGCCAGCAGCGCGAACAGGGAACCGAGGTAGATCACGCCGAACCACAGCAGCGGCGGCCCGAGCAGCGCGGCCATCAGCAGGCCACGGCGGGTGTAGAGCAGGTCCGAGAGCCGGCGCAGCGCGCCGCTGCGGGGCATCGGTGGTACCGAGGCGGACAGCGCCAGGCTCATGGCGCTGCGCCTGGCTGCAGCGGGTGCACGGCATCGGCCTGCCAGTGCAGGTGCACCGTGTCGCCGGGCACGGGCAGTTCGGGGTGCAACTCGGGGTTGAGATCCACCGAGATGGCCTCGCCACCCCAGTCCACCCGAACGCGCGAGAAGGAGCCGAAGTACTGCGCGTCGATCACCGCGCCGCTCAGGCGCGCCTGCGCCGAGGCACCCAGGCGGATGCGCTCGGGCCGCAGCATGACGCTGTCCACGCCCGCGATCTCGCGCGCCCGCGCGCCGTCGAACACATTGGCCGCGCCCACGAACTCGGCCACGAAGCGCGTGGCCGGCCGGTTGTAGATCGCCTGCGGCGCGCCCACCTGCTCCAGCCGGCCGTTGCTGAACACGCCGATGCGGTCGCTCATGGACAGCGCCTCGTGCTGGTCGTGCGTGATGAAGAGAAAGGTGATGCCCAACTGCCGCTGCAGGGCTTTCAGCTCGGTCTGCATCTGCTCGCGCAGCTTGAGGTCGAGCGCGCCCAGCGGCTCGTCGAGCAGCAGCACCTGCGGCTGGTTGATCAGCGCGCGCGCCAGCGCCACGCGCTGGCGCTGGCCACCCGAGAGCTGGCCCGGGCGGCGCTCGCCCACGCCCGAGAGCCGCACCAGGTCCAGCATCTGTTCGGCGCGCGCGTGCCGCGCCGGCTTGTCCACGCCCTGCACCATGAGGCCATAGGCCACGTTGTCGCGGATGTTCATGTGCGGGAACAGCGCGTAGTCCTGGAACACCGTGTTCACCGGCCGCGCGTACGGCGGCAGGTGCGACACGTCCTGCCCGCCGATGAGGATGCGGCCCGAGGTCGGCAGCGTGAAGCCGCCGATCATGCGCAGGCAGGTCGTCTTGCCCGAACCCGAAGGCCCGAGCAAGGTGAAGAACTCCCCGCCTTCGATGGTGAGGTCCACGCGGTCGACCGCGCGCACGGCCTGCGCGCCGGAGCCGAACACGCACGAGACAGCTTCCAGGGTGACAGCGACGGTCATGAAATAGATTCAGAAGAGGCGGCGAGAGAGAAGTGGCGCTTCATCCAGAGATGCCGAGGAACCGGCTTTGCCGGGCCTCAGGCATCGCCCCCTTGAGGGGGTGGCGCGAAGCGCCGCGGGGGTGTGCCGTCTCGAAGGCCGCTTCAGCGGCCGCCGAGAACGGCTATATAGTCCGAGACCCACTTGTGGTACGGCACGCAGTTGTTGTTCTGCGTGGTGCACTTGCTCGTCGGCGTCTTCCAGAACGAGATCTTGTCGAAGCTGTTGTAGCCCTGGTTGGCGCAGCCCTGGTCGCCCAGCAATTTGTTGCCCTTGCAGGCCGCAGGCACCGATGGCACCGAACCGAACCAGGCCGCGAGGTCACCCTGCAGCTTGGTGTTGAGCGAGTGCTCCATCCACAGGTAGGCGCAGTTGGGGTGCTTGGCGTCGGCGTGCAGCATGGTGGTGTCGGCCCAGCCGGTGGCGCCTTCGGCGGGCACCACGGTGGCCACGGGGCGGTTCTTGCTCTTGAGGATGTTGGCCATGAACTGCCAGCTGCTGGAGGCCACCACGCCTTCGTTGGTGAAGTCGTCGATCTGCACGAAGGCGTCGTGCCAGTACTTGCCGACCAGCTTGCGCTGGCCGCGCAGCAGGTCGAGCGCGGCCTTGTACTGGGCCTCGGTGAGTTCGTAGGGGTCCTTGATGCCCAGGGCCGGGTTCTTCTTCATCAGGTAGAGCGCGGCGTCGGCGATGTAGATCGGGCCGTCGAAGGCCTGCACGCGGCCCTTGTTGCTCTTGCCATCGGGCAGTGTGGTTTCCTCGAACACCACGTTCCAGCTGGTGGGCGGCTTGTCCTTGAAGACGGTGGTGTTGTACATGAGCACGTTCCAGCCCCACTGGTAGGGCGTGCCGTAGTGCGTGTTGTTCACGTAGTGCCAGGGCGCTTTCTGCAGGCGCGGGTCCACCGTCTTGTAACTGGGGATCAGGTCCACGTTGACGGGCTGCACCTTCTTGCCGGCGATCAGGCGCATGGAAGCGTCGCCCGAGGCGGTGACGAGGTCGAAGCCGCCTTCGTTCATGAGCGCCACCATTTCGTCGGAGGTGCCGGCGGTCTTCACGTTGACCTTGCAACTGGTCTTTTTCTCGAAGTCGGTGACCCAGTCGAAGTTCTTGTCGGTCTGGCCGCGTTCGATGTAGCCCGCCCAGGCCACGATGTCGACCTGGCCTTCGCCTTTGCCCAGTTTCTTGAGGGCCGACTGCGCCTGCGCGGCGGGGGCCAGGGTGGCCAGGGTGAGGGCCGTCGTCAGCAGACCCGCGACGGTGCGGGCGAGGGGGCGTTGTGCGAGTTTCATGGATCGATCACCTCTGGGTTGATAGCGGTTTCAGAAACGCAGCCCACCGCCCGGCGGGCCGACTGCAGCGCATCGTAGGAAGGCCGGCCGTGCTTTCAAAATTCAATATTGCTGCGGTAAGCTATCTCGAAAATAGGGAGCAAGGGTTTACCCATATCTTTTTTGCACCGCAACAGGGCAGCCCTCCCTGGCGTGGTGCGCAGGCCCCCGCATGAACCGGCACATCACGCTCAAGCAGTTCCGCTACTTCCTGGCGGTGGCCGAATCGGATTCCGTGGCCGCGGCTTCGCGCATGCTGAACATCGCGCAGTCGGCGATCACCAAGAGTGTGCTGGAACTGGAGGACGGGCTGGGCCTGGTGTTGTTCGAGCGCAGTCCGAAGGGGATGCGGCTGACGCCGGAGGGGCACCGTTTCCTGGTGAAGGCGCGGCGGGTGATCGGCGCGGTGGCGGATGCCACGCGGGGTGTGCACCAGGGGGCGACGCCCTTGGCCGGTTCGCTCACGATCGGGGTGACGAGTCTGGTGGCGGGGTACTACCTGTCGGAGGTGTTCGCGCGGTTCCGGCGCACGTGTCCGGGGGTGGATCTGCAGGTGGTGGAGGATGCGCCGCCCTTTCTGGAGCACCTGTTGATCAACGGCGAGCTGGACATCGCGATCATGGTGAGCAATGCGCTGGGTGAGCCGCAGGCTTTGGTGGCGGAGACGCTGACGCGGTCACCGAACCGGGTGTGGATGGCGGCGGACCATCCGCTGGCGTCGCAGGCGGAGGTGGGCTTGGCGGAGTGCGCGGGGCACGATCTGGTGGTGTTGCAGGCGGACCGCATCGAGTTGCTGATGCGCAGTGTGTGGGCACGCCATCAGCTGAAGCCGCGCACGGTGTTGCGCACGTCCTCTTTGGAAGCGGTGCGTTCTTTGGTGGGGGTGGGGGCCGGGCTGGCGGTGCTGCCGGATTTTCTGTACCGGCCTTGGACACTGGATGCGGAGCACGTGGAGGTGCGGACTTTGCGCGATGCCGTTCCGACTGTGGATGTGGGACTGGTGTGGCGGCGGGGGTCCCAGCCCCGGGCGGAGGTGCTGGAGTTCATCGAGGTGGCTCGGGATCAGTCTCGGTCTCGGCGGCCTCTCGCCTGAAGGCCTTCTGGCATGGACCTCGCGCTGCCGGATGGCGGGGTCCGCGTTCTCCGGCGCTGCTCGCGGGTGTCTGCCCGGGTCCGCCGCCATGACTTCATCAACCCCACCCCCTCGCTCACCCTCTGTAGCAACCGCGAATGGGCGCCTGCGCCCGCGAACCCCACCATCCGTCGAGAGGGAGGGAATGGAACGCCATTCAAATGAAACTTGAATTCAATCACTTGAATGCCACCATGCCACTGGGTCGATGGTGCGGGTGG
>JAGKSX010000055.1 GCA_018993155.1 Hydrogenophaga sp.
GGTGTACTCCAGCTCGGTCTGCGGGGTGGGGTTGGCGGCCTGGAGCGTGGCGAAAAAAGCTTCGATCTGGGTGGGCGTCATGGGCTGGGATTCTCGCTCAGCCGCGCTCGGCCTCGGCGCGCAGCCAGTTCGCGAAGTCCAGCGCGTCGGGGTTGTCGTGCGCGTGCTCCGCCACTTCCACGTAATACCCCCGGCGTGTGGCCGCGCCCCCGCTGCGAAAGGGCGCCACCAGTTGCTTCTTGTCCAGCAGCGACTGCAGCAGCGGCAACCGGCCGATCACCACCCCCTGGCCGGCCACGGCGGCGGCCACCGCGTCGGCGTACTGGGTGAAGTGCATGGCGTTCTTCATGCGCATGTCCTGCAGGCCCATCACCTGGAACCAGGGGTCCCAGTCCGAGGTGATGGCATGACCGGCGGGTCTTTCCACGGTCAGCAGCGTGTGGTGGGCCAGGTCGGCGGGCTGGCGCAGCGGCGCGCCTGGCTGGCGCAGCAGGGACGGCGCGCACAGGGGCTGCACCACTTCTTCGAACAGCGCCCGCCCGCGGCCGGCGCTGGACGGCACGAAGCGCACCGCCACGTCCAGCCGATGGCGCTCCAGGTCCATCATGTCCATCGTGGCGGAGATGCGCACGTCCACCAGGGGATGGTCGGCGGCGAAGCGGGCCAGGCGGGGAATCAGCCAGAGCGAAGCGAAACCCTGTGTGCAGGTCATGGCGACCTGGCGCAGGCGCGGGCCGGGGCGCACGCGCGCCGAGGCGTCGCGCAGCCGCTCCAGCGCATCGCGCGTGGCCCGCTGCATCACCTCGCCGGCCTCGGTCAAGACCAGCGCGCGGTGCCGCCGCTCGAACAGCGGCGTGCCCAGGCTGTCTTCGAGCAGCTGGATCTGCCGGCTCACGGCCGATTGCGTGAGGTTGAGTTCCTGCGCGGCCAGCGTGAAGCTCAGCGTGCGCGCCGCCGCATCGAAGCAGGGCAGCAGGTCCAGCCGCAGCATCTGCGAGCGTGGCAGCGGGAGCCGTTCGGCGCCGGTTTTCACATTCTTGAATGGCATGCGAAGCATTCGAAATGAACGTTTGTGCAGTATAGGGAGGCTCCGTACAGTCATGCACATCCCTGATGCGAAAGGAGTGTTCCATGACAACCGACACCTTGACCGTGGACCTGAACATGCCCCACCGGGCGGTGAAGGCCATCCCCTCGGGCGCCTTGCGCCTGGTCTGCCGCGAAGGCAGCGTCTGGATCACGCTGGACCACGACCAGCAGGACGTGATCCTCAACGCGGGCGACGCCTTCGTCACCCAACCGCACCACCGCGTGATCGCCTACGCCCTGCAGACCGCCGTGCTGCGGCTGGAGCCGCTGCCCTGCGCGCGGCGCGCCACCGCCTCGCGCTGGAACTGGCTGCCCCGGCGCCACGCGCGCGGTCTGGCCTCCGCCTGAGGACGCCCCACGCCGGTGCGCGAGAATGGAGGCCGTTGTCCACCACGACCTCTCGGAAATCGCCACCATGCCCTTCACCATTCCCTTCGCCGACCGCCTCAACAACGTCGAAACCTCCGCCATCCGCGAACTCTTCAAGCTGCTGGGCAAGCCCGGCATCATCAGCTTTGCCGGCGGCTTTCCCGACAGCGCGATGTTCGACGTGGACGGGATCCGCGAAGCGGTGAACGCCGCGCTGACCGAAGAGGCCGGCGGTGCGCTGCAGTACGGCGCCACGGAGGGCTACCAGCCCCTGCGCGAACAGCTCGCCGCCTTCATGGCCAGCAAGGGCGCGAAGGACGTGGGCGCGAACGACCTCATCGTCACCACCGGCAGCCAGCAGGGCCTGGACCTGCTGGGCAAGACGCTGATCTCGCCCGGCGACAAGGTCATCGTCGAAGGCCCGACCTTCCTCGCCACCATCCAATGCTTCCGCCTCTACGGTGCCGAACTCATCAGCGCGCCGGTGGACGGCGACGGCGTGAAGACCGACGAACTGGAAAAACTCATCGCCGAACACAAGCCCAAGTTCGTCTACCTCATCCCCACCTTCGGCAACCCCAGCGGCGGCCTGCTCAGCCTGGAGCGGCGCAAGCAGGTGCTGGAGATGGCGGTGAAGCACGACACGCTGATCGTGGAAGACGACCCCTACGGCGACCTCTACTTCGGCGCGGCCCCGCCGCCCAGCCTGCTCGCGCTCAGCCCCACCGTGCCCGGCAGCCGCGAGCGCCTGGTGCACTGCGGCTCCCTGAGCAAGGTGCTCAGCCCCGGCCTGCGCGTGGGCTGGATGGTGGGCCCGGCCGAGCTGCTGGCCAAGGCCACCATGTGCAAGCAGTTCAGCGACGCCCACACCAGCACCTTCGCCCAGGCCACCGCCGCGCAATACCTCAAGGCCGGCCGCATGCCCGCCACGCTGGACAAGGTGCGCAAGGTCTACGCCGAGCGCGCCACCACCATGGGCAACGCCCTGCGCCGCGAGCTGGGCGATGCGATCGACTTCGTGCAACCGCAGGGCGGCCTGTTCGTCTGGGCCAGCCTCACGGGGGCCGGTGGCAAGGTGAAGGACGGCGGAGAGCTGGCCAGGCGCGCGATCGAAAAAGGCGTGGCCTTCGTGCCAGGCGCGCCGTTCTTCGCGCGCAACCCCGACCACGCGACGCTGCGCCTGTCCTTCGCCACCGTGGGGCTGGAGAAGATCGAGGAAGGGATCGGGCGCCTGGGCCAGGCGGTCTGATGCCCCCAGGGCCAACCTGCCAGACCCTGTTGAAGGGTCTCCCACGCCTTGGCTGGACAGGGGTTGGGCTTTCATGTACTGTACGGAGATACAGTATTTTGAAGCTGCCCATTTTCCCCGCGCATCCATCCCGCCATGCTGCCCGCCGTTTCCTGGCAGGAGGACGATCCGTCCCCGGCCCCCACACCCGTTCGCCCGGCGCCGCCGCCCGCTGGTGGCCTGCCGGCGGCCGTGGCCGCGGCGCTGTGGCGGGGTGACCAGCTCGGCGCGCCGGTCTCGGCGGTGTGGCCCAGCGGCTTCGCCGCGCTGGACGCGCAGTTGCCTGGCGGTGGCTGGCCCGGCCATGGGCTGACCGAAATCCTCACCCCGCACAGCGGCACGCTGGAATGGCGCCTGCTCGGGCCGGCGCTGCGCCAGGTCTGTGCCGCCGGGCAGGCGGTGGTGGTGATCGGCCCACCGCTGGCGCCGCACCTGCCCGGCCTGCGCTTCGAAGGCCTCGACGAGCGCCAACTGGTCTGGGTGCAGGCCGACACAGCGGCCGAGCGCCTGTGGTCGGCCGAGCAGCTCATCAAGGCCCAGGCCGGCGGCGCGATCGTCGCCTGGCTGCCGCGGGCGAGGGCAGAGCAGATCCGCCGGCTGCAGGTGCTCGCCACCGGCTTCGAGTCGCCGGTCTTCGTGTGCCGGCCCATGCATGCCCTGGGCGAGTCCTCGGCCGCGCCGCTGCGCGTGCAGGCCTGCGTGGGGGTGGACTGGGAACTGCACCTGCGCATTGCCAAGCGCAAGGGCCCGCCGTTGGACGAGACCCTGCACCTGCCCTCGGTCCCCGCCAGTCTGGCCGCCGTCCTTCCGCCCCGGCTGCGCGAGCCCAGCCGGTGGTTGCACCGTCGAGAGAACGACCATGTTGTGGTCCGCCCTGCTGCCCAGCCCGAGCACCGGCACCGCACCGCCCACTGAGGCCGCGCCGCAGCGCGCGCTGGCGACCTGGGCCTTGCAGTTCACACCTCGCGTGGCCTTGGCCGACGAAGCCGTGCTCATGGAGGTGGCGGCCAGCGCGCGCCTGTTCGGCGGCCGGCGGGCCCTGCGCGACCGCGTGTGGGGTGAGGCCCGCGAACTCGGCGTGGCGCAGCTGGCCTGGGCGCCCAATGGCCTGGCCGCGCTCGCGCTGGCGCGCGCCGGCATCGAGAACGGTTTCCAGCGCCCGCTGGCCGCGCTGCTCGACACCCTGCCCATGGACACGCTGAGCGCGGTGCAGCCGCACCGGCTCACGCTCGAACACATCGGCTGCCGCACGCTGGGCGATGTGCGCGCGCTGCCACGTGGCGGCATTGCCCGACGTTTCGACGCGCAACTGCTGCGGGCGCTCGACCAAGCCTATGGGACGGTGCCCGAGGCGCACGACTGGGTGGCGCTGCCCGAGCATTTTGAAGAGCGGCTCGAACTCATGGCCCGCGTGGAGCAGGCGCCGGCCCTGCTGTTCGGCGCGCGGCGCCTGCTGCGCGTGCTCAGCGGCTGGCTGGCCGCGCGGCGCGCGGGCGTCACCGCCTTCACGCTGCGCTGGGCACACGACGCGATGCGTGCTCGCGCGGCGGGCGAGGGCGGCGAGATCACCATCCGCACCGCCGAGCCCACGCGCGACATCGAACACCTCTGCCGCTTGCTGGGTGAGCACCTGGCGCGCGTGAAACTGCTCGCGCCCGTGGGCGACCTGGTGCTGGTGGCCACCGAGGTGCGGCCCCTGCACGACGTGAGCGCCTCGCTGCTGCCCGACATCGTGCGCCAGGGCGAACAGCTGGGCCTGGTGCTGGAGCGGCTGTCCGCCCGCCTGGGGCCGCAGCGGGTGCTGCGCCCGGTGCTGCGCGAAGACCACCGCCCCGAATGGATGTGCCGCTGGCAGCCGGCCGCGCTGCCCTTGCCGCGCCAGGGCGCGCCCGGCACCGGGCTGCCCCAGCCCGGCTTTCTGCTGCCGGTGCCGCTGCGCCTGCTGGTGCAGGACGAGCGCCCGGTCTACCACGGCCGTCTGGTGCTGCTGCTCGGGCCGCAGCGCGTGGAAGGCGGTTGGTGGGACCGGGTGGACGGCGAAGACCGCATGCACCACGTGGTGCGCGACTACTGGGTGGCCCTGTCCGCCGAGGCCGGCGTGGTGTGGGTGTTCCAGACCCGCCTGCACGATGCCCCTGCCTGGTACCTGCATGGGCACTTTGCATGAACACGACGGCCGCTCTTCCCGACTACGCCGAGCTGCGGTGTCTCTCCAACTTCAGCTTTCTGCAAGGCGCCAGCCACCCGGAGGAACTGGTCGAGCGCGCGGTGGAACTGGGGTACCGCGCCCTGGCGATGGTGGACGAGTGTTCGCTCGCCGGCGTGGTGCGCGCGCACGTGGCCGCGAAGAAACATCGATTGCCTTTGCTGATCGGCAGCCAGTTCCGGGTGCGTTGCGATGCGCCGTTCACCCTCGTCGTGCTGGCCTGCCACCTCGACGGCTACGGCAACCTCTGCGAGTTCATCACCCGCCTTCGTCGTGCCTCGCCCAAAAAGGGCACCTACCGGCTGACGATCGGCGACATCGACGCCGAAGCCCTGACCGACTGCGTGGTGATCGCGGTGCCCGACACCGCTTGCGATCAAGGCCAGATGGACACCATCGCCCGTTGGCTGCTGTGGAATTTCCGTGGCCGTTGCTGGCTCGGCGTGGAACAGCTCTGCCGCTTCGACGACGAAATGCGGTTGCACCAGCTGCGCCAGAGCAGCGCGCTCACCGCCGTGCCGCTGGTGGCTGTGGGTGACGTGCGCATGCACGTGCGCTCGCGCAAACCCCTGCACGACGTGCTCACCGCGATCCGCATTGGCAAACCACTCACCGAATGTGGTTTTGCGCTGGAGCCCAATGCCGAGCAGCGCTTGCGCCTGCGTTCGACGCTGGGCAGCCTCTACCCCGCTGAGCTGCTGGCGGAAACGCTGGCGGTGGTCGGGCGCTGCGACTTCTCGCTCGATGAGTTGAGCTACCAGTACCCGAGCGAGGTGATTCCCGCAGGGGAGACGCCACAGAGTTACCTGCGGCGGTTGACCGAGGAGGGTGCCCAGCAGAAATGGCCGGGCGGAATCAGCCCCAAAAATGCGCAGCAGATCGAGCATGAGCTCGAACTCATTGCCTTCAAGCGGTACGAGCACTACTTCCTGACGGTGTACGACATCGTCGCCTTTGCGCGTTCGCAAAACATCCTGTGCCAGGGGCGTGGTTCGGCGGCCAACAGCGTGGTCTGCTACTGCCTGGGCATCACCGCAGTGAACCCCGATTTGACCGGTCTGCTGTTCGAACGCTTCATCTCGCGCGAACGCGACGAGCCGCCCGACATCGATGTCGACTTCGAGCACGAGCGCCGCGAAGACGTCATCCAGTACCTTTACGAGAAGTACGGACGAGAGCGCGCCGCGCTCACCGCCACCGTCATCAGCTATCGGCCCCGCAGCGCTCTGCGAGACGTGGGCAAGGCGCTGGGCTTCGAAGAGGGCTCGCTGAACGTGCTGGCCCAACAGTCGCGCTGGTGGGACGGACATGGCATCGCCGTCGAGCGGTTGCAGGAAGCCGGCCTTGACCCGGAAGACCTGAAGGTGCGTCAACTGCTGGAACACACCTCCACACTGATGGGTTTTCCGCGCCACCTCTCACAGCACACCGGCGGTTTCGTGCTGACGCAACTGCCGCTTTCGCGCCTGGTGCCCATCGAGAACGCCGCCATGGCAGGGCGCACCGTTATCGAATGGGACAAGGACGATCTCGATGCCTTGAAGATGCTCAAGGTGGACGTGCTCGCACTGGGCATGCTCACGGCCTTGCGCAAGGCCATGGCGCTGATCGGCCAGAAAGAGGGGCGCACTTTCGAACTGGAAGACGCGACCCCGGACGACAAGCCCACCTACGACATGATCTGCGCCGCCGACACCGTGGGTGTGTTCCAGATCGAGAGCCGCGCGCAGATGAGCATGCTGCCGCGCCTGCGGCCGGGCTGTTACTACGACCTCGTCATCGAGGTTGCGCTGGTGCGGCCCGGGCCCATCCAGGGTGGCGCGGTGCACCCCTATCTGAAGCGGCGACAGAAAAAAGAGGAGGTGAGCTATCCAGGGCCTGAGCTGAAAGAAGCATTGGGGCGGACACTGGGCGTGCCCATCTTCCAGGAGCAATGCATGCAGATCGCCGTGTTGGCCGCCGGTTTCACACCCGATGAGTCCGACCAGTTGCGCCGCGCCATGGCCGCCTGGAAGCGCCACGGCCATGTGCAGAAATACGAGGAGCGGCTGGTCAAAGGCATGACCGACCGGGGCTACGAACTTGAATTCGCCCAGAGCATCTTCGAGCAGATCAAAGGCTTCTCCAGCTACGGTTTCCCCGAAAGCCACGCCGCCAGCTTCGCGCTGCTGGTCTATGTGAGCGCGTGGATCAAATGCCACCACCCCGCCGAGTTCCTCACCGCGCTGCTCAACAGCCAGCCGCTGGGTTTCTACACGCCCAGCCAGCTGGTGCAGGACGCGAAACGCCACGGCGTGGTCGTGCGGCCGGTGGACGTGATGCACAGCGACCGCGACAGCACGATCGAAGCCGACGGCGCGGTGCGGCTGGGCCTGCGCCTGGTCAGTGGCATCGGCCAGGAGGCGGCCGAGCGCATCGTGCGGGCGCGCGCGCAACAAGCCTTGCGCAACGCGCAAGACCTCGCGCGCCGCGCCAGCCTGGACCAGCCGCAGATGAAAGCGCTGGCTGCCGCCGATGCCCTCGGGGGCCTGAGCGGCCACCGCCGCCAGCAGGTGTGGGACGCCGCCGCGCTGCGCTCAGCGCCGGCGCTGCTCAAAGGCGCGCCGGTGGAGGAGGCCCCGCTGGCCTTGCCCGCCGCACCCGAAGGCGAGGCCATCGTGTGGGACTACGCCAGCACCGGCCTCACCCTGCGCCGCCACCCGCTCGCCCTGCTGCGTGAGGAGCTCGCCAGGCGCCGGTGCATGACCGCCGAACAACTTCAGGACGCACCCAATGGCCGTCTGGTGCGCCACTGCGGCATCGTCACCCTGCGCCAGCAGCCCGGCACCTCCTCGGGCGTGGTGTTCGTGAGCCTGGAGGACGAAACCGGCGTGGTGCAGGTCATCGTGTGGCAACGCATCCGCGAGCGCCAGCGCGCCGTGCTCACCGGCGCGCGCCTGCTGGCCGTGCGTGGTGTGTGGCAGCGCGAGGGCGAGGTGCGCAACCTCATCGCCGGCCACCTCGAAGACCTCACGCCCTTGCTCAACGGCCTGTCCACCGTCAGCCGGGATTTCCATTGAAGCCCATCGGCGCTAGGATCGCCCGCATGAACCTCGATACTTGGCTCATCTACCTCCTGGCGGCGGCCGGCCTGTCCCTCTCGCCCGGCCCCAACGGCCTGCTCGCGCTCACGCACGGCGTGCTGCACGGCCAGCGCAAAACGCTGTTCACCATCTTCGGCGGCACGCTGGGCTTCGTGGCCGTCATCGCGCTGTCCATGTTCGGCATCGGCGCGCTGCTGCAGACCTCGCTGGTGTGGCTCACCGCGCTGAAGTGGCTCGGTGGCGCGTACCTCGTGTGGCTGGGCATCCAGGTCTGGCGCTCACCGCCCGTGGGCGTGCAGCTCACCCAGGACGACCGGGCCGGGCCGGCGCGCTCAGGCGCCTCGCTGTTCCGGCAGGGTGCCCTGTCCGCCGTCACCAACCCCAAGGGCATCCTGTTCTTCGCGGCCTTCCTGCCGCAGTTCATCGACCCGCACCGCAGCCTGCTGCTGCAGTTCCTGATCATGGCCGGCACCTTCGCGCTGGTCGAGGCCATCACCGAGCTGTTCATCGCCGGCATGGCCGCGCGCATCAGCCCCTGGCTGCGCCGCGTGGGCAAGCGCTTCAACCAGGTCTGTGGCGGCATCTTCGTGGCCATCGGGCTGGCGCTGCCGTTGCGCGGCTGAGGGGGCAGCTCACAAAAAAACCGCCCCGAAGGGCGGTTTGCGCGATGGGAGAAGCGGTTTAAGTCTTTTCCTTGGCGGCCTTCACGGCGCGGTCGTGAACTGCCTTGGCGTCCGCCTTGCACACCTTCTGGGCGTCGCCGGCCTGGTCTTCGCATTTTTCCTTGGCGAGGTCGTAGGTGGTGTCCGCCTTGACCTCCTCAAGCTTGCGGGCGTTGCCCAGCGTGGCCTTGTACTTGTGCTCCAGCTCGGCCTTCTCGACCTTTTCCTTGCCCTTGGCTTCGACTTCGCAAATGTCCTTGGCGTTGTCCTTGAGGGCATCGCACGACTTCTTCGCGGTCTTGTAGTTCATCTCCACGCGGTCTTTGGCCGCGTCGTATTCGGCCTTGGTCATGGCCTGGGCCGATGCGATGGCAGAGGCGGCGCACAGGGTGATGGCAGTGAGTGTCTTGATGTACATGGTTTTCATCTCCTGAGGGTTTCGAGAAACTTCATCTTCGCCCTGCGGCTGCGTGCCCTCCGTAGGAAAAGCGCGCCGAGCCGTGTAGGAGAAGAAGCTTCCCGGGCTACGATGGCATGCTCAAAGAGAGATGGCTGAAAGGACGCCTCGAACCCATGAACTTCGGTGGAAACCTCAAAGCCTGGGCGAAGCGCACCAGGCGCGATGGCATGACCCTGTGGTTGGCCGGCAAACACCCGCGCACGCCCTGGCATGCGAAGGCACTGGGCATCTTCGTGGTGGCCTACGCGCTGAGTCCCATCGACCTGATTCCTGATTTCATTCCCGTGCTCGGCTACATCGACGACGTGCTGCTGTTGCCGGTCTTGATCTTGCTGGCTATCAAGCTCCTGCCTTCCGATGTGCTTCAGGAATGCCGTCGCGAAGCGGACCGGTGGATGGAGACCAGGGGCGCCAGACCCCGCAGCCGACTGGGGATGCTGATGGTGGTCGGCATCTGGATGGCCCTGGGCGCGGCCGCGTTCGTCTGGCTTGTTCGATGACCCTCGCGGAGCCTCTGCCCATGCCTGCCTTGACCCCGATGACCCGCACCGAACACGTTCACTCTGCAGGTGCCGCCGTCCTGTGGCGATGGGCATCGTTGGCGGGGATGGTGCTGCTGACAGGCTGTGTTGTGCCGCCGCCCACCGCCACCACCGATTCCCTCGGCATTGCGTTCATCCGGGTGCCCGCGGGCGAGTTCCTGATGGGCAGCGACGAACCGGTGTCGGCGCTGGCCGTGGCCTATCCCGGGCTGGAGCGGTCCCGCTTCGAGGGCCTGTCGGACGAAGCCCCGGTGCACCGAGTGCGCATCACCAAGCCCTTCGAGATGAGCCGCCACGAGATCACGGTGGGTCAGTTCCGGGTGTTCCTGCAACGCTCGGGCCATGTGCCCGAATCGGTCGCGGATGGCACCGGGGGCTATGGTTACAACCCGGCCTACGACCCCGCCACCAGCCCCCGGCGCGATGCGTTCGAGGGGCGATCCCCGCGCTACTCCTGGCAGAACCCTGGCTTCGCGCAGGGCGACGACCACCCGGTGGTGAACGTCACCTGGAACGACGCGGTCGCGCTGGCCCGCTGGCTGTCACAGCAGGAGGGCCGCACCTACCGCCTGCCGACGGAGGCCGAGTGGGAGTACGCGTGCCGCGCCGGCGGCACGGGCCGCTACCAGCATGGCGACGACCCGGCGGGGCTGATCGGGGTGGGCAACACGTTCGATGAAGACGCCGCCGTGAACTGGCCGGCCTGGCGCGATCGGGCGGTGCCCGGCCGCGATGGCCATGCGTTCACGGCGCCCGTGGGCGTCTACACCGCGAACGCCTTTGGCCTGCACGACATGCATGGCAATGTGTGGGAGTGGGTATCGGACTGGCATGGGGACGACTACTACGCGCAGTCGCCCATGGACGACCCGACGGGCCCGGCCGATGGCGCGGTGAAGGTGCGCCGAGGCGGCTCCTGGCACACCTGGCCCTTGTACACGCGGTGCGCGTTCCGCAACTGGAACACGGTGCAGACGCGTTACACGCTGGTGGGCATCCGCCTGGTGCGCGAAGCTTCTCGTTGAACGGCGTTACTTTCGATCGCCGGCCAGCTGGTCGGTGATGAGACTCCAGTGCTCCGGGCTCACCGGTGTGATCGAGAGCCGGTTGCCGCGCTTGAGCACCACCATGTCGGCCAGCTCGGGCGTGTCGCGCAACTCGGGCAGTCCGATCAGCCGCGTCTTGCGCAGGGCCTGCACGTCCAGCAGCAGCCAGCGCGGCGCGTCGGGTTTCGACGCGGCGTCGAAATAGGGTGATTTGGCGTCGAACTGCGTGGGATCAGGCCGCGTGGTGGAGGCCACGCGCGCGATGCCGGCGATGCCCGGCTCGGGGCAGCTGGAGTGGTAGAACAGCACGCCGTCGCCGACCTGCATGCCGTCGCGCATGAAGTTGCGGGCCTGGTAGTTGCGCACCCCGGTCCAGGGCACGGTGGCTTTCGGGGCGGCGAGCGCGTCGTCGATCGAGCACTCGTCGGGCTCGGATTTCATCAGCCAGTATTGGGTCATGGTGGTGTCCTTTCCCTGCCTCAATGCAGCTTCACCAGCGGCGTCGCCCGCTTCACGAGGAAGCGCGCCACCGCCAGCACGCCGGTGCGCAGGGTGCCGAGCACGGCCTGGTGGTGCATCAGGTGCAGGCTCACGTACATCATGCGGGCGAACATGCCTTGCACGTACCAGGTGGAGCGGAACAGGTTGCCCATGAGGTTGCCGACCGAGGTCTGCGTGCCCAGCGAAACCAGCGAGCCGTGGTCCTTGTAGACGTAGGGCCGGGTGCCCGCGGGCCGGTCGCTGGCGCGGCGCAGCAGCGCGTCAACGAGGTAGCTGGCCTGCTGGTGCGCGGCTTGGGCGCGCGGGGGAACGAAGCCACCATCGGCCGTGGGGCAGGCGGCGCAATCACCCAGCGCGTAGAGGTCGGACTGGCCTTTCACCAGCAGGTTGCCTTCCACCTCCAGCAGGCCGGCGCGGGTGGTGGGCAGGCCGAGGGTGCCCAGCACGTCGGGGGCCTTGATGCCGGCGGCCCAGACCACGATGTCGGCCGCAAACACGCGGCCGGTGGCGTCTTCCACCAGCTCGGACGTGATGCGCGCGACGCGGCAGTTGGTTTCGATGGTGACGTGGCGTTCGCGCAGCAGCTGCGCGGCGGCGGTGGACACTTTTTCGGGCAGCGGCGCGAGGATGCGGGCCGCGCCTTCGAGCAGGGTGATCTGCACGTCGCGGTGCGGGTCGAGCCGGCGAAAGCCGTAGCGCGAGTGCACCACGCTGGCTTCGCGCAGCTCGGCCGCGAGTTCCACG
This sequence comes from Hydrogenophaga sp., assembly GCA_018993155.1. GTDB lineage: Bacteria > Pseudomonadota > Gammaproteobacteria > Burkholderiales > Burkholderiaceae_C > Hydrogenophaga. The sequence goes on from JAGKSX010000055.1 coordinate 11,991, forward strand.
CCGGTGGCGCCGCCGCCGATGATGACCACGCGCACCTGGGCTTGCGAGCCCGCGCTCTTGCGCAGTTCGGCCGCCGTGAGCAGCTTGAGCATGCGCAGGCGGAAGTGTTCGGCGTCGGCCGGGCGGTTGAGCGAGAGCGTGTGTTCGGCCGCGCCGGGCACGTTGAAGTGGTTGGCCGTGCTGCCGACCGCGATCACCAACTGGTCGAAGGGCAGGGTGCGCTCGGGGATGAGTTCCTCGCCGGTTTCGTCGGTGATGGGCGCCACGGTGAGGGTCTTGCCGGTGGCATCGAGCGCGGTCATGGCACCGAAGCAGAAGGTGAAGCGGTTGTCGTGCGCGAGCATTTCGTACGACAGGCCTTCCTGGTGGATGTCCAGCGTGCCGGCGGCGACTTCGTGCAGCGAGGGTTTCCAGATGTGGAAGAGCTGCTGGTCGACCAGGGTGACCTGCTCCGCGCCGAGCTTGCGCCCGAGTTTGCAGGCCAGTTCCAGGCCGCCCGCGCCGCCACCCACGATCACGATTCTTGTGTGCATTCTTTTCGTCCCAGTGGAAGATCGGCGTCCACTGTAGACGACGCGGCCCTCCCTCAGCTTCGCTCGGGCTTGTGGCCGGTCACGAGCACGAACTCGGCCGGCACCGCGTAGCCGGCGCCGCTGCGCCAGGGCGCGAGCGCGTCGAGGTAGCGGGCGCAGGCCCGCGCGCGCGCCTCGTCGCCAAAGCGCGACCAGGCCAGCGCCACCGGGCCGCCGGCGAAGGCGGCGCGGCAGGCTTCGTCGCCGCTGGCGTAGTGCAGGGTGGTGTTCAGGCGCTCGGTCCGCAGGCCGGTCGCGCCGGCCTGGCCGCACAGCCGCGCCAGCGCGTCGCCCTGGCCGAGGCGGAAGAACAGCGGGCAGACTTCGGTGGTCACTTCGGCATCGACGATGGGAAACAGCGCCGACCAGCCGCAGCGCGCTCGCTCGCCCCACACCGCCAACCCCAGGCGGCCGCCCGGGTGCAGCACGCGCACCAGTTCCTTCAAAGCCTGCTCGGGTTCGGGCAGGTACATGAGGCCGAAGGCGCACAGCGCGGCGTCCAGGCTGGCATCGGCCAGCGCCAGCTGTTCCGCGTCCATGCGCTCCCAGCGCATGTGCCGCTGCCCGGCGGCCCGCGCGCGGCGCTCGGCGGCCTGCACCATGCGCTCCGAGAGGTCGACCCCGATCACCTGGCCCTGCGGCCCCACGCTGTGCGCGGCGCGCAGGGCGACCAGGCCGGTGCCGCAGGCCACGTCGAGCACGTGTTCACCGGTTTGCAGCGCCATGCGCTCCAGCAGGCGAGCCTGGGCGGGCGCCAACTGGTCCTGCCACAGCGCCTCGTAGCCGTCCGCGGCCAGGTCCCAGCCGTAGCGCTGCACGCGGCGTTGAAGGCGCGCGTCCATGGTGGGCCCTTTCGTCAGCGGCGGGTGATGACGATTTCGAGGTACTCGCTGGGCACCACCAGCGCGGTGGGCCCGCCCCGGTTGAGGCGGTTGAGCAGTTCGGTGAGGTCGCTCTCCAGCGCCTGGGCCTTGTCGGGCGGCAGCGCGGCGAAGGCCTTGTGCACCGGGCCGTACCAGGTGCGGAACACGTCGATGAAGTGCGCGGCCGAGCGGTAGCGGAAGTTGAACAGCCGGGGGGTGGCGTCGATCTTCGCGGCGGTGGGACCGAAGAGCTCGCGCAGATGTGCCTCCGTACCCCAAAGCGAGGGCGGTTGCACGCCGGCCGGTGGTGGCAGCTGGCGCCCCAAGGTCTTGAACAGTTGGCCGATGAAGCCTTCGGGCGTCCAGTTGGCCAGGCCGATGCGCCCGCCGGGGCGGCAGACGCGCGCCATCTCGGCCGCGCTGCGGGCGTGGTCGGGCGCGAACATCACGCCGAAGGTGGAGAGCACCACGTCGAAGCTGGCGTCGTCAAAGGGCAGTTCTTCCACGTCGGCGACCTGGAATTGCACGTCCAGCCGCTCGGCCTGCGCGCGCTCGGCGCCGCGTTCGAGCAGGGTGGGCACGTAGTCGGTGGAGGTGACGCGGGCGCCCCGGCGCGCCGCGGCGAGGGTGGCGTTGCCGTTGCCGGCGGCCACGTCGAGCACGCGCTCGTCCCAGCGCAGATCGCAGGCCTCGGCGAGCGATTCGCCCACGAGTTGCAGCGTGGTGCCAATGACGGCGTAGTCGCCGCTGGCCCAGGCGGCCTGCTGGCGGGTTTTCAGGGCAATGAAGTCGGTCGGTGCGTTCATGGTGTGTGTCTCGCTGAAGGGTGGCTGGCGTGCGGGCCGCGGTGATCGATGGCCCGGCATGCAGTGGAACGCGAGGCGGTGTGTGGTGTCCTGCCCGAGGCGCGCTCAGGGCTGCCCGATCGTCCGGATCTGGCCCGGGGCGCTGGTGCGGCTGACCGCACGTCCGGAAATGCTGTCCCGGCGTCCGGCCCGGGTGCATGAGCCGACGTGCTGCCTTGGTGCCTGGGAGCAGGGCGACCATAATGCCTCGGCCCGGAGGTGTACCGTGACGCAACAACACATCGCAGAGGCCCTGCAGCGCGTGCAAGCCGTGCTGCTGCGCCGGCCCGAGAGCGGCTTGCACGAGGACGGCCCAGCCACCGCGCGCTGGACCGGCGGCACGCGCGTGGTGGCCAGCCACGCCAACGGCACGCAGGTGCCTTCCGACATGCCGAGCGAACTCGGCGGCACCGGCGATCTGGTGACGCCGGGCTGGCTGTTCCGCGCGGGGCTGGCGTCCTGCGCGACCACCTCCATCGTGATGGCGGCGGCGGCCGAGGGTGTCGAACTCACCAGCCTGGAGGTGAAGGCGACCAGCCGCTCCGACACGCGCGGCCTGCTCGGCATGCGCGATGCCGACGGACAGGCGGTGAACGCCGGGCCAGGGGATGTGCAGTTGGCCGTGCGCGTTCAGGCCAACGGCGTGCCGCCCGAACGCCTGCGCGCGCTGGTGCAGGCGGCGGTGGGCCGCTCGCCGATTCCCAACGCGTTGCAGGCCGCGACGCCGCTGGCCTTGCGCATCGATGCTGGCTGAAAAGGCATGGACGCCTTGTCCGAAACCCTGCGCGTGGTGCAACTGGTGGGCGCCATCTTTCTCCAGGGCCGCTTCACCGCGCCCTGGTGCTACCAGTCGCCGCGCGCCGACGCGGCCGCGCCGCTGCTGGAGCCCGATGCCGAGCGGGTGGTGATCTTTCACTTGGTCACCGAAGGCGAGTGTTTCGTGGAGCTGGACCACCAGCCGCCGGTGCGGCTGGGCGCGGGGGATGTGATCGTGTTCTCGCAGGGCGATGCGCACCGCATGGGATCGGCCCCCGGCCTCACGCCCGCGCCCGCCACGCCGTTGAAGGAACTGCTGCAGCGCCGGCCCCGGCAGCTGATGTACGGCGGGGGCGGCGCGCCGACCCGGCTGCTGTGCGGCTACCTGGCCTGCGATGCGCGGCTGGCCCGCCTGCTGCTGGCCGGGCTGCCGCCGCTGGTGCGGGTGAACGTGCGCGGATCGAACGCGGGCACCTGGCTGGAAGCCTCGGTGCGCTACGCGCTGGCCGAGGCGCGCTCGCCCCGGCCGGGCGGTGCGGGCGTGTTGTCCAAGCTGGCCGAGGTGCTGTTCATCGAGGTGCTGCGGCTCTACATCAACGAGCAGAGCGCGGGCCGCACCGGCTGGCTCGCGGGCCTGGGCGACCGCGTGGTGGGGGCCGCACTCAACGCGCTGCACCAGCGCCCGGCGCACGCCTGGACGCTGGAGGAACTCGCGCGCGAGGCCGGCACCTCGCGCTCGGTGCTGGCCGAGCGTTTCCAGCACCTGGTGGGCAGCTCGCCCATGCAGTACCTGATCCAGTGGCGCATGATGCTCGCGGCCAACCTCCTCTGCCGCAGCAAGGCGCCGCTCTCGCGCATCGCCGAGGACGTGGGCTACCAGACCGACACGGCCTTCATCCGCGCGTTCCGGCGCGAGTACGGCGTGCCGCCGGCGACCTGGCGGCGCCGGCGCGCGGCGCAGGGGGACCTGGCCGAACAGACCTGATTCGCGCGGTTGTCCTCCGGGCACGGTTCTGGCTACGATGGGCCATGAACATGGTTGACTGGCTCCCCGAAGATTTCCCCCCGTTTATTGCCGCCTGGCTGCCCGCCCTGGTGCTCGTGCTGCCGCTGTGCCTGCTGGCCGAGCTGGTGTTCCGGGTCGGCCGCCGCGTGGTGCGGCGCGCCGCGCAGCGCGCCCCCATGGTGGCCAGCGTGGGGCGCGCCATCGAGGCGCCGGCGCACCTGGCGCTGCAGTTGCTGGCGCTCAATCTGGCCTGGCAGCAGGGCCCCGAGGACTTGCCCGGGGTGGATCGCCTGCTCACGCTGCTGCTCATCGGCGTGTTCACCTGGCTGCTGGCGCGCGTGGTGCAGGGCGTGGCGCGGGGTGTGAACGAGGCCAACCCGCTGGCGGTGTCGGACAACCTCTCGGCGCGCCGCATCCAGACCCAGACCATGGTGCTCTCGCGCACCGTGCAGGGGCTGGTGGTGCTGATCGGCGTGTCCCTGATGCTCATGACCTTCCCGGCCGTGCGCCAGATCGGCACCAGCCTGCTGGCTTCGGCCGGCGTGGTGGGCATCGTGGCGGGTTTCGCGGCGCGGCCGGTGCTGGGCAACCTGATCGCGGGCCTGCAGATCGGCCTGAGCCAGCCGATACGCATCGACGACGTGGTGATCGTGGAGAACGAGTGGGGCGTGATCGAGGAGATCACCGGCACCTACGTGGTGGTGCGCATCTGGGATCAGCGGCGCCTGGTGGTGCCGTTGCAGTACTGGATCGAGAAGCCGTTCCAGAACTGGACGCGCCGCACCTCGGAACTCATCGGCACGGTGTTTCTCTGGGTGGACTACCGCATGCCGCTGGCGCCGCTGCGCGAGGCCTTGCAGGCGGCCTGCGAGAAGTCGCCCCACTGGGACAGGCGCTTCGCGCTGCTGCAGGTGACCGAAGCGGGCGAGAAGGCAATGCAGTTGCGCTGCCTCGTCACGGCCGCCTCGGCCCCTGCGGCGTGGGACCTGCGCTGCCACGTGCGCGAGCACCTGATCGATTTCATCCAGCGCGAGTACCCGGGTTATCTGCCGCGCCACCGGGCCGAGCTCGACCCGCCCGAGCCGGCGGCATCGGGCCCTGTGGTCAACGGACCGCCGCCGGTGGAGGGTGGCGCGGCCGAAATGGAGACGCCCAGCACGCCCAGCCCGCCACCGGCCCGTGGCTGACACGATTTTTTTGAAAGGACACCCCATGGACCCGTTCATGCAAGCCGCCATCGACGAAGCCCGGCTGGGCCGCGAGGAAGGGGGCATCCCGATCGGCTCGGTGCTCGTGCACCAGGGCCGCATCATCGGGCGCGGCCACAACCGACGGGTGCAGCAGGGCAGCGCCATCCTGCACGGCGAGATGGACGCGCTGGAGAACGCGGGCCGGCAGCCCGCGCGGGTCTACCAGGAATCGGTGATCTACACCACGCTCTCGCCGTGCCCGATGTGCAGCGGCGCGATCGCGCTCTACGGCATCCCGAAGGTGGTGGTGGGCGAGAACCAGACCTTCCTGGGCGAGGAAGACTGGCTGCGCGCTCGGGGCGTGGAGGTGCAGGTGCTGCAGGAACCGAGCTGCGTGCACCTGATGCGGGACTTCATCGCCGCCGAGCCCGGGCTCTGGAACGAGGACATCGGCGAGCCTTGAGGTGGCGCGGGGTCAGGGGCTGGCCGTGGCCTCGCCGGTGCCGCGCGACCTGACCACTTCGCAGTGCCAGCGGTCGTGCCGCAGGATGTGGCCGGCCGCCTCGAGCTGGCGCAGCGAACGCGCGATGGTCTCGCGCGTGGTGGAGAGCAGGGCGGCCAGCGCCACGTGGCTGGGCAGGCGGATCGCCTGACTGCGCTGCTCGCGCGCGTACAGCTGCAGCGTGGCGAGCAGCTTCTGCTGCAAGCCCTTGATGCGCATGACGCGCGACCAGTCGGCCAGTTGGCCGTGCGCGTCCACGATGTGGGCCTGGATGCAGGCGTGGAACTGGCGGTCCACCACGCCCAGGCGGTAGAAGTCGGGCACGTCCACGCTGCAGACCCGGCCGGTGGAGAGGGCCTGGGCGCCGATCTGTTCCTGGTGCCCGTAGACCGCGTAGCCCCCGAGGGTCTTGCCCCGGCCGAGCAGGGCCACCGGGTGCGGCTGCCCATCCTCACCCTGCCGGGTGGCCATCACGGCGCCGATCTTGATGATGGAGATGCGCTGCGCCACCACGCCTTCGAGCTGGAGCGCGTCGCCCTTGCCGAAGGCCGATTCCTCGATGCACGAGGCCAGCAGTTCGCGCGAGGCGTCCGGCAGGCCGCCCATGAGGCAGACCTGCAGCGTGGCGCAGTGGCTGCAGCGCGTCCGGCAGCGGGGCGGCGGGACAGGCGTGGCATCGGTGGCGGTCGGCTGTTTCATAGGGGCCCCGGGATTTAAACAAGGGTTCCTCCCCAGTAGACGCGAAACAGGGGCCTGGAAACGCGTGCTGCGTCACATCCGTTGCAGATTCCCGGTTTTCTGCTGCGTTTTTTGAGATGTCTCATGGCGCTTGTGTGCCGAAATGGGGTCACATGCGGTCCTCTGCGGACCGTGGTGCGAGACCCCCACCTCCTTGAGAGCGAGACACTTGCCCATGCGAAACAACCAGCCCGTGACGCAGCAGGAATACGAGTTCGATGAACGCAGCACCCTGCTGTCGACCACGGACACGCAGAGCCACATCGTTCATGCCAACGCGGCGTTCGTGGAGGTCAGCGGCTTCACCGCCGAGGAGCTCATCGGCCAGCCCCACAACCTGGTGCGCCACCCCGACATGCCGCCCCAGGCCTTTGCCGACATGTGGGCCACGCTGCGCCAGGGCATGCCCTGGTCGGCCCTGGTGAAGAACCGGCGCAAGAACGGCGACCACTACTGGGTGCGCGCCAACGCCGCGCCGGTGATGCGCAACGGTGTGCTCACGGGCTACCTCTCGGTGCGCACCAAGCCGGGCCGTGAGGAGGTGCAGGGCGCCGAGGCGTTGTACCGGCGCTTTCGCGAAGGCCGGGCGCAGGGCTGGCGCTTCTTTCGCGGGCTGGTGGTGCGCAGCGGCCCGCTGGCCTGGCTGTCCTGGAACGGCTGGCTGGGCGTGAGCGGGCGCATCCGCCTGGCGCTGCTGCTGCCTGGCCTGGGCATGGCCGCCGCGCTGGCGTTCTCGGGCCTGCCGGCCGGGCGAGCCGCGTGGGCGGTGGGCCTGCTGGTGCTGCTGCTGACGGGGAGCGCGCTGTGGCTGCAGCGGCAACTGGCCGCGCCGCTCAAGCTGGTGCTGCGGCAGGCCCAGCGCGTGGCCAGCGGGCACGCGGGTGGGCTGGCCAGCCTGAACCGGGTGGACGAGATCGGCATGCTGCTGCTCACGGTGAACCAGTCGGCGCTGAACCTGCGCTCGCTGCTGGCCGACATGTCGACCCAGGCCACCGGGGTCTCGGTGGCCAGTGGCGAGATCGCCCACGGCAATGACGACCTCAGCAGCCGCACCGAACAGACCGCCGCCAACCTGCAGCAGACCGCGTCGTCCATGGAGCAACTGGTGGCGACCATGCGGCAGAACGCGAGCGCGGCCCAGGACGCCGCCACGCTGGCGCGCCAGACCAGCGAGGTGGCGAGCTCGGGCGGCGAGGCCATGCGGGCGATGGCGCGCACCATGGAGCAGATCACGCGCTCGAGCCACCGCATTGCCGAGTTCGTGGACATCGTGGACGGCATCGCCTTCCAGACCAACATCCTGGCGCTCAACGCCGCCGTGGAGGCCGCGCGCGCGGGTGAGCAGGGGCGGGGTTTCGCGGTGGTCTCCACCGAGGTGCGCACGCTGGCGCAGCGCAGCGCGAACGCGGCCAGGGAGATCCGCGAACTGATCGACGGCAGCCTGGCCGGCATCCGCGAGGGGGCCACGCAGGTCGAGGCCACCGGGTCGCGCATGAACGAGATCGTCGCGCAGGTGGGTGATCTGGCCCGGTTGATCACCACCGTCAATGCCGCTTCCGTGCAGCAGACGCGCGAGATGGAGCAGCTCAACACCGCCGTGAGGCGGCTCGACGAAATGACACAGCAGAACGCGGCGCTGGTGGAGCAGAGCGCCGCCGCGGCCAACGCCCTGAACCACCAGTCGCAGAGCATGAAAAGCGCGGTGGGCATCTTTGCCTGAGGAACAGACCATGTCCCCGACGCCCATGCCCGCCGCCGAAGATGTGATGCGGCGTTTCCAGATGCTGGAGATGATCGTGGAGAACACCTCCAACATGGTGGTGGTGACCGACGAGGAGCGCCGCATCACCTGGGTCAACGCCGCGTATTCGCGCATCACCGGTTGGCGCTTGGACGAATGCGTGGGCCGCCGCCCGGCCGACCTGCTGCACGGGCCGCAGACCAGCGCCCTGTCGCTCTCCCGCCTGGGTGCGATGGTGCGGCAGGGGCAGGCGGTGCGGGACTTCGAGTTGCTGAACTACAAGCGCTCGGGCGAGCCGTACTGGGTGTCGCTCAACATCGAGCCGATCCGGGACGCGGCGGGCCAGTTGAGCAGCTACGTGTCGATCCAGACCGACATCACCGAGCGCAAGAAGCGCGAGCTGCTCACCGCCGACCTGCAGCACCGGCTGGAGCTGGCGCAGCGGCTGGCGCGGCTGGGCCGCATCGAACACGACGAGGACACCGGCCGCTCGCGCTGGACCTCGGAGATCTACCGCATCCTCGGTTGCGAACGCGACGAGGAGGCGCGCGGCGTGCAGGCGTTCATGGCGCACGCCCACGAGCAGGACCGGCCGATGCTGCAGGCGGCGCTGGACGCGGCCCTGCGCTCGGGCGACGAGATCGACGTGGAGTTCCGCGTGGTCACCGCCACCGGCGCCTGCCGCTGGGTGCGCTGCCGGGGCGTGCCGCACGTGGGGTCAAACGCGGTCGAGCTGCCGCTCACGTTCTCGGTGCAGGACGTCACGCTGTACAAGAACCTGATCGAGCAGCGCCACCGCCGCAACGAAGACCTGAACCAGCAGGTGCTGATGCGCACGCGCCAGCTGGAGGAGGCCTACGGCTCGCTGGAGGAGTTCTCGTACGCGCTCTCGCACGACCTGCGCACACCGCTGCGCCACATCGCGGGGTTCGCCGAGCTGCTCAAGGAAGAGGTGAGCGCGGGTGATGTGCAGGGCAGCCTGCCGTACTGCGACAAGATCATCCGCGCCGCGGTGCAGATGAGACACCTCATCGACGGCATGCTGTCGTTCGCGCGCCTGGGCCGCAAGGGCATGAAGGTGGGGGCGGTCGACATGGCCGCGCTGGTGGACGAGACCGTGACGGCGCTGGCGATCGATGCCGGCATGAAGAAACTGCGCTGGCGCATCCAGCCCGGCCTGCCCACGGTGCAGGGCGACCCGGTGCTGCTGCGCGAGGTGTGGGTCAACCTGCTGGACAACGCAGTGAAGTACGCGTCTCACCGCGAGGTGATCGAGATCGAGGTGGGCTGGCGCGCGCTGCCCGATGGCACCGAGTTCCACGTGAGCGACAACGGCGTGGGCTTCGAACCGGGGCAGGCGGAGCGGCTGTTCGGCATGTTCCAGCGCCTGCACAGCGACCCGCGCTTCGAGGGCGCGGGCATCGGGCTGGCGCTGGTGCGCCGCATCGTGGAGTACCACGGCGGGCGCATCTGGGCCGATGCCTGCCCCGACCAGGGGGCCAGCTTCCATGTGTTCCTGCCCTTGACGGTGGCGCCGGACGTCCCCGACGAGGCCCACAGGCGGCCCGAGGACGCGCCGCCCGTGGGCCGCAGCGCCTGAACAGGCCCTACATCCAGAGCGCGCGCCAGGCCAGCCGGGGGAGGTCGCTCTTGTGCAGCGTCACGCGGGTCTGCCAGCTGCGGTGGTGTTGGGCGGCGATGCCGTCGAGGATGCGCAGGCCGCCTTGCACCACCAGGCGCAGTTCCCAGCCGGCGCGGCCCGGCACGCGGTGCACCAGGGGTGCGCCCTGCTGCATGAGGCCACGCGCGCAGGCGCAGAGCTCGGCCACCACGGCCTGCATGGCCTGTTCCTTGCTGCCATGGTTCGATTCGAAGTCGGCCACGGCCACGCCCTGGCGCCGCAAGGTGTCGGCCGGCAGGTAACAGCGCCCGCGCGGCAGGTCCACGCTGATGTCCTGCCAGAAGTTGATGAGTTGCAAGGCGCTGCAGATCTGGTCGCTCTGGCGCAGCGAAGCCTCGTCGCGCACCCCATACAGATGCAGCAGCAGGCGACCCACCGGGTTGGCCGACAGCCGGCAGTAGGCCAGCAGCTCGGGGGTGTCGGCATAGCGGTGACCACTCGCGGTGTGGCGCACGTCTTGCTCGAAGGCGCTGAGCAGGTCGTGCAGGCATTGAGCGGGCAAGGCATGGCGGCGCACGGCCTTGCCCAGCGCGCGGAAGATGCCGGGCCAGCGCGCTTCGGGCATGTCCAGCGTGGAGCGCGAGGTGGGTTGCAGGCAGCGGTGCAGTTCGGCGCGGTAGGCGGCCAGGTCGGCCAGGCGCTGCGCCGCGTCGGCATTGCCTTCGTCGGCGATGTCGTCGGCCGCGCGGGCGAAGTGGTAGATGGCGCCCACGGCCGGGCGCAGCGCCGGCGGGCACAGCCAGGAGGCGACGGGGAAGTTCTCGTAGTGCCCGACACCCGAGCCCAGCGGCGTCGCGTCAGCCCCGTTGGATGACGTTTTTGTCATGAAGAAGGTTCATGGATTTGATCTACAATTTTGATTACTAACCGGTCAGTCATTAGTGTAGGGCGCCATGAGCGCTCTTTCACGCCCCTGTGTTTCCACCCCCGCATCCGCCTGCAACACCATGAAAACACCGCATTTTGTCCTGATCGTGAACGCCGCCCTGGTCCTGTCCGCCTGCTCCCGCCCGCCCGCGCCGCAGGAGCCGATCCGCTCGGTCAAGCTGCTTACCGTAGGAACGGGCAATGTGGTGGCGCGCAGCGAGTACGCCGGTGAGGTGAGGGCGCGCACCGAGTCGCGCCTGGGCTTCCGGGTGGGCGGCAAGCTGGTGCAGCGCCCGGCCGAGGTGGGGCAGCGGGTGAAGCCGGGCCAGTTGCTGGCGCAACTGGACGCGCAGGACCTCGCGCTCTCCAGCCAGGCCGCGCAGGCCCAGGTGAGCGCCGCGCAGACCCAGCGCGACCTCGCCGCCGCCGACCTCAAGCGTTACCAGGACTTGCAGGCCCAGGGCTTCGTGAGTGGCGCCGAGATCGAGCGCCGCCAGGCCACGCTGCAATCGGCCGAAGCCACCCTGCGCCAGGCCAAGGCCCAGGGCGCGGTGCAGGGCAACCAGGCCGGCTACGCGCGCCTGCTGGCCGATGGCGCAGGGGTGGTGCTGTCGGTGGACGCCGAAGTGGGGCAGGTGGTGGCCGCCGGCACGCCGGTGGTGCGGGTGGCGCGCGATGGCGCGCGCGATGTGGTCATTGCCGTGCCCGAAGACCGGGTGGCCCAGATGCGACCCGGCGCCACCGCGCAGGTGCGGCTGTGGGCCGGCGCGGGCGCGGCCCCCGGCGCTGTGGCGCCGCTGGAGGCGAGGGTGCGCGAAGTGGCGGCCAGTGCCGACGTGGCCACGCGCACCTACCAGGTCAAGCTCTCGCTGCCCGATGGAGCCGCTGTGCCGCTGGGCGCCACGGCCTATGTGACGCTGGGCGGCGCGAGCGACGCGCCCGCCGTGATCAAGCTGCCCACCAGCGCGTTGGCGCGTTCCGACCAGGGCGACCGCCAGGGCTCGGCCGTGTGGGTGTTCGACGCGGCCGCCAGCACGGTGCAGCCGCGCCCGGTGCAGGTGGCTGGCGCCGATGGCAACGAGATGGTCATCGTGGCCGGGCTCAAGCCCGGTGAGGAAGTGGTGGCCACCGGGGTGCATGTGCTCTCGCCGGGGCAGAAGGTCACGCGTTTCACCGCCGCCGCCACGCAGTGAGGCCCGGCATGAACGACGCCTCACCGACGACGAACAACGCCGGCGAACCCGCCGGCTCCTGGGTCTCGCGCTTCAACCTGTCGCAATGGGCGCTGGACCACCAGGCCTTCACCCGCTACCTGATGATCGTGCTGATGGTGCTGGGCGTGGCGGCCTACTTCCAGCTCGGCCAGGACGAAGACCCGCCGTTCACCTTCCGTGCCATGGTGGTGCGCGCCTACTGGCCTGGCGCCACCGCCGAGCAGGTCGCCGAGCAGGTGGCCGACCGCATCGAGAAGACGCTGCAGGAAGTGCCCTACGCGGACAAGATCCGCAGCTACTCCAAGCCGGGCGAGACGCTGATCATCTTCCAGCTCAAGGACTCCTCGCCGCCGCAGGAGGTGCCGCAGATCTGGTACACGGCGCGCAAGAAGGTGGGCGACATGCGCGCCACCTTGCCGCAGGGGGTGGTGGGCCCGTTCTTCAACGACGAGTTCGGCGACGTGTACGGCGTGATCTACGCGCTGCAGGGCGAAGGTTTCTCGCCGGCCGACAAGAAGCAGGTGGCCGACGACGTGCGCCAGCGCCTGCTGCGCGTGAAAGATGTGAGCAAGGTCGAGCTGTTCGGCGTGCAGGACGAGAAGCTCTACATCGAGATCTCGCAGAAGCGCCTGGCCACGCTGGGCCTGAACCTGCAGCAGGTGCTGGACGCGCTGGGGCAGCAGAACGCGGTGGAATCGGCCGGCGCGGTGCAGACGCCGCAGGACGTGGTGCAGGTGCGCGTGGCCGGTGCCTTCAACTCGGTGGAGCAGTTGCGCGCCATGCCGATCCGCGCGTCCAACGGCACGCAGATCCGCCTGGGTGACATTGCCAGGATCGGCCTGGGTTACGTGGACCCGCCGCAGGTGCTGGTGCGCCACGAAGGGCAGGACAGCATCGCGCTGGGCATCTCGATGGCCAAGGGTGGCGACATCATCGCCCTGGGCAAGGCGCTCAAGACCACCGTGGCCGGCATCGAGGCCACGCTGCCCGCGGGCATGACGCTGGCCCAGGTGCAGGACCAGCCCAGCGCGGTGACCAACTCGGTCAACGAGTTCGTGAAGGTGCTGATCGAGGCCGTGGTGATCGTGCTCGCGGTGAGTTTCCTGGCACTGGGCCTGCACCGGCGTCCGGGCGGGCGGGGACTCAAGCGCTACGTGCTGGACATGAGGCCCGGCATGGTGGTGTTCATCACCATCCCGCTGGTGCTGGCCATCACCTTCCTGGCCATGAACTACTGGGGCATCGGCCTGCACAAGATTTCGCTGGGCTCGCTCATCATCGCGCTGGGCCTGCTGGTGGACGACGCCATCATCGCGGTGGAGATGATGGTGCGCAAGCTCGAAGAGGGCTACGACATGATGCGCGCGGCCACCTTCACCTGGGACGCCACGGCCATGCCCATGCTGACGGGCACGCTGATCACGGCCGCGGGCTTTCTGCCGATCGGCCTGGCCAATTCCACCACCGGTGAGTACACCTTCGCGATCTTCGCGGTGACGGTGCTCGCGCTGGTGATTTCGTGGGTGGTGGCGGTGCTGTTCGTGCCCTACCTGGGCGTGGTGCTGCTCAAGGTGAAGCCGCACGCCGAGGGCGAGCCGCACGAGGTCTTCGACGGCCCGTTCTACGTGCGTTTCCGCGCCGTGGTGGACTGGTGCGTGCAGCACCGCTGGTTGACCATCGGCGCGACCATCCTGACCTTCGTGCTCGGCATTGTCGGGATGGGCTCGGTGCAGCAGCAGTTCTTCCCCGATTCGAGCCGGCCCGAGATCCTGGTGGACATCTGGCTGCCCGAGGGCAGCAGCATGCCCGCCATGGACGAGGTGACTCGCCGCGTGGAAGACCGGTTGGCCAAGGAAGAGGGCGTGCGCAGCGTGACCACCTGGGTGGGCTCGGGCGTGCCGCGCTTCTACCTGCCGCTGGACCAGATCTTCCCGCAGACCAACGTGTCGCAGATGATCGTGCTGCCCCAGGACCTGAAGACGCGCGAGCGCCTGCGCAAGGCCTTGCCGGCCTTGCTGGCGACCGAATTCCCCGAGGTGCGCGGCCGCGTGAAGCTGTTGCCCAACGGCCCACCCGTGCCCTACCCGGTGCAGTTCCGCGTGGTAGGCACCGACCCGCAGGTGCTGCGCGGCCTGGCCGACGAGGTGAAGCAGGCGATGCGCGAGAACCCGAACATGCGCGGCGTGAACGACAACTGGAACGAGTCGGTGAAGAAGCTGCGGCTGGAGGTGGACCAGGCCAAGGCGCGCGCGCTGGGCGTGTCGAGCCAGTCGATCGCGCAGGCCTCGCGCACCCTGCTTTCGGGCACCACGGTGGGCCAGTACCGCGAGGGGGACAAGCTGATCGACATCGTGCTGCGCCAGCCGCTGGATGAGCGCGACGCGATCACCAGCCTGGCCAATGCGTATCTGCCCACGGCGAGTGGTCAGGCGATTCCGCTGTTGCAGATCGCCAAGCCGGTGTTCGACTGGGAGCCCGGTGTGTTGTGGCGCGAGAACCGCGACTATGCGATCACGGTGCAGGGTGACGTGGTCGAGGGCTTGCAGGGCGCGACGGTGACGGCCGAGCTGCAGCCCAAGCTCAAGGCGATCAGCGACGGCTGGGCCGCTCGGGGTTTGAGCGCGTACCACATCGAAGTGGCGGGCGCGGTGGAGGAGAGCAGCAAGGGCTCGGCTTCGATCGTGGTGGGCGTGCCCTTGATGTTGTTCATCGTGTTCACGTTGCTGATGCTGCAATTGCAGAGTTTCAGCCGGTCGATGCTGGTGTTCCTGACCGGGCCGTTGGGCATGGCGGGGGTGGCGGGGGCGTTGCTGTTGTTGAACCGGCCGTTCGGTTTCGTGGCTTTGCTGGGGGTGATTGCCTTGATGGGGATGATCCAGCGCAACTCGGTGATCCTGATCGATCAGATCGAGCAGGACAGGGCGCGCGGTGTGCCGGCCTGGGACGCGATCGTGGAAGCGGCTGTTCGGCGGATGCGGCCCATCGTGTTGACGGCCGCGGCGGCGGTGCTGGCGATGATTCCGCTGTCCCGCAGTGTGTTCTGGGGGCCGATGGCGGTCGCGATCATGGGGGGGCTGATTGTGGCGACGGTGTTGACCTTGCTGGCTTTGCCGGCCATGTACGCGGCCTGGTTCCGGGTTCGACGGCCTGCCTGAGTTTCGTTCTCTCTCTCTGAGACCTCGCGGGCGCATGGGTGTTCGGCACTCTGCTCCGCGGGTGTCCCCCGACCCGGCTTCGCCGGGTCTCCTCCTTTACCCCGCTGC
>JAGKSX010000170.1 GCA_018993155.1 Hydrogenophaga sp.
CCATTCGCGGTTGCCACAGAGCTTGAGCGTCAGGGGTCGTGTTGACGAAGGGGTCGCTGCGGACCCGGGCAGACGCCCGCGAGCAGGCGCCGGAGAACGGGGGGACGCCAGCCGACAGCGAAGAAGCGGCCCACAATGGCGACCATGACCCTGGAAGACTTGATGGCCATCGCCAAGCAAAGCCGCACCACCACCACTTGCCCCCACTGCCAGGCCCTGGTGTGCAGGGGCTGGGACTCCGTGCCCGGCGGCTTCGATCTCTCGCGCCTGACACGCGTCGGCAGCTTGCGCGATCCCGACGCCGACGAACCCACACTGGCCGAGTACCACCCGAACGGCACCGGCGCCTGGTCCGACGACGCCCCCATCGCCCTCGGCTGGTTCCCCTACAACCGCTGCGACGTCTGGCAATGCAGCGGCTGCGCGCGGCCTTTCCTGCGCTACACCGAAGTCGGCGGCTACTACACCGACGAGCGCATCCGCGAACTGCAGGCCCACCTGATCCAGCAGCCGCCCCTGTAGCCTGCAGCGCACCACCTGGGCTACGATGCCGCATTCCGGCATTCCCGGGGAGGGGTAACGACATGGCGGCCGACTTGCTCCAATCGCTGGCTTTGGTGCCGCTGACGCTGCTGCCCATCATGAACCCGCTCAGCGGAGCGCCGGTGTTCTCCATGACGGTGGGCGACGACCCCGCCGCCACCCGCCAGCTGGCCCGGCAGGTCGCCATCAACTGCTGGTTCGTGCTGGTCGGCTCGATGCTGGTCGGCACCTACGTGCTGGAACTCTTCGGCATCTCCCTGCCCATCGTGCGCATCGGCGGCGGCCTGCTGGTGGCGGCCTCGGGCTGGCGCATGCTCAACCGCAACGACGACGACGAAGTGCATGCCGCCGTCAAGCGCACCCAGCCCGGCGCCTGGACGCACGCCGAGGTGGTGCGGCGCAGTTTCTTCCCCATCACCTTTCCCCTGACCACCGGGCCGGGCACCATCGCGGCGGCCATCGCCATCGGTGCCGGCTGGCCCCGCCAGCTGGACATGTACGTCACCGGCGCCCTGGTGGCCGTGCTGGGGGCCACCCTCACGGTGGGCGTGGTCTACCTCATCTACCGCCATGCGGCCGCGCTCATGGCCAGGCTGGGCGAAGTGGGTGCCCTGGTGATGGTCCGCCTGATGGCCTTCATCCTGCTGTGCATCGGCATCGAGATCATGTGGACCGGCTGGGCCGAGCTCAACGGCATCCACGCCCCATAAACGTAGGAGGAGGAGGAAACCATGAACACGTTCCTGATCGCCGTGCAGGGCCTCATGCTGCTGGCCCTGATCGCTGTCGGTGTGCATTTCAAGGGCATGGCCATCGGCCTGTTCGGCGCGGTCGGCGTGCTGCTGTTCGTGCTGCTGTTCGACGTGGCGCCCGGCGCCGTGCCGGTCTCGGCCATGCTCATCATCATGTCGGTGGTCACCGCCGCCGGCGCGATGCAGCTGGCCGGCGGCATCGACTTCCTGGTGGCGCAGGCGCAGAAGGTGATCCGCCGCTTTCCCAACCAGATCACCTACGTGGCCCCGCTGACCACCTTCGCCTTCTGCGCCGGGGCCGGCACGGGCAACATCTACTACTCGCTGATGCCGGTGATCTACGAGGTGTCGCTGGCCAACAAGGTGCGGCCCGAACGGCCGCTGGCGCTCTCCGCCACGGCCGGCCAGCTCGCCATCACCGCCAGCCCGGTGTCGGCGGCCATGGCCGCCATGGTGGGCCTGCTCGCACCCACCGGCTTCAAGATCACCGACATCCTCATGATCACGGTGCCCGCCTCCATCGCCGCCATCATCATCGGCGGCCTGGTGATGAGCCGGGTCGGCAAACCGCTCGAAGAAGACCCCGAATACCAGCGCCGCGTGGCCGCCGGCGAGCTGACCCCGCCCGCCACCGACGCGGCGCCCAAGCCGCCGACGCGCGAGGGCCGGATCTCGGCCCTGCTGTTCCTGGCCGGCGTGGCCTTCATCATCGCCGCCGGCATCTTCCCGGAGTTGCGCCCGCAAGTCACGGTCAAGGGCGCGCTGGTCGGCGTGGACCTGGCCCAGCTGATCCAGATCACCATGCTGACCGTGGCCGCCGCCATCGTGGCCCTGGCCGGCATCAAGGCCAGCGACATCGTCAAGAGCCCGCTGTTCGACTCCGGCATGGTCGCGGTGGTGGCGCTGTTCGGCGTGGCATGGATGGCCAACACCTTCATCGCGGCGCACGAGAGCACCATCGTCGACGGCCTGGGCTCGCTGGCCCGCCAGGCCCCGGTGATGATCGCCGTGGCGCTGTTCGCGGTGGCCGCCATGACCACCAGCCAGTCCAGCGCGACCTTCTCCATCATCCCGATCGGCATCGCCCTGGGCCTGAACCCGGCCACGCTGGCCGCCATGTGGCCGGCGGTGGTGGGCGTGTTCCTGCTGCCCACCAACGGCTCGCAGATCGCCACCGTGGAACTGGACCGCACCGGCAGCACGCGCATCGGCCGCGCGGTCATCAACCATTCCTTCCTGCTGCCCACGCTGATCTACGCCGTGGTCTCGGTGGGCCTGGGCCTGCTGATCTCGCGCGCGGTGGGCTGAGCGCCATGAGCCCCGCCACCGACCTGCTCTGGCTGGACGCCAACCGCCAGCACGGTTTCGACGACCTGGTGTTCTGGCAGGGCCGCGAGCGCGGCACCGCCTTCGAAACGGTGGCCGGCGGCGTCCGCACCGTGGTGCTGGGCCCGCACGCCAGCGCGGGCTTTCCGGCCGAGCTGCGGCCCTTCGTCGCGCCCGGCCTCACGCGGCGCAAGCAGTTCGATTTCTCCGACGTGCTGACCAGCGCGCTGGGCCGCGCCTGGGCGGCGGCGGACCCCACGCTGGTCTTCGTCGAGAACCCGCATTCGCGCCTGGTGATGGACCCGAACCGCGCACCGCCCGCACAACCCATGGACGGCCTGCGCGAGTTCTGGGCGCGGCTGGCGCGCCAGCGCGCCGGCGAGACCGGGGTGTCCTTCGCCGGGGTGGACGCCATCCGCCCGATCACGTTTTCCGGTGAGGACGTGCTGCTCCAGCCGGCCGACGAGGCCGGCTGGGCCGCGCTGGCCAAGGCCCTTTCGCGCTGCCATGCACTCGGGCCCGGCGCCTACAACGCCGCCGTCGATCGCGTGATCGATCAGGTGCGCCGCACCGGCCCGGCGCGCGGCCTGCTCGTGGTGAGCCTGCACGACACCATGAACACCAAGATGCGCGCCGACGGCGCCATCGTGGTCGAGCGGCCTGCGGCCGACCGCCTGCCGGCCTGGGTCAACCTCGGCAACCGGGGCGACGTGCAGGGCGAGGGCGACGCGGTCAGCCTGCCGGCCTCGCGCCTGCGCCAGCTGGCCGCCGCCTGGACCACAGCCCTGGGTGCGGCGCGCGGCGAGATCAGCCTCAACCACCCGTACAAAGGCGCGCAGGAAACCTTGTACTGGGGCCAGGCGCTGGCCGGCCAGCCCGACAGCGGCGCGGTGCAGGCCGAGTTCCGCCGCGAGGCCTTGCTCGGCCCCGAGGCCACGGCCCACCTGCAGCAGCCCGGCGCCGACTGGCCCACCGGCCTGGACGAGCGCCTGGCCGGCATCGCGGGCCGGCTGGCCCAGACCTAGGGTTACTACCAATGCCCTGATCCTGATTCAAATCTACATTTCAAATTCACATTTGAATTTGAAATGAAGAAACCCAGCCCCACGCCCAAGGACTCGACACGCTCCAAGATCGTGATGGCCGCGCTGCGGATCTTCGCCACGCGCGGTTTCGAGGCGGCCTCGCTGAAAGAGATCACCACCGCGAGCGAGACCAACGTGGCGGCGATCCACTACCACTTCGGCTCCAAGGAAGCGCTGATCCGCGAGGTGCTGCAGACCGTGGCCGACCCGGTGAACCAGCTGCGCCGGGAGATGCTGGCGCAGCAGCCCGACGGCCCGGGCCGCTCGCTGGAGCACGTGGTGGAAGCGCTGCTCGCGCCCCCGATCCGCCTGAGCGCCGACGCCACCGGCGACGGCCGCCTGCTCACGCGCCTGATCCTGCAGGCGCGCGCGCTGCCCAGCGAATTCACGAACAGCGCGCTGTTCCAGCAGTACGACAGCACCGCCCTGCTGTTCGTGCAGGCCCTGATGGACGCCGAGCCCGGCCTGAGCCGCCAGGACGCGTTCTGGCGCTACGCCTTCGCCATCGGCGCAATGCACTACATCGTGTCCGACGCGGACGCGGCCTACCACCGGCTCAACCGCCTCTCGGGCGGCCTGTGCGACACCGACGACCCCGAAACCATCGTGCGCCAGCTGGTGGCCTTCGTGGTCGCCGGCCTGCGCGCGCGGCCCGCCGCTCCTTCTTCCCCCTCACCGTAAACAAGCACCCATGCCCCGCCGCATCATCGACCTCTCCGTCACGCTGGAAGACAAGCCCACCTCGCCGGCCCACCACCGCCCGCAGATCCAGTACGCCGACCACGACCAGTCGTGGGAGCTGTTCTCCAAGCTGTTCCCCGGCATCGGCCCCGACTCGCTGCCCGAAGGCAAGGCCTGGGCGGTGGAGAAGATCTCGCTCTCCACCCACGCCGGCACGCACATGGACGCGCCCTGGCACTACCACCCCACCACCGACCACGCGCTGCAGGAAGGCGGCCGCCCCGCCCCCGGCATCGACGAGGTGCCGCTGGACTGGTGCCTGCGCCCCGGCGTGAAGCTCGACTTCCGCCACTTCGAGGCCGGCTACGTCGTCACGCCGCAGGACATCGAAGCCGAACTCAAGCGCATCCACTACGAGTTGCAGCCGCTGGACATCGTGGTGGCCAACACCCGCGCCGGCGCGCGCCAGGGCCAGGAGGACTACTGGGAGAGCGCCTGCGGCTTCGGCCGCGCGGCCACGCTCTACCTGCTGGAACGCGGCGTGCGCGTGGTCGGCACCGACTCCTACAGCTGGGACGCGGCCTTCAAGTTCGTGGTCGAGCGCTTCGAGCGCGACGGCGACCCTTCGATCATCTGGGAAGGCCACAAGGCCGGCCGCGACATCGGCTACTACCAGATGGAGAAGCTCTCCAACCTCGACCAGCTGCCCTCGCACGGCTTCGACATCAGCTGCTTCCCCATCAAGATCAAACACGGCTCCGCCGGCTGGGTGCGCGCGGTCGCGGTCATCAACGACTGACCCCTTCTTCTCTTTTTTCCTTTCCCTTTTCTGGAGACAACATGAACAACGCTCCCCATGCCCCCACCCGCCGCCGCCCCGTCGTGGCCGGTGCCATTGCCCGGGCCGCCGGCGGCCTGCCGCTGAGCACCCTCGCGCAGACCGGCCCCTACCCGAACAAGACCATCCAGGTCGTCGTGCCCTTCCCCGCAGGCGGCATCGTGGACAACGTGACGCGCAAGCTCGGCACCGAACTCAGCGCCAGCCTGGGCCAGACCCTGGTGGTGGAAAACAAGGGCGGTGCGGGCGGCTCCATCGGCGCGGCCCAGGTCGCGCGCGCCAAGGCCGACGGCTACACCCTGCTCACCGCCTTCGACACGCACGCCGTCAACCCGCTGCTCTACAAGCTCACCTTCGATTCCGACAAGGACCTCAAGCCCATCGCGCTCATCGCCACCTCGCCGCTGGTGCTGGTGGTGCACCCCTCGGTGCCGGCCAAGACCCTGCGCGAACTGGTGGACCTGGGCAAGAGCAAGCCCGACACGCTGCACTACGCCTCCACCGGCGCGGGCAGCTCCAACCACCTCACCACCGAGCTCTTCAAAGCCACCACGGGTGCCTCGTTCAACCACGTGCCCTACAAGGGCGGCGCGCCCGCCATCACCGACGTGCTCGGCGGCCAGGTGCAGGTGATGTTCGTCAGCGTCACCTCGGTGCTGGCCCACATCCGCGCCGGCAAGATGCGCGCCCTGGCCGTGACCACGCGCGAACGCATCCCCGCGCTGCCCGACGTGCCCACCGTGAGCGACACCTACCCCGGCTTCGAAGCCACCTCCTGGGTCGGCCTGCTCGCGCCCGCCGGTGTGCCGGCCGACGTGGTGAACAAGCTCAACGGCGGCGTGAACGCCGCGCTCAAGTCGCCCGAGTTCCAGAAATTCCTGGAAGAACAATCGCTGCGGCCCGCCGGCGGCACGCCCGAACAGTTCGCCGCCTTCATGAAGGCCGAAACCCAGAAATGGGGCGCGGTCATCAAGCGCCAGAACATCCAGGTGGAGTGAAGCCCATGTCGCCGTCCCCCATCGACGACACCCACGGCGCCGGCCTGCAAAGCTGGCTGGCGTCCGCGAACGCCCCCGCCACCGACTTCCCCATCCAGAACCTGCCCTATGGCCGGTTCACCGTGGGCGACGAACCCGGCTGGCGCATCGGTGTGGCGATCGGCGACCAGGTGCTCGACCTGCAGCGCGCCGGTGTGCTGGAGCACAGCGACGTGGCGCGCCTGCTGGCGCTCGCACCCGAACAACGGCGGGCGCTGCGCCGCACCCTCAGCGAAGGCCTGCGCGAAGGCAGCCCGAAGGAAGCCACCTTCAAGGCCGCACTGCACCCGCAAGCCAGCGTGCGCATGGGCATGCCCTTCGACGTGGGCGACTACACCGACTTCTACACCGGCATCCACCACGCCACCACCGTGGGCAAGCTGTTCCGGCCCGACCACCCGCTGCTGCCCAACTACAAATGGGTGCCCATCGGCTACCACGGCCGCGCCTCCACGCTGCGCGTGAGCCCCGACGAATTCAAGCGCCCCA
>JAGKSX010000056.1 GCA_018993155.1 Hydrogenophaga sp.
GGCCACGATGCCCACGCCCATGCCCAGTTCCACGTAGGTCTTGATCACGTCCGCGTCCATCGCGGTGATGACCACGTTGGGCTGCACGCCCTGTTTCTTGAACGCGTCGTCGATGTGAGAGCGCCCGGTGTAGCCCAGGTCGTAGGTGATGATGGGGTGCTCGGCCAGCTGCTGCAGCGAGAGCGGGCCCTCCACCCGCAGCAGCGGGTGGCCGTGCGGCACCACCACGCTGTGTGTCCAGCGGTAGCAGGGCAGGGTGACCAGCTGCGGGTAGGTGGCCAGCGCCTCGGTGGCGATGCCGATGTCGGCCTCGCCCGCGATCAGCATCTCGGCCACCTGCTTGGGCGAGCCCTGGTGCAGGTTGAGCGTGACCTGCGGGAACAGCGCGCGGAAGTCGCGCACGGCGTGCGGCAGGGCGTAGCGCGCCTGCGAGTGCGTGGCGGCGATGGACAGGCCGCCCTCCAGGCGCGAGACGAATTCCTTGCCGGCCGAGCGCAGGTTGTCGGCCTCCTGCAGCAGGCGCTCCACGATGGGCAGCAGCGTCTGCCCCGGCCCGGTGAGGCCGGTGAGGCGCTTGCCCGCGCGGGCGAAGATGGTCACGCCCAGCTCCTCCTCCAGCTCGCGGATCTGCCGGCTCACGCCGGGTTGCGAGGTGTAGAGCATGGCGGCGACCTCGGTGAGGTTGTAGCCGCAGCGCGCTGCCTCTCGAACCGATCTGAGTTGCTGGAAGTTCATGGTGTTGTCAGAGCAAGGCGTCTGCCCAGATATTGCGGGCCCAGGATCGGGCGTACTGGCCTTCGAGGGCGTTGGCGGTCGGGGTGAGGCCGCCCGCGCCGTTCACGGCCACCAGGGTTTTCTGCTCGGTGTTCCACTTGTGCACCGAGGCGACGTGAACCACGTCGGTGTCGCTGACGAAGCTGTAGCAGGTGTTGGCGATGATGGGTTCGGCGTTCACCGGCCGGCCCTGGATGAGCGCGATCACCGCGTCCGCCGCCACTTTGGCGTGGTTGTTGGCCATGAAGCCGGACTTGGGCATGCCCGGGGCCGACAGCGTGGCGTCGCCCAGCACGTGGATGCCCGGGGCCACGGTGGACTCGAAGGTCTGGAAGTTGACGCCGCACCACTTGTTGTTGGCGGTGATGAGCCCGGCGGTCTGTGCGATGCGGCCGGCCTGCTGCGGCGGCACCACGTTGAGCACACCCGCGCGCACGGTCTCGAACTGCAGTTCCACCGCGCGGTTGGCCGCGTCCACGCGCACGATCTCGCTGTTGGGCTTGTATTCGACGATGCCGGGGTAGAGCTCGTTCCAGGCCTTGAGGAACAGGGCCTTCTTGGAGGTGATGTCCGGGTTGGCGTCGAGCACCAGCACCTTGCTGCGCGGCTTGTGCTGCCTGAAGTAGAAGGCCACTTGCGCGGCGCGCTCGTAGGGGCCGGGCGGGCAGCGGTAGGGCGCCTTGGGGATGTGCAGGGCGTACACGCCACCGTCGGGCAGGGCTTCGAGCTGTTGGCGCAGGGCCACGGTCTGCGGGCCGGCTTTCCAGGCGTGCAGCACCTGGCTTTGCGCTTCGGCGCTTTGCAGGCCGGGCACCTGGTCGAACTGGAAGTCCACGCCGGGCGAGACGATGAGGCGGTCGTACTTCAGCGTGTCGCCGCGCGCCAGGCGCACTTCCTTCCGGGCGGCGTCGATGGCGGTGGCTTCGTCGCGCACCACGCGCACACCGTGCTTTTTCTGCAGGGCGTCGTAGCCGGTGGTGAGGTTCTCGATCTTTTCCGTGCCGCCGAGCACGAGGTTGCTCAGCGGGCAGGAGACGAAGGCGGCTTCGCGTTCGACCAGCACCACCTCGATCTCGGGCGCCCATTGGCGGATGTACTTGGCGGCGGTGGCGCCGCCGAAGCCGCCGCCGATGACGACGACGCGGGCCTTGGGGGCGGACGAGACCGAGGCGCAGCCCGGCATGGCGAGGGCGGCCACGGTGCCGCCGGCGGCGGCGAGGAAGTGGCGGCGTTGCAGCAGTTGCTTCATGGGGTACTCCTTGTTGTTATTTGGGCTGGCGCGAGAAGTGGGCGGCCAGGCGCTCAAGCTCGGTGTCGGTGTAGCCCTTGGCGTGCTGGTGCATCACGGTGGCGGGCAGGGTGCCTTGCTTGTAGGCCAGCAGCTTCTGCAGCAGCACCGCCTTGTCCTGGCCGGCGATGGCGGGGATGGCGCTGTTGCTCTTGCCGTCGGTGCCGTGGCAGGCCGCGCACGAGGCGGCCCAGGCGCGGGCCTGGAGGTCGGGCGCGGTCTGTGCCTGCGCGGTGCCGCCCAGCAGTGCGAGCGTGGCGGCCGCCAGGCCGAGGGTTCGTTTCATCGTGGGGTCTCCGTGTTTTCAGGTGATGGTTGAGTGAGATGTCTTGCTCCTGGGCTCCCGAGGATCCGGCTTTGCCGGTCCCAGGGTGCGCCCCCCTTGAGGGGGGTGGCGCCGAAGGCGACGCGGGGGGTGTTCATACGCTTTCCAGGGCCTGGTCGAGGTCGGCCAGCAGGTCGTCGATGTGTTCGATGCCGATGGACAGGCGCACCGCGTCTTCGGGCACGCCGGACTTGGCCAGTTCTTCGGGCGAGAGCTGGCGGTGCGTGGTGGAGGCTGGGTGGGTGGCGAGCGACTTGGCGTCGCCGATGTTCACCAGGCGGGTGAAGAGCTGCAGCGCGTCGAGGAAGCGCGCGCCGGCCGCACGGCCTTCGCCGGCGGCGGCTTTCACGCCGAAGGTGAGCAGGCCCGAGGCATGGCCGCCCAGGTATTTCAGGGCGAGCGCGTGGTCCGGGTGGCTGGGCAGGCCGGCGTAGTTCACCCAGCCCACCTTGGCGTGCTGTTCCAGGTGCTTGGCCACGCGCAGGGTGTTGGCGTTGATGCGGTCCAGCCGCAGCGAGAGCGTTTCGATGCCCTGCAGGATCAGGAAGGCGTTGAAGGGCGAAATGGCCGCGCCGGTGTTGCGCAGCGGCACGACGCGCGCGCGACCGATGTAGGCCGCCGGGCCCAGGGCCTCGGTGTAGACCACGCCGTGGTAGCTCGGGTCGGGCTCGTTCAGGCGCTTGAAGCGGGCCTTGTGCTGGCCCCAGGGGAACTTGCCGGAATCGATGATGGCGCCGCCGATGCTGGTGCCGTGGCCGCCAAGGTATTTCGTGAGCGACTGCACCACGATGTCGGCACCGTGTTCGATCGGGCGCAGCAGGTACGGCGAGGCAACGGTGTTGTCCACGATCAGCGGCACGCCGTGTTTGTGCGCGATGGCGGCGACGGCCGCGATGTCGGTGATGTTGCCCTGCGGGTTGCCGATGGACTCGACGAAGATGGCCTTGGTGCGCGCGTCGATCAGCGGCTCGAAACTGGTCGGGTCGCGGTGGTCCGCGAAGCGCGTGGTGATGCCGAACTGCGGCAGCGTGTGCGCGAAGAGGTTGTAGGTGCCGCCGTAGAGCGCGGTGCTGGAGACGATGTTGTCGCCCGACTCGGCGATGGTCTGGATGGCGTAGGTCACGGCCGCCTGGCCGGAGGCCAGCGCCAGCGCGGCGATGCCGCCTTCCAGCGAGGCGATGCGCTGTTCCAGCACGTCCTGCGTCGGGTTCATGATGCGCGTGGAGGGCCTGCTCGCCCCATTTTTCCAAATGCGAGCGAGGTCAAAACAGCGCCAATCGAGGCGCAGCGCGACGGCCAGACTGGAGGTCTGGCCTAGAGATGCAACGAAGAGTGGCGCTGTTTTGACCTCGCTCCCTTCGGGTTGCGGCCAAAAAAGCCCTGCGCCGCGTTGCGAAGCCTCGCCGGGCCACCGGCCCGTCTGCGTTTCGCGCCTTGCGCAGGACTTTTTTGATCCGCAACGCATCTTGGAAAAATGGGGCGAGCAGGCCCTGATGTTGCCGGGCACCTTCAGGTCGAACAGGTCGGCGCCATGCTGCGCGTTGTCGAAGGCGTAGGCGGCGGTCTGGTAGATCGGCACGGCCACGGCCTTGGTGGTGGGGTCGGGCCGGTAGCCGGCGTGCACCGAGCGGGTTTCGAATTTCCAGTCTGCGGACATCGGTTTTTCTCCTTGTGGTGGTGGGACGTTCAGGCGGTGGCGGGTTCGCGCGCCGTTTGAATGGCGGCGGCGGCCGGGTGGGCGGGACGTTTCAGGCCCAGGTGATCGCGCAGGGTGCGGCCGCTGTACTCGGTGCGGAACAGGCCGCGCCGCTGCAGCTCGGGCACGACAAGCTGCACAAAATCCTTCAGGCCGTGGGGCAGCGTGGGCGCCAGCACGTTGAAGCCGTCGGCCGCGCCGCTGGTGAACCAGTGTTCGAGCTGGTCGGCGATGGACTCGGCCGTGCCCACCACCGTCCAGTGGCCGCGCGCGCCGGCCACGCGCTCGTAGAGCTGGCGGATCGTCAGGCCGTCGCGGCGCGCGAGGCCGGCGAACAGTTCCTGGCGGCTCTGCCAGCCTTCGGTCACCGGCAGGTCCTGCGGGAACGGGCCGTCCACCGGGTATTTCGAGAGGTCCACGTTGCCGAGGAAGGTGGAGAGCAGGCCGACGCCGAGCACCGGGTCGATCAGGGACTGCAGTTGCTCGAACTTCTCGCGCGCTTCGGCCTCGCTGCGGCCCACGAAGGGCGAGATGCCGGGCAGGATCTTCAGCGCGTCGGTGGAGCGGCCGTAGGCGGCCAGCTGGCCCTTGAGGCGGTTGTAGAACTGGCGCGCGTCATCGGCGGTCTGCTGCGCGGTGAACACCACCTCGGCGCTGGCGGCGGCGAGGTCCTGCCCGTCGCCGGACGAACCGGCCTGCACCAGCACCGGGTGGCCCTGCGGCGAGCGGCGGGTCTGCAGGCCACCGTGCACCTTGTAGTGCGCACCGTCGTGCGCCACGCGGTGCAGCTTGGCGGGATCGAAGAAGCGGTTGCGGGCCTTGTCTTCGATGAAGGCGTCGTCTTCCCAGGTGTTCCACAGGCCTTTGACGACCTGCACGTACTCCCGCGCGCGCTCGTAGCGCTGGGCGTGGGCGATCTGCTGGTCCAGCCCGAAGCTGCGGGCCTCGAAGTCGCTGCCTGAGGTGACGAGGTTCCAGCCCGCGCGGCCACCACTCAGCTGGTCGAGCGTGGCGTATTTGCGGGCCAGGTGGTAAGGGGGCAGGTAGGTGCTGGAGACCGTGGCCACCAGGCCGATGTGCGTGGTGCTCTGCGACAGCGCGGCCAGGGTGAGCAGCGGATCCAGCGGGTACCAGAGGGCGTTCTTCGCCACCCCTTCGTCGGGCGGGCCGGGCAGGCCCACGTTGTCGGCGAAGAAGATGGCGTCGAACTTCGCGGCCTCGGCCAGCTGCGTCCACTCGGTGAGCGCGGCGATCTGGCCGCCGGCCGAGGGCACCACGTCCGGGTGCCGCCAGGCGGCCAGGTGGTGACCGGCGCCGAAGAAGAAGGCACCGAGGTGCATCTGGCGAGGGGAGGTCATGTCAAAACCCGGCCAGGACCGAGCCCTTGAACTCGGTCTGGATGAAGGCCTTGACTTCGGCCGACTGGTAGGCCTTCACCAGTTTGGCGACCCAGGGCTTGTCCTTGTCGGCCTCGCGCACGGCGATCAGGTTCACGTACGGGCTCTTGGCGTTTTCCTGGGCGATGGCGTCCTTGCCCGGGTTCAGGCCGGCGGAGAGCGCGTAGTTGGTGTTGATGGCCGAGGCGTCGAGGTCGTCGAGCGAGCGCGGCAGTTGCGCGGCGTCGAGCTCCACGAACCTGAGCTTCTTGGGGTTGCTCACCACGTCCAGCGGCGTGGCCTTCAGACCGGCTTCGGGTTTGAGCTTGATGAGGCCCTGGTCCTGCAGCACCAGCAGCACGCGCCCGCCGTTGGTGGGGTCGTTCGGGATGCCGACCTTGCCGCCTTCGGGCAGGTCCTTCAGGCTCTTGACCTTCTTGCTGTAGATGCCGATGGGGAAGTTCACCGTGTAGCCGACGGCGGTGAATTTGTAGCCGCGGTCCTTGATCTGGTTGTCCAGGTAGGGCTTGTGCTGGTAGCTGTTGGCGTCCAGGTCGCCGGCGGCGAGCGCGGCGTTGGGCTGCACGTAGTCGCTGAACTCGACGATCTGGATCTTCAGGCCGTCCTTCTCGGCGATCTTCTTCACCTGCTCGAAGATCTGCGCGTGCGGGCCGGCGGTGACGCCGATCTTGAGCGGTTTGTCCTGCGCGAGCGCGGGCGCGGCGAAGGCAGCGGCCAGCGTGAGGGCCAGGGTGGATTGGAGCAGTTGCCGTTTGATCATTTCAGGGTTCCTTGTGGTTGATAAAAGTTTTCAAAGCGCACGAAACAACACTTCCGGAGCGTGTGCCTCGATCCAGAGGCATCAAGGGACGGCTCCGCCGGCCCAAGATGCCGTCCCCCCTCCAAGCGCCGAAGGCGCGCAAGTGAGGGGGGAAGCCGCGCAGCGGCGCAGGGGGGTGTTTCATTTCTTGTTCAGGCGGCGCACCAGCCAGTCGCCCAGGCTTTGCACCGCCTGCACGAAGACGATGAGCAGCAGCACCACGGCCAGCATCACCTCGGGCAGGAAGCGCTGGTAGCCATAGCGGATGCCGAGGTCGCCCAGGCCGCCGCCGCCGATGGCGCCGGCCATGGCCGAGTAGCCGGTGAGGCTGACGAGGGTGATGGTGAAACCGGCCACGATGCCGGGGAAGGCCTCGGGCAGCAGCACCTTGAAGACGATCTGCGGGGTGGTGGCGCCCATGGCTTGCGCGGCTTCGACCAGCCCGCTGTCCACCTCGCGCAGCGAGGTTTCCACCAGGCGCGCGATGAAGGGCGCGGCGGCGATCGTCAGCGGCACCACGGCGGCGGCCGTGCCGATGGACGAGCCGGTGATGAGGCGCGTGAACGGGATGATCGCGACCAGCAGGATGATGAATGGCGTGGACCGCACGGCATTGACGATGCCGCCCACGGTGCGGTTGAAGGCCGCGTTCTGCAGCACGCCGCCGTGGTCGGTGAGGCGCAGCAGCACCCCCAGCGGCACGCCGATGAGCGCACCCACGGCGCCGGAGATGCCCACCATCACCAGCGTCTCCCAGAAGGAGAGCACGAAGAGGTCGAGCAGGGCCGGCGGGAACCAGGTTTGCAGCTGTTCAAGCATGGGCCACCTCCTGCACCTGCACGCCGGCGCCACGCAGGTGGCTCACGGCGGCTTGCAGCTGCTCTTGCGCGCCACGCGCCAGCACGGCCAGCGTGCCGAAGGGATGGCCCTGCACCTCGTCGATCTGGCCGTGCACGATGTTCAGGTCCAGCCCGAAGCGGCGCACCAGGTCGGAGAGCAGGGGCTGGTCGGACTCGACGCCGGCGAACACCAGGCGCAGCAGGCTGGCCGGCGGCTGGCCCGGCACGCCGAGCAGGCCGCGCACGCGCTCCAGCACATTGGCCGGCAGCTCGCGCGGCACCACGTCGTCGAGCAGGCTGCGCGTCGTTTCGTTCTGCGGGTCGCTGAACACCTTGAGGGCCTCGCCCTGTTCGACGATCTGCCCGGCCTCCATCACCGCGAGGCGGTGGGCCACCTGCTTGATCACCTGCATCTGGTGCGTGATGAGCACGATGGTGAGGCCCAGCTCGCGGTTGATCTGCTGCAGCAGCGCGAGGATGGAGCGGGTGGTTTCGGGGTCGAGCGCGGAGGTGGCTTCGTCCGAGAGCAGCACCTTGGGCTGGCTGGCCAGGGCGCGGGCAATGCCCACGCGCTGTTTCTGCCCGCCGCTGATCTGGGCCGGGTAGCGGTCGGCCAGCGCGCCCAGGCCCGCGAGTTCGAGCAGCGGGTTCACGCGCGCCTTGATCTGGTGGCGCGAGAGGCCGGCGAGTTCGAGCGGCAGCGCCACGTTGTCGAACACGGTGCGCGAGGTCAGCAGGTTGAAGTGCTGGAAGACCATGCCGATGTCGCGCCGGGCTTCGCGCAGGCCGGCGGCGTTCAGCGTGGTGAGGGAGCGGCCGGCGACTGTGACCGTGCCCTGGCTGGGCCGGTTGAGCAGGTTGATGGTGCGCACCAGCGAGCTCTTGCCCGCGCCGCTGCGCCCGATCACGCCGAAGACCTCGCCGCCGCGGATCTGCAGGTCCACGCCGCGCAGGGCGTGCACCGGCCCCTTGGGGCCGCGGTAGGTCTGGTGGATGTTGTCGAGAAGGATCACGAGGAAATGCCAGGAACGAGGGGGAGTTCGCCAGGGGCACCGCGGAACTGGCTTTGCCAGGCCGCTGGTGTCGTCCCTCCTCCCAGCGCCGAAGGCGCGCCAGAGAGGAGGGAAGCCGCGAAGCGGCGCAGGGAGGTGTTCACAATTTCGCGATGGAGACTTCGGTGGACTTCACGAGCGCGACCACTTCCGAGCCCACCTTCAGGTCCAGGTCGTTCACCGAGCGGGTGGTGATGACGGAGGTGACGATGCCCCAGGGCGTTTCGACATCGACTTCGGAGACGACGTCGCCCTTGATGATTTCCTTGACTTTGCCCTTGAACTGGTTGCGCACGTTGATGGCTTGGATGGACATGGTGTTTTCCTTGGTTTGAATGAAGTGGAGGGAGCAGGGATTCAGACGGCCCAGCGCAGGGCGTGGGCGGGTTGGGTGGGCCAGACCGGGTCGTTCGACGGTGGCGCGCTGTCGGGCACCTGCAGCACGCGGTCGAGGATGCGTTTCTCGATCGCGGCGAAGGTGGCGTCACCGCGCGAACGCGGGCGCGCCAGCGGCACGCGCTCGTCCAGCGCGATGGCGCCGTCTTCGATCAGGATCACGCGGTCGGCCAGGGCCACGGCCTCCTGCACGTCGTGCGTGACGAGCAGGGCGGTGAAGCCGTGGCGCTTCCACAGGCCTTCGATGAGTTCGTGCATTTCGATGCGGGTGAGCGCATCGAGGGCGCCCAGCGGCTCGTCGAGCAGCAGCAATTGCGGCCGGTGCACCAGGGCGCGGGCCAGCGAGACGCGCTGGCGCTGGCCGCCCGAGAGCTTGGCCGGCCAGTCGTTGAGGCGGTCGCCCAGACCGACCTGGCCGAGCACGGCCTCGGCGTCGGCCTTGCGGTCCTTGGGCAGGCCCAGGGCCACGTTGTCGACCACGCGTTTCCAGGGCAGCAGGCGCGCGTCCTGGAACATGATGCGGGTGTCGTCGTGCAGGCCGTCGACGTTCTTGCCGTCGAGCAGCAGCTCGCCGCCGCTGGCCGGCTCCAGGCCGGCGATGAGGCGCAGCAGCGTGCTCTTGCCGCAGCCGCTGCGGCCCACGATGGCCACGAACTCTCCGGGCTCGATGGTGAGCTGGTTGTCGCGCAGCACCTCGCGCGCGCCGTAGCGCTTGCTGAGGTGGCGCAGCTGCACGCGCACGCCGTGGGTGTCGGTCTTCTCGCTCATGCGTTCACCCCTGCGGTTTGAACAGCGCGACGTTCACGGCGTCGACGCGGCGCGGCAGCAGCTTCTCGGCCAGGAAGGCGTCGGCGATCTTCTGCTGCTCGGTGATGTTCTGCGGCGTGACCGGGCGCACCGCGTAGCTGCGGCGGCCGTTGGCCTGTTCGACGATGGCCGCGTCCAGGCCCCAGAAGGGCGCGAGCAGGGCGGCGGCTTCCTTGGGGTTCTGCTTGACCCAGCGGCCGGTCTTCTCCAGCTCGGCGTAGATCACGCCGAGCACGTCGGGCCGGGCCTGCGCGAAGCGGGTGCTGGCCAGGTAGTAGCGCTGGTACGAGGCCAGGCCGGTGCCGTCGGCGAGCACGCGCGCGCCGGCCTGCTTCTGCGCGGCGGAGAGGAAGGGGTCCCAGACCACCCAGGCGTCCACGGCGCCTTTCTCGAAGGCGGCGCGGCCATCGGCCGGCGTGAGGTACGCGGGCTCGATGTCGGCGAAAGACAGGCCGGCTTTTTCCAGCGCGGCGATCAGCAGGTAGTGCGCGCCGGCGGCTTTCGCGAAGGCCACGCGCTTGCCCTTGAGTTCGCTCACGCTCTTCAGCGGCGAGTCGGCGCGCACCACGATGGCCTGGGCCGTGGGCGAGGGCGCCTCCTGCGCCACGAAGGTGAGCTGCGCGCCGGCGGCCTGGGCGAACACCGGCACCGTGTCGGCCACGTCGGCGCTGAAGTCCAGGTTGTCGAGGTTGAGCGCTTCGAGCAGCGGCAGGCCGCTGGTGAACTCGTGCCAGCTCAGCGTGGCGCCCAGCGGCGCGAGGCGCTGTTCCAGCGTGCCCTGCAGGCGCAGCACGGCGATCAGCGTGGACGATTTCTGATAACCCAGGCGCACGGCGCGTGGCGCGTTGCCCTGGGCCAGGGCGGCACCGGCGGCGAGGGAACCCAGGGCGCCCAGCGCGGCGCGGCGATTGAAGAGGGAGTGCGTCATGGTGGTCGTTCTCGTTGGATGGGGTTCAGGGGTTCTGGTAACCGGGGTGCCAGCGCAACCAGTAGCGTTCGAGACCACGGGCGAACACGTCGGCCAGCTTGCCGAGCGCGGCGTAGAGCAGGATGCCGACGAGCACGATGTCGGTCTGGAGGAACTCGCGGGCGTTCATCGTCAGGTAGCCGATGCCGGCCTGCGCCGAGATGGTCTCGGCCACGATCAGGATCACCCACATCAGGCCGAGCGAGAAACGCAGGCCGACCAGGATGGAGGACAGCGCGCCGGGCAGGATGATCTGGGTGTACAGGCCCCAGCGCGAGAGGCCGTAGGTGCGGCCCATCTCGATCAGGCCCGGGTCCACGTTGCGGATGCCGTGGAAGGTGTTGAGGTAGATCGGGAAGAACACGGCGACGGCGATCAGGAACAGCTTGGCGACTTCGTCGATGCCGAACCATAGGATCACCAGCGGGATCAGCGCGAGCGCCGGGATGTTGCGCACCATCTGGATGCTGGAGTCCAGCAGCGTTTCGAAGAAGCGCACCGAGCCGGTGAGCAGGCCCAGCGCCAGGCCCAGGCCGCCGCCGACGGCCAGGCCGATCAGGGCGCGGCCGGCGCTCACCTTCACATGGGTCCAGAGTTCGCCGGAGACGGCCAGCGTCCAGAACGCGGCGACCACGTCCAGCGGTGCGGGCAGCACGCGGGTGGACAGCCAGCCCAGCGAGGACGAGAGCTGCCACAGCACCACCAGCAGCACCGGCACCAGCCAGGGCAGGAAACGCTGCCAGAGGCCGCGCAGCAGCGGGCCGAGGAAGGCACCGGCGCCACGGCCGGGCAGCAGGCCCCAGCCGGGCGCGTCGATGGTGTCGGGCACCGGGGTCACCGGGGCCTCGCGGAGGGTCTGGGCCTGGGCTTGCGTCATGTGGCGCTCCCTTGTTGCGAATGGTCGGGTTCGAGGAATTCCAGCGGGTTGCCGGCGGGGTCGTTGACGAAGAAGCGCAGGTGGCCAGGCAGCGGCCGGCTTTCGTCGATCTCCAGCCCGGCGTCGAGCAGCCTGGCGCGGAAACCGGGCAGGTTCTGCACCTCGAAGGCCAGGTGCGAGGGCGAGGGCGAAGGGGTCCAGTTCGGCACGGGCACGAGGTCCACGCGCTGCGAGGCGGCGTAGAAGCGCAACGCGTTGCCACCGCCCAGGCGGAATTCCTTCAAGCCCAGCAACTCGCCGTAGAAATGCCGCACCAGCGATTGCTGGCCAGCCGGGAAGCCGAGCTGCACGTGGTGGATGGAATGGATGGTGCTCATGGCAGGGCTCCTCAGCTTTGGGCGGTGCGCGGCACGAACACGTTGGCGACCGTCTCGCCGAACGGGCCGGTGAGCGCGGGGCCGGGCAACTTCTCGCGCAGCTTGCGCGGCAGCAGCGGGAACACGAGTTCGGCGAAGCGGTAGGCCTCTTCGAGGTGCGGGTAGCCGGAGAAGATGAAGTTCTCCAGACCCAGCTCGGCGTACTCCTGGATGCGAGCGGCCACGGTCTCGCGGTCGCCCACCAGGGCGGTGCCGGCACCGCCGCGCACCAGGCCCACGCCGGCCCACAGGTTGGGGCTGATCTCCAGGTCGGCGCGGGTGCGTTTGGCGCCGCCGGCGTGCAGCGCGGCCATGCGGCGCTGGCCTTCGGAATCCATCTTGGCGAACGCGGCCTGCGCGCGGTTCACCACGTCGTCGTCGAGTTTGCTGATGAGCGCGTCGGCGGCGGCCCAGGCCTCGGCGTCGGTCTCGCGCACGATCACGTGCAGGCGGATGCCGAACGTAATCGGGCGGCCGGATCGGGCGCTGGGCCGCCCCAAGCCCGATTGCACCCCCTCGGGGGGCAGCGCAGCGTGGGGGCTGTCGTATTTGGCGGCGCGGGCCTTCACGTCGGCCACTTTCTTCGCCACCTCCGCCGGGGGCTCGCCCCAGGTGAGGTAGGTGTCCACCTGTTCGGCCGCGAGCTCGTGCG
Source organism: Hydrogenophaga sp. (assembly GCA_018993155.1). Classification (GTDB taxonomy): domain Bacteria; phylum Pseudomonadota; class Gammaproteobacteria; order Burkholderiales; family Burkholderiaceae_C; genus Hydrogenophaga. The sequence goes on from JAGKSX010000056.1 coordinate 12,286, forward strand.
CGGCTTCGGAAGAACCGCCGAAGTACACCGGCGGGTGGGGGTGCTGCAGCGGCGGGAAGAACAGCTTGGCGCCCTTGACCTGCAGGTGCTGGCCGTCGTAGTCGAAGGTCTCGCCTTCGTGGCTGCGCGTGAGGATCTCGCGCCAGATGCGGATGAACTCGGCCGACTGCTCGTAGCGCTGCGCGTGGTCCAGGAACACGCCGTCGCCTTCGAGCTCGGCGCGGTCGCCGCCGGTGACGAGGTTGATGAGCAAGCGGCCGTTGGAGAGGCGGTCGAAGCTGGCGGCCATGCGCGCGGCCAGCGCCGGCTGGTGCAGGCCGGGGCGCACGGCCACCAGGAATTTCAGCCGCTGCGTCACCGGCAGCAGGCTGGCGGCCACCACCCAGGGGTCTTCGCAGGAACGGCCGGTGGGAATCAACACGCCTTCGTAGCCCAGGCTGTCGGCGGCTTGCGCGACCTGCTTGAGGTAGTCGTGGTTGAGCTGCCGCCCGCCCTGCGCCGTGCCGAGGTAACGGCTGTCGCCGTGGGTGGGGATGAACCAGAAGATGTTGAGACCCATGGCCGCTCCCCTCAGCTCGCGTTCACCGCAGCCTCAAGCACGTTGATCTTTTTCGGGATCAGCTTGAGGTTGAAGAAGGTGTCGGCGATGACCTGCTGTTCCTGCAGGATGGCCCTGGTGATGGGGCCGGTGCCGTAGACCTGGCGGGTCACGGAGCGGTCCACCACCGGCTTGGGCAGGCCCCACAGCGGCGCGAACTCGGCGGCGAGTGCATCGCGGTTGGCGCTGCCCCACTGGTCGAGCTTGTTGATCTCCTCGATCACGATCCTGATCACGTCGGCGTTCTTCGCCGCGTAGTCCAGCGTGGAGAAGTAGTAGGCGCGGTTGTTCACCACGCCGGTGGCGTCGGCCAGGATGCGGCCGTTCAGGCCCACCTCGGCGGCGGCCAGGAACGGGTCCCAGATCACCCAGGCGTCGACGGCGCCTTTTTCGAAGGCGGCGCGCGCATCGGCCGGCGGCAGGAAGACGGACTGCACGTCGTCGTACTTCAGGCCGTTCTTCTCCAGCAGCTTGACCAGGAAGTAGTGCACGTTGGAGCCCTTGTTGTAGGCGACCTTCTTGCCTTTGAGGTCGGCCACGCTCTTGGTGGCCGAGTCCTTGGGCACGAGCACGGCTTCGGTGGCGGGGCGCGGCACGGTGGCGGCCACGTAGGCCAGCGGTGCGCCGGCGGCCTGCGCGAAGATGGGCGGGGCTTCGCCCACGTCGCCGAAGTCGATCGAGCCGACGTTGAGTGCTTCGAGCTGCACCGGGCCGGCGGTGAATTCGGTCCAGCTGATCTTCACGCCCAGGGGCGCGAGGCGCTGTTCCAGCGTGCCCCGGCCCTTGAGCAGGCTCAGGAAGCCCTTCTGGTGGCCGACGCGGAACACGCGGTTGGCGGTCTGGGCCTGCGCGGGCAGGCCGGGCAGCGAGGCGAGGGCGGCGGCGCCCACGCCGGTGAGGACGAAGCGGCGGCGGTTGGAGAAATCGTTGTGGCTCATGGTGGTGGTGTTCTTTGAAAGGGTCAGGACGCTGCGCGCTTTCGCGGCGGCGATGCTCCAGGAGGCCGCGGTGACGGCCAGCAGCTGGGCGATGTGGCGGCGCAGGTCGGCCGCACTGAAGGGCTTGGACATGGCGGGCGCCTCAGGGCTGGGCGACGACGACGGCTTCGTTGACCTTGATCGCCTTGGGGATCAGCTTGAGTTCGAAGAAGGTGTCGGCGATCTTTTGCTGGTCGGCGGCCACGGCGGGCGTGATCGGCTTGACGTTGAACTCGTAGCGCTGCAGCGCGAGCTCGACCACGTCGACCGGCAGGCCTTGCAGCGGGGCGATGAGTTCGGCCGCCTGGCGCAGGTTCTTCTTGAGCCAGATGCCTTGCGCCACGGAGTCTTCGAACAGGGCTTCGATCACCTTGGGGTTCTTGCTGACGAAGTTGCGCGCGCCCAGGTAGTACTGGTAGTTGTTGACCACGTTGCCCGTGCCATCGGCCAGCACGCGGGCGCCGGTGGCTTTTTCGGCGGCGGCCTGGAACGGGTCCCAGATCACCCAGGCGTCCACGTTCCTGCTTTCGAAGGCGGCGCGTCCGTCGGCCGGGGCCAGGTAGACGGGCGTGATGTCGGTGATCTTCAGGCCGTGTTTTTCCAGTTGCTTCACCAGCAGGTAGTGCACGTTGCTGCCCTTGTTGAGCGCGACTTTCTTGCCCTTGAGGTCGGCCACCGACTTGATGGGCGAGTCCCGGGTGACGAGGATGGCCTCGGCGCGCGGTGCGGCGGGGTCGTGGCCGAAGTAGACGAACTGCGCGCCGGCGGCCTGCGCGAAGATGGGTGGGGCTTCGCCCACGTAGCCCACGTCCACCGCGCCGACGTTGAGGCCTTCGAGCAGCTGCGGGCCGGCCGGAAACTCGACCCACTTCACGCCGAAGCCCAGCGGGGCAAGTTTTTTCTCCAGCGTGCCTTGCGCCTTCTGCAGCACGAACAGGCTGGCCGACTTCTGGTAGCCGATGCGCAACTCGCCCTTTGCCTGGGCTTTGGCCTCGGGCACCGGCAGCAACAGCAGGGCCAGGCCGAAGGCGGCGATGACGAAGACCAGGAAGCCGATGGCCCATTGCTTCAGGCGGCTGAAGCGCGAGGGCTCGACCGGCACGCCGGCCTCGGGGTGGTGTTGAAACAGTTCACTCATGATCATTTCCTCTGTGACGAAGGCGCAGGCAACAGCCGTCCAGGCCACCTGCGCGGTGGCTGAAAAAAACGAATGGGGATGCGGGCGGGATCGGCCGGGTGGTCCCGGCTCGCAGCGGCTCAGACGCTACATCGCACCTGGGCGAACGGCACGGGCGCGAACCCGGCCGCGACCGGCATTCGCAGGCCTTCGTGGAGGAGGGTGTTCACGGCGTCGTCCAGCCGGTCACCGATCTCGGTGCCGACGTGGTACTGGCCTTCGGTGTCCTTCGGGATCTGCGCATCGGTGGCGTAGACCCCGGGAAGGATGTGCCGCGCCGCGAGCGACTGCAGCACGGGGCGCAGCGCGTAGTCGAGCGCGAGCATGTGGTGCGGGCTGCCGCCGGTGGCCAGCGGCAGCACCACCTTGCCCTTGAGGGCGGATTGCGGCAGCAGGTCCAGGAAGACCTTGAGCACACCGCTGTAGGCGGCCTTGTAGACCGGGGTGGCCACGACCACGGCGCGCGCGGTCTCGACCTGGCTCAGCGCGGCGCGGATGGACTTGTGGCCCACGTCGGCCAGCAGCAGCGCCTGGGGGGACAGGTCCCGGATGTGCAGGCGTTCGATCAGCGCGTGGCGCAGGCCCAGCCGTTGTGACACCGCATCGAGCAGCGCCGCCGAGCGCGAGTGCTCGGACGGGCTGCCAGCGATCAGGAGAATGGACACGGTGCGGTTCCCTGAGACGTTGTGCGTGCTTGGTGTGTGACAGCGCGAGGCTTCTTACTTCTTGGTGTAGATCTGGTCGAAGCTGCCACCGTCGGAGAAATGGACCTTGGCCGCTTTCTCCCAGCCGCCGAAGGTGTCCTCGATCTTGAACAGGTTGATCTTGGGCAGTTGCTTGGCGTACTTGGCCTGGGCCTTGGCCGAGGTCGGGCGGTAGAAGTGCTTGCCGATGATGTCCTGCGCCTCTTCGGTGTACAGGAACTCCAGGTAGGCCTGGGCCACGGCGCGCGTGCCCTTCTTGTCGACGTTCTTGTCGACGATGGTCACGGCCGGCTCGGCCAGGATGGACAGCGAGGGGTAGACGAAGTCGACCTTGTTGCCGAATTCCTTCTCCAGAAGGTAGGCCTCGTTTTCCCAGGCGATCAGCACGTCGCCCTGGTTGCGCTGCGAGAAGGTGATGGTGGAGCCGCGCGCGCCGGTGTCGAGCACGGGCACGTTGTTGTAGAGCTTGCCCACGAACTCCTTGGCCTTGTCGTCGCTGCCGTACTTGCGCTTGGCGAATTCCCAGGCGGCGAGGTAGTTCCAGCGCGCGCCGCCGGAGGTCTTGGGGTTGGGGGTGATGACCTTGACGTCGGGGCGGATCAGGTCGTCCCAGTCCTTGATGTTCTTGGGGTTGCCCGCGCGGGTCACGAGCACGATGGTGGAGGCGTAGGGCGTGCTGTTGAGCGGCAGGCGCTTCTGCCAGTCCTTGGGGATCCAGTTGCCGTGGTCGTGCAGGGCGTCGGTGTCGCCGGCCAGGGCCAGGGTGGCCACGTCGGCGTCCAGGCCGTCGATGATGGAGCGGGCCTGTTTGCCCGAGCCGCCGTGGCTTTGCTTGATGCTCACGTCCTGGCCGGTCTTGGCCTTCCAGAACTTGGTGAAGGCGGCGTTGTACTCGACGTAGAGCTCGCGCGTCGGGTCGTACGACACGTTGAGCAGGGTCACCGGCGCGGGCTGGGCCACGGCGGTGAGCGCGCTGGCGGTGAGGGCGGTGGCAGCGAAGGCCTGGATCAGTTGGCGGCGGGTGGTCATGTCGTTCCTCATGGGGATGCGTTGAAGGGATGCCGGATGATCCTTTCAAAGCCACGGATAAGGAACGAATGGTTTTTTGGTTGTTTATTACTTAAACATCTGAGCTGACGTTGTCCTCGGCCGATCCACGCCGGATCGAGCGAAAGCCCTGGCGGATGCGCTCGACCAGCGCCTGTTCCAGCGCCGAGCTGGGGAAGTTCGGGTTGCGCACCATGTACACCTTGCTCGAAGGCGCTTTCCTGACCGGGCGGAACGCCAGCCGGTCGTGCGGCCAGGCGCGCGCGGTCAGGCTGTCGACCACCGCCACGCCGGCGCCGGCCGCCGCCAGCGCGCAGGCGACCTGGCCGGAGCGCACTTCGATGCGCTGGCGGCCCGGGTCGATGGCGCGCGGGTAGGCCTGGGCCACCATGCGGCCCTGCGGCGTGTCGGGGCTGAAGGCGATCAGCGGCTCCTTCACGATCTCGCGCAGCGAGACCGCGCTTTCCTGCTCGAAGCGGTGGCCTTTCTGGAACACGCAACTCAGCGACCACGAGCCGATGGCTTCGGTGACCAGGGGCGGGTGGTCGATGGGCAGGCTGCTGAAGCCCACGTCGGCCTCGCCGATGGAGAGCAGGCGCACCATCTCGCGCACCAGCTGCGATTCCACATAGAAGCGCGAGTCCGGGTAGCGGGCCGAGAGCGAGGCCACCGCCTCGGGAACGATTTCCAGCAGCAGGCTGGGCGTGGCCAGCACGCGCACGGCCAGCCCGCCGCCGGACTTCAGGGCCTGGGCCCGCGCGTCGATGCGCTGCACGCCGCGGTAGACCTGCTCGACCTCGGCGTACAGCGCGTGCGCCTCGGGCGTGGGCTTGAGCCGGCCCTTGCCGCGCTCGAACAGGTTCACGCCGAGCTGCAGCTCGACGTGGCCGATCATGCGGCTGATGCCGGGCTGCGAGACGTGCAGCAGCCGGGCCGCGTCGGCGGTCGATCCGGTCAACATGGTGGCGCGGAACACCTCGATCTGCCGCAGGTTCATGGCCGTCCTTTCAAGCGATAACAGCATGTTATTGCATGCCATCGAATTGGTATTTGCCTGTTAGGGGTGCGGTTTCTACGATGCCGGCTTCCGACACCGATCCTGGAGACAACACATGACCTCGCCTTCCGCTTCTTCCTCGTCCCTCGTGCGCCGCCGCGCGCTGCTCTCGGGCGCTGCCGCATTGGGCTGCGCCGCTGCCGTCTGGCCCCAGGGTGTGCTCGCGCAGTCGGCCTGGCCTTCGCGCCCGGTGCGCATCATCGTGCCCTTCGCCCCCGGTGGCGGCGCCGACAGCTCGGCGCGCGTGCTGGCCGAGCTGTTCGCGGCCCAGCTGGGCCAGGGCGTGATCGTGGAGAACAAGCCCGGCGCGGGCAGCGCCGTGGGCGTGAACGCCGCCGCGCAGAGCAAGGACGGCCACACCCTGCTGATGGGCAGCAACAGCATGGTGATCAATCCCTCGCTGATCCCCAACATCGGCTACGACGTGGCGCGCGACTTCGATGCCGTGGGCATGGTCTCGGCCCAGCCGCTGGTGCTGGTGGTGCCGGCCAACTCGCCGCTCAAGAGCTTTGCCGAGGTGGTCGCCGAAGCCAAGGCCAAGCCCGGTCAGCTCATGGCGGGCAACAGCGGCAACGGCACGCTGGCGCACCTCGCGTCTGAAATCTTCGCCAGCCAGACCGGTACGACGATCACCCCGGTGCCTTACAAGGGCGAGAGCGCGCTCATGCCCGACCTGATGGGCGGCCTGGTCTCGCTGGGTTTCCTGAACCTGCCCAGCGTGATCGCGAACATCCGCTCGGGCCGGCTGCGCGCGCTGGCCGTGTCCTCGCCGAAGGAAGTGCCGGAGCTGCCGGGTGTGCCCACCTTCCGCTCGCTCAACCAGCCCAGCCTGGAAGTGCAGGGCTGGGCCGCGCTGTTCGCGCCCAAGGATTCGATTCCCGCCGAGGGCCTGGCCAGGCTGGAGAAGCTGCTGGCCCAGGCACTGGCCTCGGACGCGGTGAAGAGCCGCTTCGCCACGCTGGCCGTGTCGCCGGTGAGCCAGAGCCGCGCGGAGACCGTGAAGTTCATGAAGGCCGAGACCGAGCGCTACGCCGCCGTGATCAAGGCGCGCGGCATCAAGGCGGAGTGAACGTGAGCCCTGCCAACGGACGGGCACCGATGACGGTGGATGTGCTGGTGTGCGGCGGCGGTGTCGCCGGCACCATGGCGGCCGTGGCCGCGGCGCGCCAGGGCGCTTCGGTGCTGCTGGTGGAGCGCTACGGCTTCCTGGGCGGCAACGCCACGGGCGGGGCCGTGGCCCAGTTCAACAGCTGGCAGACCGAGAACGGCCGCCGCGTGATCGCCGGGCTGGCCAGCGAGGTGGTGGAGCGGCTGCGCGCCTACCAGGCGGCCGGCGAGCACGAGGTCTTCGTGATGTCCACCGGCCACCGCATGGACCGCGTGGCGTACGCGCCCGAGGTGCTCAAGCTGGTGCTCGACGACCTCGTGACCGAAGCCGGCGTGCAGCCCATGCTGCACGCCAACGTGTGCGACGTGGTGCGCGAGGGCGATCGCATTCGCGCCGTGCGCCTGCTCACCAAGAGCGGCGTGATCGAGGTGAACCCGCGCGTGGTGATCGACACCTCGGGCGACATCGACGTGCTGCACCGCGCGGGCGCGGACTTCCTGGAACTGGACGCGGGCGATGCCCTGCAGCCGGCCACCATGATGTTCCGCTTCGGCCCGATCGACTTCGCGCGCTTCGACGCGCTGGCGCCGGCCGAGGTGCAGGCCCTGGCGCGCCAGGGTTACGACAGCGGCGAGCTGGCGCGGGCCGCGCTGCACTCGTCGCGCGACCCGTATTCCCACGACGGCTGGTTCAACATCAGCCGCCTGGGTATCGATGCCACCGACGCCGGGGCACTCAGCCGCGCCGAGATCGACGGCCGCCGCCAGGCCTGGAAAGCCGCGGCCTACCTGCGGCGCGCCGTGCCCGGCTGCGAGGGCGGCCGCCTGCAGGCCTTTGCCACCCAGGTCGGCATCCGCGAGACGCGGCGCGTGCAGGGCGACCACGTGCTCACGGCCGAGGAACTGCTGCAGCCCGCGAGCTTCGCCGACGGCATCGCCTGTGGCGCCTACCCGATCGACATCCACCCCGCCGCCGGCGGTGAGCTGATCTACTCGGGCCTGGGCGCGGACCACGCCTACCAGATTCCCTACCGCAGCCTGATCCCGTCGGGCCTGTCGAACGCGCTGGTGGCCGGACGGGGCATCTCGGCCACGCACGCCGCGCTGGCCGCGATCCGCGTCATGACGATCTCGATGGCGGTCGGCCAGGCCGCCGGCACCGCCGCCGCCATGGCCTGCCGGGCCGAGGGGGCGCCGGATGTGCGCGCCGTGGACGCGGCGGCGCTGCGCGCCAGCCTGGTCGCGCAAGGTTCGCTGGTGGGCGGTTGAGCGTGCGCATCGATGGCCGCACCGAGCTGATCGCCCTCATCGGCCACCCGACCCACACGGTCAAGTCGCCGATGATCTACAACCCGTTTTTCGAAGCAGCCGGCATCAACGCCCTGGTGATGCCCATGGGCTGCCGGCCCGGGCACTTCGCCGCGCTGATGCGCAGCCTGTTCGCGCTGGAGAACACGCGCGGCGCGCTGATCACCATGCCGCACAAGGTCGCCACCCTGTCGCTGCTGGACGAGGCCAGCGTGGCCGTGAAGGTGGCGGGCTCCTGCAACGCAGTCAAACGCACCGGGGACGGCCGCCTGGTGGGCGACCTGTTCGACGGCGAAGGCTTCGTGCGCGGCGTGCGCCGCAAGGGCCTGGCGCTGGCGGGTGCGAGCGCGCTGGTGGTGGGCAGCGGTGGGGTGGGTTGTGCCATCGCGGCCTCGCTGGCCGGGGCGGGCGTGGGCACGCTGGCACTGTTCGACGCGAACGAAGCCTCGGCCCAGGGGCTGGCCGAGCGCCTGCGCCGGCACCACCCTGCATTGCAGGTGCAGGTGGGCAACAAGGACCCCCAAGGCGTCGACCTCGTGGTCAACGCCACGCCGCTGGGCATGAACGCGGGCGACCCCTTGCCACTGGACGTGGATCGCCTCTCGCCCCACACGCTGGTGGGCGAGGTGGTGATGAAGGCCGAGATGACGCCGCTGCTGCAGGCCGCGCGGGCCCGGGGCTGCGCGGTCCAGATCGGCACCGACATGCTGTTCGAGCAGATCCCGGCCTACCTGGAGTTCTTCGGCCTGCCCACGGCGACGGCGGACCAGCTGCGCGCGACCGCGCGGCTGGCCTACTGAGGGCCGCCGCTCACGCGCGGGCGGCGGCGTGCTGGTAGCCGGTGCGCAGCAGCGGGGTGAGGGCACCGAAGCGCGGCCACTCCAGCAGCACACCTTGCGCTTGCAGCAGCCGCTGGAAGTCCTGCAGCAGCTCGGGTTGGGCGCGCACCGCGCGTGGCGGTTCGGCCTGTTGCAAGGCGAAGGCGGCGAGCGAGCCTGCGGCTTCGCCGATGCTCCATTCGGTGGCGTGTTCGCGGTAGGCGCCGTTGGTCACGCGCGTGGTGCCGAGGTTCTTGCAGGCCGGCAACAGGTTCTCCACCCGCTGCGGCAGCAGGGCGCCCAGCGGAATCTGGAACGGGTACGCGTCGATGTCCACCGTGTTGCGCCCGCGCGTGCTGGGGTGCAGGTCGATGCGGTAGGCGCCGATACCCACGCTGTCGAAGAAGCGCTCCGCGCCGTCCTGCCCCGGCCGCGCGGCCACGCCGATGTGCTGTTCGAGCACCGTGAACTCGGCCTGGATGCGCCGGCCTTCGCGCCAGTAGACCTGCTGGGCCATGCCGTCTTCGGTGCCCAGCACGTCGCCTCGCAGGCGCAGGCCCGGGTAGCCCACACCGCCGTCGTGGCGCGGGGCCTCGGTCTGCATCCAGTAGAAGAAGCCCAGGCTGAACTGCTTGGCTTGCCGCAGCGCGTGCTGCTCCTCGGCCTCGGACACGCCGATCAGCGGCTGTTCCCAATAGTCCATCTGCGGCCAGTTGGCCAGCGTGATGTCGCTCTCGTAGGTGCCGGGCTGGAAGTGGCCACGCCAGGCGATGCGGCGCGCGTGCCAGAGGTCGTACACGCCGGGCGCATCGGTGTCGCCCGCGAACAGCGCGCGGGTGCGCGGCTGGTGGGTGACGAAGTCCGACAGCGTCCAGCTGTACTGGGCGTTGGGCCAGCAGTCCAGCTGCAGGGTGCGAAAGCGCTCGTAGCCCTCGGGCTTGTCGATCACGTGGTGCTCGCCGGGGCGGTGCTCCATGGCGAAGCACCAGGTCACGGCCTGCTGGTCCATCGGGTCGGCCTCGGGCAGGGCATGCGGCTCCTGCGTGACCGACTGCGCCTCGGCGCCCAGCACGTGCTCCGCGCCGGCCTGTTCCAGCAGTTCGCCGGTTTCGGTGGCGTCGATGAAGAGTTGCGCCTGCAACACGCCCTCGCGGCCCGTTCGCAGGTCGCGCAGTTCCAGCGCCCTGAGCCGGTCGCCTTCGCTGTGCGCGCGTTGCACGCGGTGCTGGCGCAGCACGCGCAACCGGCCGTCGTGTTCCCAGGGCGCGAGCAGTTCGTCGATCACCTTGGCGGCCACCCAGGGCTCGTGGCACAGGGTGCTCACGTTGCCCTGGCCCGGGTTCAGGCAAAGCGTGCGCCGCGCCTCGGGCGTCAGCGGCAGGTGCAGGCGGTAGTGCTCGCGAATGGCGCGGCGCAGCTGCGAGTAGCTTTGCGAGGCGTGCAGCGATTCGATCCACGGGTACTCGTCGGGCGGCACGGCCTGGGCCGTGAGCTGCCCGCCGAGCCACTGCAGCGCCTCCACCAGCACCACGCGCCGGCCCAGCCTCAGCGCGGCCAGCGCCGCCGACACCCCGCCCAGGCCGCCACCGACGATGGCGACCTCCGTGCTCCAACCGCTTGCCGTCACCGCCATGCTCACTCCACCTTGATGCCCATGCGTCGGATCGCTTCGCCGTAGCGCTGCGTGTCCGAGGCGATCAGTTTCTGGAACTCGGCCGGCGTGCCGCCGCCGGACTCCAGGCCGAGGCCGCTCAGGCGCTCGCGCAGTTCGGGCTGTTGCAGCGCGGCGTTGAGCTCGCGGTTGAGGCGCTCGACCACGGCGGCGGGGGTGCCTGCCGGCGCGAGCACGCCGAACCAGCCGATCACTTCGAAGTCGCGGATGCCTTGTTCGATCACCGTGGGCACGTCGGGCAGTGCGCTGCTGCGGGTGCGGGTGGTCACGGCCAGCGCGCGCAGCTTGCCCGACTGGATGTGGGGCAGGGCGCTGGAGGGAATCTCGAAGCCGACCTGCACCTCGCCCGACAGCAGCGCGGTGAGCGCCGGGCCCGAGCCTCGGTAGGGCACCTGGACCATGTCGGTGCCGGTGTCCTTCTTCAGGAACTCGGCCGCCAGCGCGGTGGTGGTCGCGCCACCGCCGCCGGCCGCGTAGTTCAGCGTGCCGGGCGCCTTGCGCGCGGCGTCGAGCAGTTCGCCGAGCGATTTCCAGGGCTGGGCGGCGGGGGCCACCACCACCACCGGCGTGGCCGCGAGCTTGATCACCGGGGTGAAGGCCTTGATCGGGTCGTAGCGCAGCGTGGGGTAGAGCGCGCCGCTGCCGGCGTGGCCGCTGGTCACCAGCAGCAGGGTGTGGCCGTCGGGCGCGGCCGAGGCCACGGCGGCGGCGGCGATGGTGCCGCCCGCGCCGGGCTTGTTGTCCACCACCACGGGCTGCCCGAGCACGCCGGTGAGTTTCTGCGAGATGGCGCGCGCCAGGATGTCGGCCGAGCCGCCGGCGGCAAAACCCACGGTGAGGGTGACGGGCTTGGCGGGCCAGGCCTGGGCCTGGGCCAGCAGGGCGGTCGAGCACAGGGCGGCGGCGAGGGCGGGGCGCGCCAGGGCGCGCCGGTGAAGCTTGAACATGTCTTGTCTCCTGAATGAATCCCGGTGTTCGGGCCGAGTGGGGAGATGCTAGGAGGGGTGCTCCATACGATCCAATACTTTTCTGCCAGTTCTGAATAACACGGGGTTATGCGTGGGCGACAATGCGGCCCATGAACCTGCGTCAGATCGAGGTGTTCCGCGCCGTCATGACCACCGGCTCCACCACCGAGGCCGCGCGGCTGCTGCACGTCTCGCAGCCGGGCATCAGCCGCCTGGTGCGCCACCTGGAGCTGCAGCTGGGCGTGGCCCTGTTCGAGCGCCGCAGCGGCCGGCTGGTGCCCACCGCCGAGGCGCGCGAACTGCAGGAGGAAATCGAGAAGGTCTACCGGGGCGTGCAGCACGTGCGCGACGTGGCGGCCCACCTGCGCTTCGGCACGCGCACCACGCTGCGCGTGCTCTCCAGCGCCAACACCGCGTTGCAGCTGGTGCCGCGCTGCATCGCCGCGCTGGTGGGCCAGGCCACGACCGCGCGCGTGCTGTTCGAGTCGCTGCCCACGCGCGAGATCGTCAAGCTGCTGGTGACGGAAGAGGCCGACGTGGCGATCTCCAGCGCGCCGCTGGACCACCCTGCGCTCGACATCGAGGAGATCGGCCGCTGGGAGCTGCTCTGCGCCTTGCCCGCCGGGCACGCGCTGCTGAAGAAGGCCAGGCCGTCGTTGGCCGAGGTGCTGGCCGGCCGCCTCGTGGTCTACAGCCCGGAGGCGCCGCAAAGCGCGGTGATCGACCACTGGATCGAATCGCACGGCGTGGCGCGCAACGTGGCGGCCGAGGTGCGCTCGGGCCTGGCCGCGTGTTCGGTGGCGGCCACCGGCGCGGCCGTGGCCTTCGTGGACGACCTCTCGGCCCGCGCCCACCGGCCCGAAGGCCTGGTGTTCACCGCCTTGCCGGGTTCACCCACCTTTCCCATCTTCGCGGTGCGCAACCGGCACCGCCCGCTCTCGCGGCTGGGCACCGCTTTCCTGCAGATCGCGCGCGAGCAGCTGGAGGCCCTGCGTGCGGCGCCGCTGCCGCTGCACAAGGCCGCGCTGCGCTGAGGACGCTCAGGCCGCCGCGATCGGCAGGCCCACGAGCCTTTCGAGTTCGGCGTGTTCCAGGCCCTCGACCTTGTCGATCAGCTTGAGGCCTTCGGGCGTGCAGGCCAGGGTGGCGAGGTCGCTGTAGATGCGCTTGACGCAGCCGATGCCGGTGAGCGGGTAGCTGCATTGCGCCACCACCTTGCTCGCGCCCTGCTTGGTGAGCAGGTCCATCATCACCCAGGTCTGCTTGGCGCCGATGGCCAGGTCCATCGCGCCGCCCACCGCCGGGATGGAGCCCGCTTCGCCGGTGCTCCAGTTGGCCAGGTCGCCGGTGGCCGAGACCTGGAAGGCGCCGAGCACGCAGATGTCCAGGTGGCCGCCGCGCATCATGGCGAAGCTGTCGGCGTGGTGGAAGAACACGCCGCCGGGCAGCAGCGTCACCGGCTGCTTGCCGGCGTTGATGAGGTCGTAGTCTTCCTCGCCCGCGGCCGGTGCCGGGCCCATGCCCAGGATGCCGTTCTCGCTGTGCAGCACCACCTCGATGCCCGGGGGCAGGTGGTTGGCCACCAGCGTGGGCTGGCCGATGCCGAGGTTCACGTAGGCGCCGTCGTGGATGTCCTGCGCCACGCGGTGCGCGAGTTCGTCCTTGGTTCTCCGGGTGTAGCTCATGGGGTCTTCCTCAGGCGGCGGTCTTGAAGCCGCCGGCCTGCGTGGCCACGCGGGGAATGCGCACCACGGCGCTCACGTGAATGCCGGGCGTCACCACCGCCTCGGGGTCGAAGCTGCCGAGTTCGGCGAACTCATACACGCTGGCGATGGTGCGCTTCGCGGCGGTGGCCATCACCGGGCCGAAATTGCGCGCGGCCTTGCGGTAGGTGAGGTTGCCCCAGCGGTCGCCGCGCTCGGCCTTGATGAGCGCCACGTCGCCGAAGATCGGGTACTCCAGCACATAGGCCTTGCCATTGATCACGCGCGTTTCCTTGGGCGAACCGTCTGCGTTCTTCGCGAGCTCGGTGCCGAAGCCGGTGGGCGTGAAGAAGGCGCCGATGCCGGCCCCAGCGGCGCGCAGGCGCTCGGCCAGGTTGCCTTGCGGCACCAGCTCGAGTTCGAGTTTTCCGCTGCGGTAGAGCGCGTCGAACACATGGCTGTCGGCCTGGCGCGGGAAGCTGCAGATCACCTTGCGCACGCGCCCGGCCTTGAGCAGCGCGGCCAGGCCGGTGTCGCCGTTGCCGGCGTTGTTGTTGACCACGGTGAGCTCGCGCGCGCCCTGGTCGATCAGGCCGTCGATGAGTTCACCCGGAATGCCGGCGGTGCCGAAACCGCCGATGAGCACGGTGGCGCCGTCTTCGATGCCGGTGAGCGCCTCGGCGACCGAGGCGGCGATCTTGTTGATCACGGAAGTTCTCCTTCAGGGGGTGCCCGCGCATTGTGTCAGCGAAAGGACCGCCATTTCGCGCCCACATTTCCCTCTGCGGAAAACTGATTTTCAGGTGCCCCGCCACGCGCCGGGGCCGGCAGACGCTGCCATCATTCGCACCATGAAATCCTTCATCTACCAGAACCTGCCGGCGCGCGTGGTCTTCGGCGCCGGCTCGCTGGCCCAGCTGCCGCGCGAGATGGATGCCCTGGGCGCGGCGCGCGCGCTGGTGCTCAGCACCCCCGAGCAGCGCGCCTCGGCCGAGCACGTGGCGGCGCTGCTTGGCGCGCGGGCCACCGGCATCTTCGACCGCGCGGTGATGCACGTGCCGATCGAGACCGCGCGCGAAGCCCGCGAGGTGGCGCGCCAGCTGGGCGCGGACTGCGCCGTGGCCATCGGCGGCGGCTCCACCACCGGCCTGGGCAAGGCCATCGCGCTCGACTCGGGCCTGCCCATCGTCGCCATCCCCACCACCTACGCGGGCTCGGAGATGACGCCCATCTACGGCATCACCGAAGCCGGCCTGAAGAAAACCGGCAAGGACCCGCGCGTGCTGCCGCGCACGGTGATCTACGACCCCGAGCTGTCCCTGGGCCTGCCCGTGGCGATGAGCGTGACCAGTGGCATCAACGCCATCGCGCACGCGGCCGAAGGCCTGTACGCGACCGACGCCAACCCCATCATCGACCTCATGGCCGAAGAGGGCATCGCCGCGCTGGGCCGCGCGCTGCCGCGCATCCACGCGCAGCCGACGGACGCCCAGGCGCGCTCGGACGCGCTGTACGGCGCCTGGCTCTGCGGCACCGTGCTCGGCACGGTGGGCATGGCCCTGCACCACAAGCTCTGCCATACCCTGGGCGGCAGCTTCAACCTGCCGCACGCCGAGACCCACACCATCGTGCTGCCGCATGCCCTGGCCTACAACGCGGCGGCGGCCCCGCAAGCCATGGAGCGCATCCGCCGCGCCCTGGGCGGGGCGAGCGCGGCGCAGGCGGTGTACGACCTCGCCAAGATCAACGGCGCGCCCGTGGCGCTGAAAGACATCGGCATGAAGGCCGACGACCTCGACAAGGCCTGCGAGATCGCGATGAGCAACCAGTACCCCAACCCCAGGCCGCTGGAGCGGGGCGCGATCCGGCTGCTGCTGCAGGACGCGTTCGAGGGCGTTCGGCCCGGGTGATGGGTTAGCGCAGGGCCTTGGTCAGCAGATCCACATACGCCCCTCCCACCAGCTGCGAGGGCGCGATGCCGAGGTCGGCCATCAGCCGGTGCGCTTCGCGCACGCCGGCTTCCAGCGGCTCGCCGTCTTCCAGCACCACCTCCAGTTCCAGGAACTCGCCCAGGCCCTGCACCTTGTCGAGGTGGATGCGGGTGCGCCCCAGCAGGTACAGCGTGCGGTCCTTGACGACGCGGCCGATCTCGCCGTGCGCCAGCGTGAGGGCTTCGCGCAGGCTGGCCGGGCTGGCGGTGGGCGAGTGCATGTAGAACGATTCCTTGGGGCCTTGCCGGTCGGTGCGGCGGTAGAAGATCAGCTCGCCTTGCGTTTCTGAAAACACGCGCAGCTTGAGGCGGCCGTTGTCGCAGCGGAAGAAGGTGTCGTCCTGCGCGATGGCGATGGGGCCGTGGTCGGCCAGGGCGGCTGCCTTGGCGGCGACGGCGCTGAAGTTGTCCAGGCGGGCTTTGATCTCGACGTTTCTCGGCATGGTGGGGCGATGGCGTGTGGGTCAGGCCGCAGCCTGGGGTGGTGCAAGGCGTTTTCGCATCAACGCGTTCGGGATGATGACACCCGCGCGCACGGGAAAGCGCTGCTCCACGACCTCGAACCCGAAGCGGGCGAAGAAGGGCTGCGCGGTTCGGCTGACGTCCGCCGTGAGTTCGGCGATGCCCTGGCGGGCCGCCTCTTCGTGTATCCGCCGCATGAGACAGCGCCCCACACCCTGGCGAGGAAAGTCGGCGGACACGAAGAAGTGATCGATGTAGCCGCTGGGTTGCAGGTCGGCATAGCCGGCGATCACGCCGTCGACCTCGGCCACGAAAGGCCGAAGGTGGCGCATCTTGATGGCCCACGGCCCCGGGTCCTGCCGGTCCGGCGCCCAGGCCTGGACCTGCCCGGGCGTGTAGTCGCGCGACGCCACGCGGTGGATGGCCTCGCGGTGCACGCGGTAGAGGGCCGCTTCGTCGCCGGGCTGGAAAGGGCGGATGTTCATCGTGCGATGGCGCTCTGCGAGACGGTCAGTAGACGGAGAAGCGGCCGGTCCACTTGCGCTCGTAGTCCATCTTCTCGAAGTGCGCGGCCATGAAGTCGATGAAGGTGCGCACCTTGGCGCTGAGGTGCTTGCGGCTGGGGTAGGCCAGGTTGACGGTGAGGCGAGGCAGGTCCCAGTCGTCGAGCATGGGCACCAGGCGGCCGGCGACGATGTCGTCGTAGACGATGTAGCTGGGCTGGACCAGGATCCCCATGCCGTCGAGCGCGGCGGCGCGCAGGATCTGGCCGTCGTTGCTCTCCAGCAGGCCCTTCACGTTGATGGTCTGCTGCTCGTCGCCGCGTGTGAAGCGCAGTTCATTGGGGTTGTTGGCGTGCGTGTAGATCAGCAGCTTGTGCCGGTGCAGCTCGTCGATCGTGCGCGGCACGCCGTGGCGCGACAGGTAGGCCGGCGACGCCGTGAGGATGCGCCGCGTGCCCGCGAGCCGGCGGATGGTGATGTTGGAGTCGGGCTCGTATTCGCGGTTGCGGATCGCCACGTCGATGTTGTTGTCGATGATGTCCAGGTAGCGGTTGGCCGATTCCACGTGGACCGACACGTTGGGGTAGCGCTCGGTGTACTCGCGCAGCAGCGGTGCGATGTGGTGCATGGAGAACGAGAGCGAGGCGGTGACGCGCAGCACGCCGGTGGGGTTGAGCGCGGCCGCGTTCACGGTGGACTCGGCGTCGCGCAGGTCGGCCAGGATGGCGCGCGAGCGCTGGAAGAACTCCTGCCCCGTGTCGGTGAGGTAGAGGCGGCGCGTGTTGCGCTCCACCAGGCGCACGCCCAGGCGTGTCTCCAGCGCGGCCAGGTGGCGGCTCGCGCTGGCGTTGGACAAATTGAGCAGCTCGGCCGCGCGGCTCAGGCTGCCGGTCTCGGCCACCTGCACGAACAGTTCGATCTCGGTCCAGCGGTCCATGGTCTCCTCTTTGTTGCGCCTGACGGAAAAGTCATTTTTGCCGCAGGTCTTTTTCGGGGTCTCCCAAGGCCGTACATTGTGCCGGCACTCCCGGAGACCACGCTTGAGAAACCTCGACCAGTACAACATCACCCAGGCGGTGCTCGCGCGCATGGCGAACACGCCGGACCCGCGCCTGAAACAGATCATGACCAGCCTGGTGCAGCACCTGCACGCCTTCGCGCGCGAAGTGAAGCTGACCGAGGCCGAGTGGAAGGCCGGCATCGACTTCCTCACCGCCACCGGCCACCAATGCACCCACCAGCGGCAGGAATTCATCCTGCTCTCGGACGTGCTGGGGCTGTCCATGCTCACGGTGGCGCAGAACAACGACAAGCCCGCCGGCTGCACCGAGGCCACGGTGTTCGGGCCCTTCCACGTGGAAGGCGCGCCGCACTACGAGCATGGCGCCGACGTGGCCAACGGCGCGGCCGGCACGCCTTGCCTGGTGCGCGGCAGCGTGCGCGCGCTCGATGGCACACCGGTGGCCGATGCCGTGATCGACGTGTGGCAGGCCGATGCCGAGGGCATGTACGACGTGCAGCGCACCGACCTGCCCGAGGCCCAGGGCCGGGGCGTGCTGCGCAGTGGCCCCGACGGCCGCTTTCACTTCCAGAGCGTGGTGGCCGAGCCGTACCCGATTCCCGACGACGGACCCGTGGGCGACATGCTGCGCGCCACCGGCCGCCACCCCTGGCGCCCGGCGCACCTGCATTTCATGATCCAGGCGCCCGGCTACGAAACCCTGGTGACGCACGTGTTCCGCGACGGTGGCGAGTACCTCGACTCGGATGTGGTCTTCGGCGTGCGCCAGTCGCTGGTGGCCGACTGGGTTCAGCAGCCCGATGGCACCCACACGCTGGACTTCGACTTCGTGCTCAACCGCGCCAAACCCGCCACCGCCACCGCCACCGCCACCCGCGCCACATGATCAAACACATCGTCATGTGGAACGTGAGCGGCGAGACCGCCGTGGCCAAGGCGCACAACGCCCAGCGGCTCAAGCGCGCCTTCGAAGGCCTGCGCGAGCAGATCCCCGGCCTGCTGCGGCTGGAGATCGGCCTGGACGAAAGCGGCGTGGACTACGCCTGCGACGCTGTGCTCTACGCCGAATTCGAGTCGCGCCAGGCCCTCGACGACTACGCCCGCCACCCTGCGCACACCCGCGTGCGCCACGAGCTGGAAGGCGTGCGCACCGCGCGCCACCAGGTCGACTTCGAAACCCTTTGAATCACCGCAACCCCCCGAGGAGACAAACCATGATCGAACAACAACTCAAAGACGAACTGCTGATCCGCCAGATGGTGGAGCGCTGGGCCGTGTGGCGCGATGCCGGCGACTGGGACCGCTTCGCCACCGTGTGGCACCCCCGGGGCGTGATGATGGCCACCTGGTTCCAGGGCCCGTTCGCCGACTTCATCCGCGTCACGCAGGAAGGCTGGGCCAAGGGCGTGAGCATCCTGCATTTCCTGGGCGGCTCGGCGATCGAGGTGGCGGGCGACCGCGCCATCGCGCAGACCAAGATGACCATCTCGCAGCGCGGCATGGTCGACGGCGCCAACGGCCCCGTGATGTGCGACGTGGTCTGCACCGGCCGCTTCTACGACTTCGTGGTGCGCGAAAAAGGCGAGTGGAAGCTGCTGCACCGCCAGCCCATCTACGAAAAAGACCGCATCGACCCGATCGACTCCACCGCCGTGCTCGCGCTCGACCAGCAAGCCCTGGCCAGAATGCCCGAGGGCTACCGCCACCTGGCCTACATCCAGACCCGCATCGGCTACACGGTGAAGATGGACATGCCCATGCTCAAGGGCCCTGAGGTGGACGAGCTCTACCGCCGTGGCGCGCGCTGGCTGGCCGGCGGCGAGCTGGAGCGCGAAGTGAACCCGGGCTGAGTTTCATGCGGCGGGCGCGGGCCGCCGTCCAACCGCGCCAGACACCACAACAAGGAGACAAGACATGAACGCACTCGATCCGACGTGCGGGGGACCGGCTTCGCCGCTTCGCCGCCAACTGCTCGCCGCCGTGCCGGCCGCCGCCCTCGCTTCCCTGGCCCCGGCCGCCGCCTGGGCGCAGGCCGACTACCCCAACCGGCCCCTGCGCGTGATCGTGCCGCAACCGCCCGGTGGTGGCTTCGACTTCGTGGGCCGCGCGCTCGCCGACCGCCTGGCCCAGCCGCTGGGCCAGCCCGTGGTGGTGGAGAACCGCACCGGCTCGGGCACCGTGGTGGGCACCGACGCCGCCGCCAAGGCCGCGCCCGACGGCTACACGCTGCTCACCGGCTCGGTGTCGAACATGGTCCTGAACATGGGCCTGTACAAGAACCTCTCGTACGACAGCCTCAAGGACTTCGAACCCGTGGGGCTGGCCGTGAGCTACAGCTACACGCTGCTCGGCCGCAACAGCCTGCCGTTCAACAACCTGGCCGGCCTGGTGGCCTACGCCAAGGCCAACCCCGGCAAGCTCACCTACGCCTCGGCCGGCAACGGCTCGGGCCAGCACGTGATTGCCGCCGCGCTGTGGAGCCTGGCGGGCGTGGACATCGTGCACGTGCCCTACCGGGGCGCGCAGCCGGCGTACGCCGACCTGCTAGGCGACCGCGTGGACCTGTTCTTCGACCTCACGCCCACCACCCGCGCGCACGTGGACACCGGCAAGCTCAAGGCCATCGCGGTCTCCAGCGCCGAGCGCAACCCCATGCAGCCCACGGTGCAGACCATCAACGAGTCCGGCACCGTGAAGCTCGAACTGGAATCGTGGTTCGGCTACTTCGCGCCCAGCAAAACCCCGCCCGAGGTGCTGGCGCGGCTGCGCGGCGAACTGGCGAAAATCATCGCCACGCCCGAGCTTCAGGAAACCTTCCGCAAGGCGGGCGGTTCGCCCATGAAAATCAGCGTGGCCGACACCAAGACCATGCTGGCACGGGACGTGCAACGCTGGACCGGTCTCATCAGAGCCGCCAACATCAGCTTGGACTGACCCCCCGCCGCGCTTCGCGCG
>JAGKSX010000171.1 GCA_018993155.1 Hydrogenophaga sp.
GGCCAGGCGCGCTGCGGGGGCGGGGCGGGCCGTTGGGAGGGGCGGGGGCCGCGCGGGGCGCCCCGCCCGCCCCCCCCCCCCGCGTGGGGGGCGCGGCCCCGTCCGGCCCCCCGCCGGTTCGTGGCGGTGGATGCTCTGCCCCATGATGGCGAAGGTCTGCAGCAGCGCCTGCACGCTGCCGACCGCCGAATTGCCCTCGGGCGCGCTCGAAATGTCCACCGCCAGCACCACCTCGGCGCCCATGTCGCGGGCGTAGCGCACCGGAACCGGCGCCACCAGGCCGCCGTCCACATAGTCGCGCCCGGTGATGTTCACTGGCGCGAACACGCCCGGCACGGCACTGGAGGCGCGCACGGCCTGAGCCGCGTCGCCCCGGCGGAACAGCACACCCTGCCCGGTCGCCAGGTCGGTGGCCAGCACGCCCAGGGGAATGGACATGTTCTCCAGCAGCTTGCCGCCCACGGCCTGGCGCACGTAGCGCGTGAGCGCCTCGCCGCGCAGCATGCCCCGACCCATGATGGGCAGGGACCAGTCGGTCAGCGTCGCCTCTTCCATGCTGAGCGCCGTGGCTTCCAGCTCGGCGGCCGTCTTGCCGCTGGCATACATCGCGGCCACCATGCTCCCGGCGGAGGTGCCCACCACCAGATCGGGGCGGATGCCGTTCTGCTCCAGCACCTGGATGACGCCCACATGGGCAAAACCCCGCGCCGCGCCGCCACCCAGCGCCAACCCCAGGCGTGGTGCGCGCGTGGCCGCTTCGGGTGTCACGGGCGGGGGCGACACCGGGGGTGTTTCCGGCACGCGGACCGGCCCGCTGGAGCAGCCCGCGATCACCCCGACAAGCGCCAGAATCCATGCGACTTTACTTAAGCTTTTGTTAAGAACCATTCTCGTTTGTGTTAGCATGCACCGCGCAATTATCCCCTCGCGCCCCATCCCGATGGACGGTGCGCGCCGCTCCCCTCACCGTGCCAACCACCTCCAAGGAACACGTCATGACCCGATTCCCCAAACTCGCCATGATGGCCATCGCCATGGCCGCCACGCTGGGCGCCCACACCCAGATCCAGGCCCAGGACAAGGTGCTCAACTTGTATTCCGCCCGTCACTACCAGACCGACGAGGCCATGTACGAGACCTTCACCAAGACCACCGGCATCAAGATCAACCGCGTGGACGCGGACGACGCCGGCATCATCGCGCGCCTGCGCGCCGAGGGCGCGGCCTCCCCCGCCGACGTGATCATGCTGGTGGACGCCGCCCGCCTGGCCGTCGCCGACACGCAGGGCCTGTTCCAGCCGATCAAGTCGGCCAAGCTCGACGCCGCCATTCCCGCCAACCTGCGCGCCACGGCCACCGCCGACGGCGTCACCTGGACCGGCTTTTCCAC
>JAGKSX010000172.1 GCA_018993155.1 Hydrogenophaga sp.
GACCGGCGAAGCCGGATCCGCGATGTTCTGGACTTGAGGCGCTTCGGCTAAAGAAAAAGCCCCCGTGTGAATGCATGGGGGCTTTTGCTTTTATGGCGGTCAATACACCTGGGGCACGTAGATCTCGCCAGGGACCTGGTGGCGCCGGTAACCCTCGTGTCGCACGCGCTCAGGCAGTGTGATGGTCTGGCGCTCCACCTCGCCGTAGGGCATCTGCCGCAGCAGGTGGTGGATGCAGTTGAGGCGGGCCTTTTTCTTGTCGTCGGCTTGCACCACCCACCACGGCGATTCGGGGATGTGGGTGCGCTCCAGCATCACTTCCTTGGCCTGGGTGTAGAGCTCCCAGCGGCGGCGGCTCTCCAGGTCCATGGGGCTGAGCTTCCACTGCTTGAGCGGGTCGTGGATGCGGCCCAGGAAGCGCAGGTGCTGTTCTTCGTCCGAGATCGAAAACCAGTATTTGATGAGCTGGATGCCCGAGCGCACCAGCATCTTCTCGAACTCGGGCACCGAGCGGAAGAACTCTTCGTATTGCTCGTCGCTGCAGAAGCCCATGACGCGCTCCACGCCGGCGCGGTTGTACCAGCTGCGGTCGAACAGCACCATCTCGCCCGCGGCGGGCAGGTGCGCGGCGTAGCGCTGGAAGTACCACTGCGTGCGCTCGCGGTCGTTGGGCGCGGGCAGCGCGGCCACGCGGCACACGCGCGGGTTCAGGCGCTGGGTGATGCGCTTGATCGCCCCACCCTTGCCGGCCGCGTCGCGGCCCTCGAACACGATCACCACCTTGTGCCCGGTGGCAACCACCCAGTCCTGCAGCTTCACCAGCTCGGCCTGCAGTCGGAACAGCTCGCGGAAGTAGGTGCGGCGCGCTTCCTTGTGTTTGGCCTCTTCATCGGCGTCCAGGGCCTGGTCCAGCACGCGGTCCTCGAGCTCCATCTCCAGCTCTTCGTCGTAACCGTCCATGAGGTCGGTGTGGATGCGGCGCATCAGCTCGTCCTGGCTGTCAAACATGTGGGCTCCATGATGGGAACAAAGCGCCCAGGCTAGGGCACCCGCGTGACAAGGGCGTGACACGGGCGTGTCGCATAATCCGGGTCCAATTGACGTTTACGTCAACGTCACATCCCTCTCATCACACAGGAGCACACCCATGGACATTCAAGGCAAGGTATTCATCGTCACCGGCGGCGCATCGGGGCTGGGCGAAGGCACGGCGCGCATGCTGGCGGCCAACGGCGGCAAGGTCGTGATCGCCGACATGCAGGCCGACAAGGGCGAGGCCGTGGCCAAGGAGATTGGCGGCGCGTTCGTGAAATGCGACGTGAGCAACGAGGCCGACGGCCAGGCGGTGGTGGCCAAGGCCCTGTCCCTGGGCAAGCTCATGGGCCTGGTGAACTGCGCCGGCATCGCCCCGGCCGA
>JAGKSX010000057.1 GCA_018993155.1 Hydrogenophaga sp.
ACGTAGGAGGCCAGGCCGTACTCGGTGTCGTTGGCCATGCGGATCACCTCGTCCTCGCTGTCGAAGGGGATCAAGGCCGCCAGCGGACCGAAGGTCTCCTCGCGCGCGACCCGCATCTGCTGCGTCACACCGGTCATGACCGTGGGCTCGAAGAAGTTGCCCTCGAGCCGGCGCCCGCCGGCGATCACCCTGGCCCCCAGGCCCAGGGCGTCGTCGATGTGCTCTTCCACCTTGGCCAGGGCCTTGCCGTCGATCAAGGGGCCCACCACCACGCCCGCGTCGAGGCCGTTGCCCAGCTTCATCGCCCGCACGCTGGCCGCGAGCTTCTGGGCGAACGCGTCGTACACCGGACGCTGCACATAGAGGCGGTTGGCGCACACGCAGGTCTGGCCGTTGTTGCGGAACTTGGCGATCATCGCGCCCTGCACCGCCGCGTCCAGGTTCGCATCGTCGAACACGATGAAGGGGGCGTTGCCGCCCAGTTCCAGCGAGACCTTCTTGATGTGCTCCGCGCATTGCCGCATCAGCACGCGCCCGATCTCGGTAGAACCGGTGAAGCTCAGCTTGCGCACCACCGGGTTGCCGGTGAGTTCTTTCGCGATCGCACCGGCATCCCCCGTCACCACGTTGATCACGCCCCGGGGAATGCCGGCGCGCTCGGCCAGCACCGCGATGGCCAGGGCCGAGAACGGGGTCTGGGTGGCCGGCTTGACCACCATGGTGCAGCCCGCGGCCAGCGCCGGCGCGAGCTTGCGCGTGAGCATCGCGTTGGGGAAATTCCAGGGCGTGATCGCCGCGCACACGCCGATGGGCTGGCGCAGCACCACGATGCGCTTGTCGGGCTGCGGCGCGGGGATCACGTCGCCGTTGTTGCGCCGCCCCTGCTCGGCGAACCATTCGATGAA
This sequence comes from Hydrogenophaga sp., assembly GCA_018993155.1. Taxonomy (GTDB): domain Bacteria; phylum Pseudomonadota; class Gammaproteobacteria; order Burkholderiales; family Burkholderiaceae_C; genus Hydrogenophaga. The sequence goes on from JAGKSX010000057.1 coordinate 906, forward strand.
GCTCGCGCCATAGGCGATCTCGCCGCGCGACTCGCTCAGCGGCTTGCCTTGCTCGATCGTCATGATGCGCGCCAGGTCATCCTGCGCCTCCATCATCAGCTCGTACCAGCGGCGAAGCAGCGTGGCGCGCTCCTTGGCGCTGCGCGCGGCCCAGGCCGGGAAGGCGTGGGCCGCCGCCTGCACAGCCAGGCGCGTTTCCCCCTCGCCCATGTTGGGCACCGTGCCCACCCGCTCGCCGGTGGCGGGGTTCATCACCTCGCGCACCTGGCCATTCAGGGCGGGCTGCCAGTGGCCATCGATCAGGCACTGCTGAACAAAGAGGCCGGGATCCTTCAGATGCTTCATGCTGTCTCCAAAAAGAGGTTGTCCGATTTTGGATGCATGATATATCATGCGTTTTCTATCAACAAGGAGACGTTTTCATGAATCAACGGCAAAAGGTGGCGGTGGTGACGGGCGGCGGCACGGGGATCGGGCTGGCCTGCGCCCAGGAGCTGCAAGCCCAGGGCTGGCGCGTGGTTTGCGCCGGCCTGGACACCGAGCCCACGCTGCCCGACCAACTCGAATTCACCCGCCTGGACGTGACCGACACCGCCGCGATCGCGGCCCTGTTCGAGCGGCTCCCGCACGTCGACGGGCTGGTCAATGCGGCGGGCATCATCCTGCACGAGCAGAAGGAACTCACGCCCGACGGCTTCGACAAGGTGGTGGCGATCAACCTCAACGCGGTCAACCGGCTGACGCTCGCCGCCTTGCCCGGCCTCAAGGCGGCGCGTGGCGCGGTGGTGAACGTGGCCTCCATGTGGAGCCAGTTCGGCTCGGCCCGCAACCCGGCGTACTCGGCCAGCAAGGGCGGCGTGACCTCCCTCACCCGCTCGCACGCAGTGGCCTTCGCCGCCGACGGCGTGCGGGTCAACGCGATCGCGCCGGGCTGGATCGACACGCGGCTCGCTTCCGGCGCCATCCACAATCCGGAGCGCAGCACGGCAATCCTGGGCCGCATTCCACTCGGTCGCTGGGGCCAGCCAGCGGACGTGGCCCGCGTGGTGAGCTTCCTGCTGTCGGCCGAGGCCGCCTACGTCACCGGCATCGTGATGCCGGTGGACGGCGGATTCGGCATCGCCTGAACCCACACCGGAGCCCATGAGCGTGAACCTTCCTCCGACCCCCGCCGTCAATGGCCGAACCGCCGTGGTGCCCTTGCTGGCCTACCCGAGCGAGCACGTGCGCACGCCCGGCTTCTTCAACCAGCACTGCAGCGAGCACGGCATCAACGCCGTGATGGTGCCGTGGAAGGTCTCGCCCGCGGTCCTGCCCGCGGCCATCGAGGCCATCCGCCGCATCGAGAACATCCCTGGTTTCGTCATCACCATCCCGCACAAGCAGGAGGTCTGCCGGCACTGCGACACGCTGGAGGGTCTGGCCGCGGTGATGGGCGTGTGCAACGCGGTGCGCAAGAACGCCGATGGCACGCTGTCGGGCCGCATGCACGACGGCCAGGGTTTTGTGCAGGGCCTGCTCGAGCGGGGCATCCCGCTGGCCGGCCGCTCGGTGCTGCTCGCGGGCGCCGGCGGCGTGGCGACCGCCATCGCGTTCGAGCTGGCCGGGTCGCAGGTGGGACGCATCGGCATCCGGAACCGCTCGATGGACAAGGCGCGCGAACTGGGGCAGCAGCTCTCGCGCCACTTCCCGGGTCTGGTGGTCGAACTCAATCCAGCGCGCATGGAGGGCTACGACATCGCCGTCAACGGCACCTCGCTGGGCCTGCACCCCGAAGACCCCCTGCCGTTCGACCCGACCACCTTGCGCCAGGACACGGTGGTGGCCGAGGTCGTGATGCAGCCCGACGTCACGCCCTTGCTGCAGCGAGCGGCGGAGAACGGCCAGCGCATCCACAAGGGCGTGCACATGGTCACGACGCAGATCCGGCTGCTGGTCGAATTCACGACTGGCCAGGCCGGCTGAACACCTAGGCGTAGATCTCTTCGACCGAGCGCCCGCTCATCCACTCGGTCAACACCCGCTCACCCCACTGGATGTCTTCCTGGATGGCCCTGGACGCCATCTCGGGGTTGCGGGCCTTCAGGCCTTCGAGCACCTTGTAGTGCGGGTGGCCGCTGTTGAAGATGTTGCGCCGCGGCACCTTGGCGTGGAAGGTGTTCAGCAACGGCCCCATCCGCACCCAGAGGGTCTCGACCACCGCGGAGAGGCTGGGCAGCCGCGCAGCGGCCATCAGCTCGAAATGGAAGTCGCGGTTGCGCCGGGCGGCGTCCTTCGGGTTGGTCGCCGAGGCCTTGATGAACTGGTCCTGGATCTTCTCCAGGTGCTCGATTTCCTTGCGCGTGATCTGCCGCGCGGCCTGGGCGGCGGCCGCGCCTTCGAGCAGGCCCCGCATGAGCTGGATCTCGCGCACGGTGGCCAGATCCAGCTCGGGGACCGCGATGGAGGTCGCGGCGGTCACGTCCAGCGCCTGCTCACTGGCCAGGCGGAAAATGGCCTCGCGCACCGGCGTGATGCTGGTGCCCAGCACCTCGGCGAGTTCGGCGATGCGCAGCCTCGAACCGGGCGCGTATTGCCCGTTCATCAAGGCATTGCGAATCTCAACGTACACGCGTTGGGACAGGTTCTGCTTTTCCACTCGGCCCAGTTCAGCCATCTCCGCACCTTACTTTTTACATCATATATCCTGTTCGGGAATGTAGCAGAAAAGGGCGGGATGCACGGGCGTGACAAGGCCACGCTGTCGCCTGCGGCTCAGCACAGGAAACAGCGTGGCGTCGGACAGGCGGGGCGCGGGATCGTCAGTGGCGCGCTGCCTTCTGGCCGCGCGGCCGCAGCCGCCACAGCTCGTAGCGCTCCTCCCCGGCCTGGACCTGGCCGGCGAAGTGCTGGTTGAGCGCGCTGGCGGTGAAGACCAGGTCACCACCCGGGTGCCAGGCCGGCGTGTCGGGCCAGCGCACCGCGCCGTTCGCGGCGATGAGCGCCAGCTCGCGCGTCGAGGGGTTGTAACGCACGATGCCGCCTCGCGTCACGTCGGTGATGTAGAGGTCCCCCACCGGGTCCGTGACGATGCCGTCGGTGTTGCCGCCGACCACGCCCAGGCTTCGGACCTCGCGCGCGATCTGCGCATCGCTGGCGCTCGCCCGGCGCAACACCGCGGTCGGGACCGCCCAGGCCTGCGTGCCGGTCGTCACCGTCCAGTACAGCGTCTGGCCATCGGGCGAGAGCGCGATGCCGTTGACACCGATCAGCAAGGGGTTGCCGGGCCAGACCTCGCTGCCACCGGACACCACCTTGACGCCCGGTTCGATCTGCAGGCTGGCGTGCCCGTCCAGCACACGCCGGGCCGTGCCGGTGGCGTGGTCCACCACGATCAGGCCCACCTGGTTGCGCGGCGCGCTGCGAAAGCCGCTGTCGGACACATAGGCCACGCGCCGGCGCTCGTCGACCGCGATGTCGTTGAGAAAGCTGCCCACGCGATCGGCCACGCCGTCCAGCGCAATGGTCTTCAAGAGCTTGCCCGAGGCCAGTTCGAACACCATCACCTTCTGGGCCCCGGCGGGCGCCTCGGCCTCGCCCGCCACGAAGCCCATGTCCAGCGCCCAGAGCCAGCCGTTGCGCCGGTCCACATGGAAGCCGAGCACGTTGCGCAAGGCCAGGTGGGGCGGCACCTTCACATCGTTGCCCTGCGTGGAAGGAAAGGCGGTCAGCCTCGCGGGGCCACCGTCGGCCGTGGTGTCGAGCCGGCTCAGGGTGGCCGGCGCGGCGGGCGAGAGCAGGCGGGGCGTGCTCACGTAGGCACCGCCCCGGGCGTCGAAATGCAGGCCGGCGATGGGCGCGTTCACCGATTGCGCGAACGGCACAGCCACCTGCCCGGGTGCGGCAGCGTCCCAGCTCACGCCCTGGTAGCTGCGCCAGCGCTCCAGCGGCAACAGATCGGCGGCATGGGTCACCCAGGGAACGGTGAGCAGCGCAGCCAGTGCGAACGCGGCGCGATTCATGGGCGCGCTCCGATCTGCGCGAGCAAGGCCTCGGCCGTCGCTTCGGAAGATGCCGGGTTCTGCCCCGTGATCAGCCGGCCGGACACCACCACATGGCTCTGCCAGTCGGCCCCGCGGGTGTAGAGGCCGCCGTGACCGGTCAACATGTCTTCCAGCGAGAAGGGCACCACCTCGGTGAGCTGGGCCACCGATTCCTCGCTGTTGCTGAAGCCGGTGACCTGGCGGCCGCGCACCAGCGGCTGCCCTTGCGCGTCCTTCACATGGCGCAGCACGGCGGGGGCATGGCACACCGCGGCCACCGGTTTGTCCTGCGCCAGGAAGCGTTCGATCAGCGCGATGGACCGGGTGTCTTCCGCCAGATCCCACAGCGGCCCGTGACCACCGGGGTAGAACACGGCGTCGAAGTCCTGCGCGTTCACGTCGCCCAGAGGCAGGGTGCGGGCCAGGGCGGCCTGGGCCTGGGCGTCGGCGTTGAAGCGGCGCGTCGCTTCGGTCTGGGCATCGGCTTCGTGGCTCTTGGGGTCGATCGGCGGTTGCCCACCCAGGGGCGAGGCCAGCGTGACCTGCGCGCCCGCGTCCTTGAACCGGTAGTACGGGGCGGCGAACTCCTCCAGCCAGAAACCGGTCTTGTGCCCGGTGTCGCCCAGCCGGTCGTGGGAGGTCAGCACCATCAAAATCTTCTTCATCGCGCATCCTTTCGAGGCCCGCGGGCCGTGGTTGAAATGGGTTGAGCGCGATGATCGGGACGCTTCTATGATTCGAAAAGTCGAAATATTCGATCTTTGGAATTCAATAAATGAATATTGACAGCAAGGACCTCAACCTGCTGCGGGTCTTCCACGTGGTCTATCAGGAGCGCAACGCCTCGCGCGCGGCCGAACGCCTGGCGCTGAGCCAGCCCGCGCTGAGCCACAAGCTGGCCAAGCTGCGCCACGAGATGGGCGACCCGCTCTTCGTGCGCGCCCCGCGCGGCCTGACGCCGACGCCCCGGGCGCACGAACTCGCGCCGCAGGTGCAGGCGCTGGTGGGCGACATCGAGGCCTTCTACCACCGCAGCGAAGGCAGCGACTTCCTCTCGCGCAACGAGCGGCTGCACCTCTTCACCACCGACTACCTTGAACAGACCCTGCTGCCCGGGCTGCTGCCCCGGCTGCGCGCCCAGGCGCCCGGGGTCATCCTGATCACGCACAACACGCGAGGCCAGCTGCCTCGCGAGGAACTGGAAAAAGGCAGCTGCGACCTCGCCATCGCGGGTTTCTACGACGAGCTGCCCGACACGCTGCGCCAGCAGCGCCTGTTCAGCGAAGACTTCGTGGTGCTGGCCTCGCGCCACAACCCCCACTTGAACGGAGGACCGCTGGGGCTCGAACGATTCCTGGCCTGCGAACACCTGCTGACCACGCTCACTGGCGATCTGCATGGGCGGGTTGACCGCGCCCTGGAGGCGCGGGGTCTGCGCCGCCGCATCGCGGCGGGCCTCTCCAGCTTCCTGGCCCCGACCCGCCTGGTCCGGGACACGGCCTTTCTGCTGACCTGCCTGCGCTCGGTGGCCGAAGAGGCCGCGCAACGCGACCCCGATCTGCAGATCCACCCGCTGCCGATCGACCTGCCCCGGGTGGAGGTGAAACAGATCTGGCACGAACGCACCGACGCCGACCCCTTGCGGCGTTGGCTGCGGCAGCAGATCCAACAGGTGTCTTCGAGAAGCGGGTCGCTCATCGCAGGCAGTGACGGGCCATGAACAGGGGCCAGCTTGCGAAGCAATGCAGCACCTGAAGCTCTGGAGGTGAAACCGTGACCATCAGCGACGAAGCGTTTCGACAATGCGGCGAGATCGTTGCGCCGCCCGAGGGCCGGTCGGGCGCGGCCGTGCTCAGCCTGCCTTCATCAGGTGCTTGCCGATGACCACCTGCTGGATCTGGGTCGTGCCCTCGTAGAGCCGCAGCAGGCGCACGTCGCGGTAGAAGCGCTCGACCTTGTAGTCGTTGATGTAGCCCGAGCCACCGTGGATCTGCACGCCACGATCGGCCACGCGGCCCACCATCTCGGTGGTGAACATCTTGGCGCACGAGGCCTGCATGCTCACCTCGGCATCGGGCGCACCGAAGGGCTTGGCGTCGTAGCGCGCGGCCACCGCCTGCACCAGCGCCCAGCCCGCCTGCAGTTCGGCCTGGCTGTCGGCCAGCATGGCCTGCACCAGCTGGAAATCGCCAATGCGCTGCCCGAACTGCTTTCGCTGCTGCGCGTAGGCAATGCTCTCGCGCAGGATGCGGCTGGCCATGCCGCAGGCCAGCGCCGAAATGTGCAGGCGGCCCCGGTCCAGCACCTTCATCGCGGTCTTGAAGCCCTTGCCGGGCTCACCGCCGATGATGTTCGCGGCGGGCACCCGCACCTGATCCAGATACACGTCGCAGGTCTTGGTGCCGCGCTGCCCCATCTTCCTGTCGGGCGGGCCCAGGGAGAGCCCCGGCAGCCCCGCGGGGACGATGAAGGCCGTGATGCCTCCCGCGCCCGCGCCTTCGGTGCGCGCCATCAGGGTGAAGGCACCGGCGCGCGGGGCGTTGGTGATGAACCGCTTGGTGCCGCTGAGCAGGTAGTCGCTGCCGTCGCGCACGCCCTGGGTCTTGAGGGAGGCCGCGTCCGAGCCGGCATCGGGCTCGGTGAGCGCAAAGGACACGATCAGCTCGCCGCTGGCGATGCGGGGCAGGTACTCGGCTTTCTGCGCGGGTGTGCCATCCATCAGGATGCCTTGCGAGCCGATGCCGATGTTGGTGCCCACCACCGAGCGGAACGCCAGCGCGGTGTGCCCCAGTTCGTGGGCGACTTCGCATTCCTGCGCCAGGCTCAGCCCGATGCCGCCGAATGCCTCGGGAATCGAAATGCCGAACAGCCCCAGTTCCCTCATGTCGGCCACGATGTCGGCCGGCACCTCGTCGCGCGCCTCCACCTCGTCTTCCGCGGGCATCAGCCGGTCGCGAACAAAGCGGTGCACGCTTTCCTTGAGCAATTGAAAGGTTTCCGGGTCCAGCGACATGGGGCATCTCCTGTGGGGGAGCCGGATTGTTGACCCATCGAAGCCGCTTGACAATCACAATAATCATGAACAATACGTCAAGGATTTTTGACATATCACCCCATGGACTCCAACGCGCTTGTGCTCTTCGTGGGCATCGTCGAGGCCGGCAACCTCAGCCTGGCCGCCCGCCAGCTGAAGATGAGCCGGGCCAACATCAGCTACCACCTGGCCCAGCTGGAGAAGTCGCTGGGCCAGCAGCTCATGCGGCGGACCAGCCGGCGTGTGGAGCTGACGGAGGTCGGTGAGCGGCTGTACCGGCACGGCAAGGTGGTGCGCGACGAATTGATGGCGGCGCGCGAGTCGGTGACAACCTTCGGGCGCTCGCTGCACGGCTCGGTGCGCCTGAGCGTGCCCACCGGCTTCGGGCACCTGGTGATGTCGGGCTGGCTGATCGAGTTCAAGCGCCGGTACCCCGACATCGCGCTGGAGCTGCTGTTCGACAACCGCGTCGACGACCTGCTGCACGAGGAGGTGGACGTGGCGGTGCGGGTGATGTCCGAGCCGCCGCAGCAGCTGGTGGCGACGGAACTGGCGGCGGTGCGCTACGCCGTCTGCGCCTCGGTCGAGCATGCGCGCTTGCATGCCATGCCCAGCACGCTGGAAGAGCTGGAGCGCGTGCCCTTGATCACCTCCGCCGTCTCCGGCCGCGAGCTGCGGATCTCGGCCTACCGCGACGGCGAACGGCGCGAGCTGAGCCAGCGCCCGACCCTCGCCTCGGAGAATTTCCAGTTCCTGCGCGAAGCCATCCTGGCCGGCCTGGGCGTGGGGCTGGTGCCCGACTACGTCATCGACCAGGATGTCGCCGAGGGCCGCGTGGTCACGGCCCTTCACGACTGGCGGCTGAGCGTGTTCGGCACGCGCATGTTCCTGCTGCGCATGCCGAACCGCTTCCAGACCCTGGCCACACGGACCCTGATCGACTTCATCGTCGACCAGGTCCGCGCCTGGCAGGCGGGGATGCGCGTCGGGCCTGAGCGGCGCGCCTAAGCCGACACCTGCAGGCGCTGGAATCGGCCGCAGGCCTGCACGCACTCCCGTTGCAGCCGCTGCACGATGCTGGCCACCGGCTCGATCGCGCGCGCAAAACCCACGGCGGGCCCCATGGAGAGCATGCCTTCCTCGTGCTGGCCGGCCTGGTAGGCCAGGGTCTGCGTGCGCTCGCCGCTGATCAGCTCACCGAACGCCGCGTAGCTGTTCGCGCCCGTCTGCTCCAGCGCAGCCACCTTGCGCGCGTTGTCGTTGTCGATGATGCGCCAGGTGTCGCCCAGGCTGCCGAGCACGGCGCGGGTGCCATGTTCGTCGGTATTCACCACGCGCTGCTTGTAGGCCTCGTGCGCGGGCGTCTCCACCGCCGCGGTGAAGACGCTGCCCATCACCACCGCATCCGCCCCCAGGGCCAGCGCGGCGGCGATCTGCCGGCCGTGGCCAATGCCACCACCCAGCGCCAGCGGCACCTGCAGTCGCTCCAGCGCATACGCGCCATTCAGGAAGGTCGGCAGCTGGTTGTTGCCCGGGTGGCCGCCCTCTTCCATGCCCACCAGCGTGACCGCGTCCACACCCATGTTCTGTGCGGCCACCGCGTGGCGCACGTGCGCACACTTGTGGACCACGACCGCGCCGGCTTCCTTGATCGCGGGCAACAGCGGCGTGGGCGGCAGCCCCGCCGTCTCGAAGATCCGCACGCCCTCTTCGAGCGCGATGCGCAGGCGCGTGAGCATCACATCGTTCTGTGCCACGCGGCGCGAGAGCGTGAGGTTCACACCGAAGGGCTGGCCCTGGGTCCATTCCCGGCAGTCGCGCAGCGCCTGGCGGAACGCCTCGTCGGAGCGCGAACTGCGCGCGGTGATGAAGCCCATGCCGCCAGCGCGCACCATGGCGGCGACCAGGCGCGCGTCCGACAGCCACATCATGCCGCCCAGCAGCAAGGGCCAGCGGATGCCCAGCAGCTCGGTGATGCGCGTGGGAAGACGGTCCGGAATCGTGACGCCCGCGCTCATACGTGCCGCCCCATCAGCAGGATCGGATGGAGCTCCAGCGCCAGCTGGCGCAACAGCGGCCCCACCTCGCTGAGCATCAGCGGCTGCGGCAGCAGCGTCGCCGGGCCGCCGCAGCTGATCACATAGCGTTCACCGGCCGGCAGTTCGATGGCCGATGCGACGGTGTTGATCTGGTGCCGAGGGCGCTCGTGGTACGTGAAGCCGCGCTCCGGGTACCGCGCGATGGCCTGTGCCAGTGCCTGCTGCTCCGCCGGATCGGCGGCCGCGTCGCCGGCCTCGGCCAGCAGACGCGCGCGCTCGTCGGGCGTGCACGAGGCCAGGTAGGCCCAGCCGATCGCGCTGTGGAACAGCGGAATGCGCGAGCCCACGCGCAGGTTCATCAGCAGCGGTGAATTGCCCTGGCAGCGCAGCAGGTAGACGATGCTGTCGCCGTCCCGGCGCCCCAGGGCCACGGCCACCTGGTAGCGGTCGGCCAATGCCTGCAGCCGTGGGCGAATCACTTCCAGCGCCTCCTGCCCGGCGAGCGCGGCCGCGCCCAGCGCAATCACCGCCGCGCCCAGCTGCAGCTTGTCCTTGCCCGGCACCGGGCTCAGGAAGCCGGTCTTCTGCAAGGTGTGGCACAGCCGCCAGACCGTGGGCTGCGCGAGCCCTGTCAGGTGGGCGATTTCCGTGGTGCCCAGCATGCGCCGCTCGGCGTCGAAACAACGCAGCACCTCCAGCCCGCGCGCGAGCGCCGTGACGAACTGGCGGTCGGGTTCGGCCGCCTCCGGGGGTTCGCCCACAGGACTTGTGGACGTGTCGGTGCTTGACATGGGGATGCCACCTTTCGTATGATCAATTCACTTAGCGAGTTATCAATTCGCCATGCAAATTATAAAGAGAATGACAGACAAAATCAACCCCCTGCCTCAGCCCGTGGCCACCCTGGCCACCGGCGGCGGCATTTCCTGGCCCGGCGACAGCCACTGGGGCCCCGATGCGCTGGAGCGCGCCGTGCAGGTGGCCGGCGCGCGCCTGCGCCAGCCCCTGGTCATCACCGACCCGGTGGTGTGGCGCGCCGTCGGCCCCGCCGTGCAGGCCGCGCTCGCCACCGTGCCCGGGCTGTCCTGGCAGGTGTACGACGGCGTGGTGCCCAACCCCACGCTGACCCAGGTGCGCGAGGCGCTGCAGACGGCGCGGCGCCTGGGCTGCGGCAGCCTCATCGCCGTGGGCGGCGGCAGCGCGATCGACGTGGCCAAGGTGGTCCTGGCCGGCCTGGCCGGCGGCCTGGACGTGGAGGAACTGCAGGCGCCGCGCGGCCGGGCCTGGCTCGACGCCCCCGCCACGCCCGAGGACGCCCTGCTGCTGGCGGTGCCCACCACCTCGGGCACCGGCAGCGAAAGCAGCTCGGCTGCGCTGATCCAGGGCGACGACGGCCGCAAGCACCTGTACCGCTCGCTGCGCCCCCGCCCCGCCATCGTGGCACTGCAACCTTCGCTGACGCTGGGCCTGCCGCCCCGCCCCACCGCGCACGGCGGCTTCGACGCGGTGCTGCACGCGCTGGGCACCTGGGTCAACACCGACCCGTCCCCGGTCGGCAAGGCCCTGGCCTTGCACGCGCTGCGCATCTGCCTGCCAGCCCTGCCCGCCGTGCTGCGGGAACCGGACAGCCTGCAGGCCCGCGCCGACATGCAGATGGGCGCCTACCTCGCGGGCGTGGCCATCGGCCTGAACAAGGTGGACGCGGTGCACGGCATGTGCACGCCGCTCGAAGCGCGCGTGCACCTCACGCACGCGGAAGTGCTGGCCCCGGTGTTCAGCGTGGTGGCGCGCCACACGGTACAGACCCACGCCCGCCCTTACGCGGAGGCGGCACGCGCGCTGGACATCGCGAGCACCGGCAACGAGCAGCACGACGCGCTGGCACTGATCGAAGCAGTGGAAGGCCTGGCCCGGCTCGGCGGCATCGCCACGCGCTTCACGGATCTGCGCCTGTCGGCGCAGGACGCCGACGAACTTGCGACCCGGGCGCTGCGCAGCGCCTCCACCCCGCTGAACCCGCGCCCGCTGGCGCACCCAGACATCCGGTCGCTGTACCTGCAGATGGCCCACCCAGGAGTTTCCCCATGAACGTTGTCGACACCCGGCCCTATGAACTGCTCATCGGCGAGCGCTGGACCGCAGGCGCACAAGGCCGCACCTTCGACACCCTGAACCCCGCCACCGGCCAGGTGCTGGCCCAGGTGCACGAGGCCACCGAGGCCGACGTGGATGCGGCCGTGATGGCCGCGCACGAGGCGCACCAAAAACACTGGCGCAAGACCACCCCAGCCGAGCGCGGCCGGCTGCTGCGGCGCCTGGCCGAGCTGTTCGAGCGCGACCGCGAAAAGATCGCCTGGCTCGAAACCTTGAACGTGGGCAAGCCCATCACGCATTCGCTGGAATCGCTCAAGGCCATGCCCGCGTCGCTGGCGTACTTCGCCGGCATCATCCCCGCCGTGCGCGGCGAGACCATCCCGGTGGGGCAGCCGGACGTGCTGAACTTCACCCTGCGCGAACCGCTGGGCGTGTGCGCCCTGGTCATGCCGTGGAACTACCCGATGACGCTCACCGTCAACAAGCTCGGGCCGGCCCTGGCCGCGGGCAACACGGTGATCCTCAAGCCCTCGGAGGTGACGCCGCTGTCCACCATGGCGCTGGCGCGCTTGTTCGAGGAGGCCGGTTTCCCCGCGGGTGTGGTGAACGTGGTCAACGGCCCGGGCGCCACCGTGGGCCAGCGGCTGGTGACGCACCCGCTGGTCTCGCGCGTGTCGTTCACCGGCGGCACCGTGACCGGCGCGCGCATCCTGGCCGCCACCGCCAGCGACGTCAAACGCGTGACCCTGGAGCTGGGCGGCAAATCGCCCCTCATCGTGTTCGACGACGCGCCGCTGGAGAAGGCCGTGGCCGTGGCCGCGGGCGACCTCATCAAGAACTCGGGCCAGGTGTGCATCTCCTGCACCCGCCTGCTGGTGCAGGACGGCATCCGCGACGAATTCATTCAACGCCTGCAGCAGCGGCTCGCGACCGTGCGCGTGGGCTCGCCCACCGACCCGGCCACCGAGATGGGGCCGCTGGTCAGCGCGGCGCAGAAGCAGCGCGTCGAGCAGTACATCGAAATCGCCGGCCGCGAAGGTGCCTTGCCCGCCGCGTCCGGGCAGATGGCGCTGGACGCCACGACGGCTGCCGGCTTTTTCGTGCGGCCCACCCTGCTGCTGAACTCGCACAACCGCATGCAGTCCGCGCAGGACGAGATCTTCGGCCCGGTGCAATCGGTCATCGGCTTTCGCGACGAGGCCCAGGCGCTGGACCTCGCCAACGACTCGCGCTACGGCCTGGCCGCCGTGCTGTTCACGCGCGATGGCGGCCGCGCCCTGCGCATGGCGCACGGCCTGCAGAGCGGCAGCGTGGCGATCAACACCGGCGTGCGCACCTCCTTCGACGCGCCCTTCGGCGGCTACAAGCAGTCCGGCATCGGCAAGGAGCGCGGGCTCGAAGCGATCTACGAAAACACCCAGCTCAAGAACGTCAAGTACGACATGAGCGTGTAAACCCTTTCAACCCAGGAGACCACCAATGAAACTCAGCAAAAAAATCGTTTTCGGCCTCGCGGCGTGCACGCTCGCGGGCAGCGCCCTGGCCGAATGGCCCGACAAGCCCATCCGCATGGTGATCGGTTTCGCCCCCGGCGGTGCGTCCGACATCGCCTTCAAGATGGTGCAGGAAGAACTCGCGCGCCGGCTGGGCCAGCCCGTGGTGCCGGACTACAAGCCCGGCGCGAACGGCAACATCGCCAACCAGGCCGTGGCCACCGCCGCGCCCGACGGCTACACCGCGCTGTGGGCCAACGTGGGCCCGCTGGCGGTCAACACCTACCTCTACAAGGGCGTGAAGATCGATCCGGGCAAGGCCTTCGTGCCCGTGACCCAGCTCACCGACTCGCCCCTGGTGGTGGTGGTGCCCAAGTCCTCGCCCTACCGCACCATGCAGGAGCTGCTGCAAGGCATCAGGCAAACCGGTGCCACGATGTCCTACGGCTCGGCTGGCCACGGCAGCTCCATGCACATCGCCGGCGCTTCGCTGGCCCTGGCCCTGAACGCACCCATGACCCACGTGCCCTACAAGGGCAGCGCGCCGGCCATTCAGGACTTGCTGGCCGGGCGCCTGACCTTCATGGTGGACAGCCGCTCCACCACCGCCCCGTTCATCCAGGACGGCTCGCTGCGCGCCCTGGCCGTCAGCGGTGGCAAGCGCGCCGCCGACATGCCCGAGATTCCCACCGTGGAAGAGGCCGGCGTCCCCGGCTTCAAGGTCACCACCTGGCAGGCCGTCGTCATGCCGGCGGGCACGCCCAAACCCATCGTCGACAAGTTCTCCAAGGCGCTGCGCGAGACGCTGGAAACGCCCGAGGTGCGCGAGCGCTTCGCCCGCATCTACACGCCGCTGGTGGGCAGCACGCCCGAGGTCTTCGCGAAGTTCTGGGAAAAGGAACGCGCCGAGGCCAAGACCCTGGTGGAAACCGCCAAGCTGCAGATCGACTGACCTTGCCTTGAATGGATTGACCGATCATGGATCTCGGACTGAAAGAAAGCACCGCCTTCATCACGGGCGGAGCGGGCACGCTGGGCCTGGCCATGGCCCGGCGCTTCGTGCAGGAAGGCTGCAACGTCGTCGTGTGCGACACCAACCAGGACGCGATCGACGCTGCCTGCGAAGAACTGACCGCCCTGGGCGGCCAGGCGCTGGGCGTGCGGGCCGACGTGACCAGCAAGGACGAGGTGGCCCAGGCCGTGCAGAAGGCCACCGACCGCTGGCAGAAGGTGGACGTGCTGGTCAACAACGCGGGCTTCGCGCGCGACAGCTACCTCACCCGCATGCGCGAAGAAGACTGGCACGCGGTGCTCGACGTGACCCTGCTGGGCGCCTTCCATTGCTCGCGCGCCGTGCTGCCGCTGATGATGGCGCAGCGCTACGGCCGCATCGTCAACATCGCCTCGCGTGCCCACCTGGGCAACCCGGGGCAGACCAACTACTCGGCGGCCAAGGCCGGCCTGATCGGCTTCACGCGCTCGCTCGCACTGGAGTCGGGCAAGTTTGGCATCACCGCCAACGCGGTCGCGCCCGGCGTGATCTCCACGCCGCGCATGCAGCAGCGGCCCGACTACGCCGAGCTCACCGAACGCGCCAAGTCCAACACGCCCGTGGCGCGCCTGGGCGACCCGGCCGACGTGGCCGCCACCGTGGCCTTCCTGGCCTCGCGGCTGGCCGGCTTCACCACCGGCGAGACCGTGCACGTCACCGGAGGGCGCTACGCATGAGCACCCCCTTCGACCTGGACGAACACCTGGGCCGGCGCCTGTACTTCGACGACCTGCAGACCGGCCAGACCTGGGAAAGCCCGCGCCGCACCGTGACCGAGGCCGACGTGGTGCAGTTCGCGGGCCTCTCGGGCGACTACAACGCGCTGCACACCGACGCGGTGTTCGCCGCCGAGCACCCCTTCGGCCAGCGCGCCGCGCACGGCCTGCTGACCCTGGCTATCGCATCCGGCCTGACCACCCGCATGCCGGTGTACCGGCTGATGGACGGCGCCCGCCTGGCGCTGACCGAACTGCGCTGCCAGTGGCGTGCGCCCGTCTTCATGGGCGACACCCTGCATGTGGAGCTGCGCATCGGTGAGAAAACGCTGTCGCAGAAACGCCCCGGCACCGGCCGCGTGGCGATGCACCGCACGGTGAAGAACCAGCGCGGCGAGGTGGTGGTGGAGAGCGAATGGACCACGCTGATGAAATGCAGAACGGAGGCCGCATGAACAGCGCCGTCCGTTTCGACGACCTCGCGGGGCTGACGCAGCCGCGCTCGGTGATGGTCGTGGGTGCCTCCACCAGCCCCGGCACGCTGGGGCACACCACCGTGCTCAACCTGCTGGAGCACTCGGATTTCAGCGGTGAGGTCCACCTCGTCAACCCCAAGGGCGGCGAGCTGATGGGCAAGCCGCTGCACCGCAGCGTCGACGAGGTGCCGGCCCAGGGCATCGACGTGGCCCTGCTGCTGGTGCCCGCCGAATCGGCCATCGCCACGCTGAGCGCCTGCGCCGCCCGGGGCGTGCGCTACGCCATCGTGTTCACCGGTGGTTTTGCCGAACTGGGCGAGGCGGGCCGCTCGGTCGAGGCCGAGATGCGGGCTCTGGCCGAGCGCACCGGCATGCGCATCTACGGCCCCAACTGCGCGGGCATGACCCTGCTGGCGCCCCGCCTGGGTTTGACCTTCTCGACCGAATTCCGCAACGACGGCCGCAGCGGCGCGCTCTCGCGCATCGGCCTGGTGACGCAGGGCGGCGGCCTGGGCCGCTCGCTGATGCAGGGCGACGAGCGCGGCGTGCGCTTCTCGCGCTGGTTCTCCACCGGCAACGAGGTCGATCTGGACAGCGCCGACTTCATCCACTGGCTGGCGAACGACCCCGGCACCGACCTGATCTGCACCGTGATGGAAGGCATCAAGGACGGCACGCGCTTCGTGGCCGCGGCCCAGGCCGCGCGCCGCGCCGGCAAGCCGCTGATCGCCCTGAAGATCGGCCGCTCGGACTTCGGCAAGAAAGCCGCCCAATCGCACACCGCCTCGCTGGCCGGTGAAGACGTGGTCAACGACGCGGTGTTCTCGCAGCACGGCGTGATCCGCGTCGAGGACCTGGACGAGCTGCTCGACGTGGCCAGCCTGATCTCGCGCGTGGGCGTGCGCAACCTGCAGCGGGTCTGCGTGTACTCGTCGTCGGGCGGTGCCGGCGTGCTGTCGGCCGACAAGGTGGGCGAAGCGGGCCTGGCCATGGCCACGCTGGGCGAGGCCACCGTGGCCGAGATGGCGAAGCACGCGCCCTCCTACGCCGCGCTGACCAACCCGGTGGACCTGACCACCAAGGCCCTGGTCGACCCCGAACTGGCGCGGCGCTGCCTCACGCCCTTGTTCGCCGACCCCGGCGTGGACGTGGTGCTGTACCCCATCACCTCCAACTACGCGGCCAGCACCGAAGGCCTGGTGCGCAACATGCTGGAAGTGGCCCGCACCGGCAGCAAGGCCTTCGTGCCGGTCTGGATGAGCAGCCGGCGCGGCCCGGCGCACGAGCTGCTGGTGAGAGAAGGTTTCGCGCCGATCTACAGCCTGCGCAACGCCACGCTGGCCCTGCAGCGCTGCAGCGGGTACGCGCAGCAGCTCGGCACCGCCAACGAACCCGAGGCCGCGGTGGTCGGCGGGCCCTCCTCGACCGTGGCGCTGCCCTGCAGCGAGACCCAGGCCAAGGCCCTGCTCGCGCAACACGGCGTGCGCTCGCCTCAGGAGGCGCAGGCCACCACCGCCGATGAAGCCGCCGCGCAGGCGTGCCGCATCGGGTTTCCGGTGGCGCTCAAGCTGGTGGCCGACGGCGTGCTGCACAAGAGCGAGATCGGCGGCGTGGCCCTGCACCTGCGCGACGCAGAACAGGTGCGGGAGGCCTTCGATCGCATCCTCGCCAACGCACGCCGGCACCTGGTGCCGCCACAGGCCATCCGCGGCGTGCTGGTGTCGGAGATGGTGACGAACGGCGTGGAAATGCTGGTCGGCATCCACCGCGATGCGGTCTTCGGCCCGGTGCTCAGCGTGGGCGCGGGCGGCGTGTGGGTGGAGGTCGAGGCCGATGTGGCGCGCTGCCACCTGCCTGCGGGCCGCGCCGTGCTCGAACGCGCGCTCGACAAGACGCGCATCGCCAAACGGCTCGCCAGCCACCGCGGCCTGCCCGCGCGCGACCGCGCCGCGCTGCTGGACGCCATGCAGCGCATGGCCGCGCTGTTCCTGGGCCTGGGCGAGCGTGTGCAATCCCTGGAAGTGAATCCGCTGGTCGTGCTCGACGACGGTCAGGGCGTGGTCGCCCTCGATGCCGTGATCGAGTGACGCACCGGCCCACCTGATACCTCAAGCAAAGGAAACATCACCATGTTCGACAGCCAGATCGGCGGGGGCGACGCCCATTCCATCCTGGTGCGGGGCCATGACCTCGTCAACGACCTGTTCAACCGCGACTTCATCGACGTGCTGGCGCTGGAGCTGCTGGGCGAGTTCCCCAGCCCGCCGCTCAAGCGCATGCTCAACCTGTTCCTGGTCAGCGCCACCGACCACGGCCTCACGCCCAGCGCGCTGTCCTCGCGCCTCACGCTGCACGGCGCCCCCGAGGCCATGCAGGGCGCGCTGGCCGCCGGCCTGCTCGGTGCCGGCAGCCGCTTCCTCGGCGTCATCGAGTACAGCGCGCGCTTCCTGCGCGACGCGCTGCCCCCGAAGGACAGCTACACCGACGAGGAACTGCGCGCGTGCGCCGAGGAATGCGTGCGGGCCAACAAAGCGGCCAAGCGCAAGATCCCGGGCGTGGGGCACCCCATCCATGTGGACGGCGACCCCCGCTGCGAGCGGATGTTCGAGATCGCCCGCGAGTGCGGCTACTACGGCGTGTACTCGCGCTTCGCGGTGGAACTCGCGGCGGCGGCGGCGCGCCAGTCCGGCCGCAAGATCCCGCTCAACGCCACTGGCGCCAAGGGCGCCATCGTGCTCGACATGGGCCTCACGCCCGAACTGGGCAAGGCGCTCACCATGATCGGGCGCACCGTCGGCCTGATGGCCCACATCATCGAAGAGCAGAAGAACCCCATCGCGCAAAAGGTGTGGGACATGGCCTCGGGCCACGCCGCGCACGGATAGGGCGCAAAGAAGGCGGCCCGCCGTCGCGGGCCGCCGGGGTCAGCCGTGGGAGGAGGTCCCGAGCTGGAACACCGAGACCGTCTTCACCAGCTCGTCCGCCTGCTGTCGCAGGCTGCTGGCAGCGGCGGACATTTCTTCCACCAGCGCGGCGTTCTGCTGCGTGGACTGGTCCAGCTGCACCACCGCTTCGCCAACCTGGCTCACGCCCGCGCTCTGTTCGCCGCTGGCGGTGCTGATGTCCGACATGAGGCGCGAGACCTTCTGGATCGAGGCGATCAGCTCCTGCATGGTCTGGCCGGCCTCGTTCACGAGCACTGTGCCGTTGCCCACGCTCTCCACGCTGGTGCCGATCAAGGCCTTGATCTCGCGCGCGGCCTGCGCCGAGCGCGTGGCCAGGCTGCGCACCTCACCGGCCACGACCGCGAACCCCCGGCCCTGTTCTCCCGCGCGCGCCGCCTCGACGGCCGCATTGAGCGCCAGGATGTTGGTCTGGAAGGCGATGCCGTCGATGACGCCGATGATGTCGGCGATCTTGCGCGAACCGGCGTCGATGTCCTGCATGGTGTCCACCACACGCTGCACGGCCGCGCCGCCCTGCTCGGCCAGCGAGGTGGCCGAACGCGCCAGCTGGTCGGCCTCGCGCGCATGGCCCGAGTTCTGGCCGACGGCGGTGCCCAGCTGCTCCATGGACGCGGCGGTTTCCTCCAGCGCGCTGGCCTGGTTCTCGGTGCGGCTGGAGAGGTCCTGGTTGCCCTGGGAAATCTCCGCGCTGGCCGTGGCAACGGCCTCGGCGCCACGCCGCACGCGGCCGACCACGCTGGCCAGGTCCTTCTGCATGATCGCCAGCTGGGCCATCAGGCTGTGGGTGTCGCCGGTGCGCACGGGCACCGGCTGGCCCAGGTCGCCCCGGGCCACACGGGCGCTCACGGCCACCGCTTCGGCCGGCTCACCGCCCAGCGGGCGCAGCACGAGCCGCTGCAGGGCCCAGAGCAGGCCGAGCGACACCAGCACGATCGACACCGCGCCCAGAAGCGCGGCGGTGACGTTGAGCTGGCGCACCTCGGCGAGGATGCGGTCCTGAGGCACGGTGGCTGCGAAGGCCCACGACGAGTGGTCCTTGCCCACGCGGATCGGCACGTAGACACTGGTCACCTCGGTGTTCAGTCCCTCGTGCAGGTAGCGCACGCGCTGCGGCCGGTTCTCGCCCAGCGCGGTGCGCATGGCCTCCAGCTCGGCCGGCTTGGTCAGTGCCTGCCCCACATGGGCGGGGTCGCGGTCGCCGACATACAGGGCGCCGTTGGACAGCAGGCTGGCATAACCCGTGTCGTAGATGCGGATCGCCTGGACCTTCTCCTGCAGGCTGGACAGCGGCAGGTCGATGCCCGCCACGCCCACGAACTGGCCGTTGACCACGATGGGCACCGAGGTGGTCGTGATCATGACTTCCTTGCCCGCGACCGTGTACTTGTAGGGCTCGATCAGCGTTTCCTTGCCGGTGCGCTTGGCCAGTTGGTAGTAGTCGCCCGGGCCGGGCTTGTCGTAGTCCACCAGCGGCTCCACCATCGGCGAACCCGAACCCCGGTTCCAGTAGGGGATGTAGCGGCCCGTGGCGTCGTGGCCCGGCTTGTCCACGTACTCGGCATCGCGGCCGTCGAACGCGTTGGGCTCCCAGGCCACCCAGACCCCGAGGAACTGGGGCGAACCCTCCAGCACGTTGCGGATCAGCGCATCGGCCTCGATGCGGTCGGCCTGCCCGGTGGCCTTCAGGCCACCGAGCGCCTGGGCCAGGGTGCGCGCCGCCGTCATGGTGGCGTTGAGCTCGGACTCCACCTGCGCCGCATTGCGGCTCGCCAGCTCCTCGGCGTACAGGAGCGCGGTGCTTTCCTGCAGCTGGCCGGCCTGGCGGGTCAGCGAGATCACGGTGACGGCAAATCCGACCAGCACCACTCCGATGACCAGCAGCAGCAGCTTGGTGCGCAGGCTCATGGTGGCAAGAGGGGAACCCGTGGAAAGGGAATGGGGATGAGACACGCGGCTTCTTCTTTCTTCGTCCAGTGGAAGTGAATGCCTGGCGCTGCCCGAAGGCGGGCGAAGCCAGGCGACCTGTCAGGACAGTGAATTTCCCACGCCGGCAAATCCGCAAGACCGCGAACAGACGGGGAAAGCCGGGGCAATTTCCCGACGCGGGGTCCGTGCGCCAACCCACACAGCCCCGCCGCCGTCGCAGCGTAGACTGGGGGCCGCCGCCGCCCATCCTCCCATCCCCTGGAGCGCACTTCAGTGACAGACCCCGACACGCGCGAACCGTCCACCGCCGACCGCTTCCAGTTGCTGGTGGAGGCCGTCCAGGACTACGGCATCTTCATGCTCGACCCGGCGGGCCGCGTGATGTCGTGGAACGCGGGAGCCGAACGCATCAAGGGCTACCGTGCCGACGAGGTGATCGGCAAGCACTTCTCGATGTTCTACCCGGAGCCGGCGCGCGCCCGGCATTGGCCCGACCACGAGCTGCGGCAGGCCGCGGCGGTCGGCAAGTACGAGGAAGAAGGCTGGCGCGTCCGCAAGGACGGCACACCGTTCTGGGCCAACGTGGTCATCACCGCGATGCGCGATGCGCACGGCACGCTCACCGGCTTCGGCAAGGTCACGCGCGACCTCACCGAGCGGCGCGCCCACGAAGACGCCCTGCGGCAAAGTGAGGAGCGGTTCCGCCTGCTGATCGAGGGCGTGCGCGACTACGCCATCTACATGCTCGACCCCGACGGCATCATCCAGAGCTGGAACGGCGGGGCCGAAGAGATCAAGGGCTACGCGGCCAGCGAGGTGATCGGCAAGCACTACGGCATGTTCTTCCGGCAGGAGGACGTCCAGGCGGGCCGCCCCGTGCAGGAGCTCAGGGACGCCCTGGCCCACGGCCGGACCGAAGACGAAGGCTGGCGCGTGCGCAAGGACGGCTCGACCTTCTGGGCCAACATCATCGTCACGCCCATCCACGGCGCGGACGGTTCCCTGCTGGGCTTCGCCAAGGTCACGCGCGACATGAGCGAGCGCAGCAGGCTGCGCGAGCTGGAGCATTCCCTGAAACGCATGAACGAGTTCCTCGCCATGCTGGCCCACGAGCTGCGCAACCCGCTCGCGCCCATCCGCAACGCGGTGTCGATCCTGCAGCTGGAAGCCTCGCCCAGCCCCACGCTGCGCACCAGCCGCGACATGATCGACCGGCAGTTGACCCACCTCACGCGGCTGATCGACGACCTGCTGGACGCCGGGCGCTTGACCGGCGGCAAGATCCGCATCAAGCCCGAGCGCGTGTCCTTCAACCACGTGGTGGCCCGGGCCATCGATGTGGCGCGGCCTTCGATGGACGCGCGGGGCCAGGCCTTCGACGTCGACATCCCCGCCGCCAACCTCTGGGTCAACGCCGATGAAATCCGCCTCGCCCAGGTGCTGCAGAACCTGCTGGGCAACGCCTCCAAGTTCACGCCCATCGGCGGCACCATCAAGCTGAGCGCGCGCGTGAACGGTACCCGACTGCGGGTGGAGGTGGCCGACAACGGCGAGGGCATCTCGGCCACGGCCATCCACGATATCTTCGCCCTGTTCTCCCAGGGCGACGGCGTCGCCGCGTCGCGGCAGTCCGGCCTGGGCATCGGGCTGGCGCTGGCGCGCTCCATCGTGGAGATGCACGGGGGCACGATCGCCGCGACCAGCCCCGGGCCGGGCCAGGGCAGCGTCTTTCATTTCGAGTTGCCCGGCGCGTCCATGGACGCGCAGGCCAGCCAGCAGGAAACGCCCTGGCTCCTGGTGGTGGACGACAACCGCGACTCGGCCGACAGCCTCGCAGACCTCCTGCGCATGCTGGGCTGTCGCGTGCGCACCGCCTACGACGGCAAGGCCGCGCTCGAAGCCGCCCGGCAGGACGGCCCCCGCATGGCGTTTCTCGACATCGGCATGCCCGGCAAGAACGGCGCGCAGGTCCTGCAGGAACTGCGTGCCCTGCCCGGTGGCGACACCCTCTTCGCCGCCGCCGTCACGGGGTACGGCGCCGAAGACGAGAAAGCCGGCCGTGCCGATTTCGCCGGCTTTGACGCGCGCCTGCAGAAGCCGGTGGGGCTGTCCGATCTGAGAGAATTGTTGACACGCGCCCACCTGGGGAGCCACCTGCCATGAAATCCGCCCTGCTTCCGTTCGCGCTCGCGCTCGGCGTGGTCACCGCCACCGCCTTCGCCCAGACCCCGCCGCCGGACGCTGCGGCCAGCGACCCCGCCAAGCTGGGCTGGATGGTGGGCGCCCCGCCCCCACCGGAGCGGCAACTGCGCTTCGACGACGGGAGTTATTTCCAGTTTCCCGCGATGCGCTGGAGCGTGTCGAACTTCCGCCAGCTCATGCCCACGGTGAACGTCTCGCGTGGCGTGGGCGCGCCCACGCCGCTGCCGCGCGCGCTGCGCCAGGACATCGACGCCGTGCGCTTCACCCCCCTGGGTGGCGCGGCCACCATGAGCTGGGCCGAATCGCTGGCCGCCAACTACACCGACGGCATCCTGGTGCTGCACCAGGGCCGCGTCGTCTACGAGCGCTACTTCGGGGTGCTGAACGCGCAGGGGCAGCACGGCGCCATGTCGGTGACCAAATCCGTCACCGGCACGCTGGGCGCGATGCTGGTGGCCGAAGGCCGGCTGGACGCGGACAAGCGGGTCGCGGACTACGTGCCCGAGCTGGCGCGATCGGCCTTCGGCAACGCCACCGTGCGGCAGGTGCTCGACATGACCACGGGGCTGAAGTACAGCGAAGACTACGCCGACCCCAACGCGGAAGTCTGGGCCTACTCACAGGCCGGCAACCCGCTGCCCAAGCCGAAGGACTACACCGGCCCGCGCAGCTACTACGAGTACCTGCAGACGGTGCAACCCGAGGGCCGGCACGGCGCGGCCTTCGCCTACAAGACCGTCAACTCCGATGCCCTGGGTTGGGTCATCGCGCGCGTCACCGGGCGCAACGTGGCCGAGCTGCTGTCCGAGCGCATCTGGAGCCGGCTGGGCGCGGAGCAAGACGCCTACCTGACCGTGGACGCCACCGGCACCCCCTTCGCCGGCGGCGGACTCAACACCGGCCTGCGCGACCTCGCGCGCTTTGGCGAGATGCTGCGCCAGAACGGCCGCTTCAACGGCCAGCAGATCATCCCCAAGGCCGTGGTGGACGACATCCGGCGCGGCGGCAGCCGCGAGGCCTTCGCCCAGGCCGGCTACAGCCTGCTGCCCGGCTGGAGCTACCGCAACATGTGGTGGGTCACCCACCAGCCCGACAGCGCCTTCATGGCGCGCGGCGTGCACGGCCAGCGCATCTACGTGAACCCGCAGGCCGGCGTGGTGATCGTGCGCTACGCCTCGCACCCGGTGGCGAGCAATGCCGCCAACGACCCGACCACGCTGCCCGCCTTCGACGCGGTGGCGCGACACCTCATGCGCCGGCCGCGCTGACGCCGGCCACCCTCGCGAACTCAGGCCGGCACGTAGGTCAACCGAAGCACGTCCTCGCCCATGGGCTCGTGACTCACCAGGCGCAGCGGCGGCCGGGGCCCGGCGAAATAGGGCTGACCCTGCCCCAGCACCACGGGGTGCAGGTAGATGCGGTACTCGTCGATCAGGCCCAGCTCGGTGAGGCGCTTCGCCAGGTTCGGGCCCGCCACCTCGATCTCGCCATCGTGCCCGGCCTTCAGCGCGCGGATCGCGCCCTCCAGGTCATCCCCCACCAGCGTGGCGTTGGGACCGACCGACTTCAGCGTGCGCGAAACCACCCACTTTGGCTGCCGGCGCCACGCCGCCGCGAAGGCGCGTTCCTCGTCACTCCATTCCGGATGCTCGTCGTCCCAGTAGCGCATGATCTCGTACATCACGCGACCGTAGACGCTGCCCGTCTGCCCCTGGGCCTGCTCGATGAAATGGCGAAAGAGCATGGGACCTGGTGCGAACCCCATGTGATCGACGTAGCCGTCCAGGGACTGGTTCATGCCGAACACGAGCTTGGCCATGGCGTTTCCTTTCTGGTGCAAGGGGCCGCCGCCAACATGGGCGCCCCACCCTCACGACGAACGGGCCAGGCGCTTTCGACATCCGGGGAGCGGCCAGCGCCCACCGAGTGTCCGGTCACTGCGGCGTGAGCCGCTCCAGACCGCCCAGGTAAGGCCGCAGCACCTCGGGCACGGTCACGCTGCCGTCGGCGTTCTGGAAGTTCTCCAGCACCGCCACCAGCGTGCGGCCCACCGCCAGGCCCGAGCCGTTGAGCGTGTGCACCAGTTCGTTCTTGCCCTGTGCGTTCTTGAAGCGCGCCTGCAGGCGCCGCGCCTGGAAGGCTTCGCAGTTGGACACCGAGCTGATCTCGCGGTAGGTGCCCTGCGCGGGCACCCACACCTCCAGATCGTGCGTGCGGGTCGAGCCGAAGCCCATGTCGCCGGTGCACAACACGATCACACGGTAGGGCAGGCCCAGCTTCTGCAGCACGGCCTCGGCGTGGCCGGTCATCGCGTCCAGCGCCTCGTAGCTCTTCTCGGGGTGCACGATCTGCACCATCTCGACCTTGTCGAACTGGTGCTGGCGGATCATGCCGCGCGTGTCGCGCCCGGCGCTGCCGGCCTCGGAGCGGAAGCAGGGCGTGTGCGCGGTCAGGCGGATCGGCAGGTCGGCCTCGGCCAGCACCGTGTCGCGCACGGTGTTGGTCAGCGTGATTTCACTGGTGGAGATGAGGTAGAGCGCCTGCGTGTCCGGCACCTCCTCGCCGTCCTGGCCGCCCTTCTTCACGGCGAACATGTCGCCCTCGAACTTGGGCAACTGCCCGGTGCCCAGCAGGGTCTCGGCGTTGACAATGTAGGGCGTGTAGCACTCGGTATAGCCGTGCTCCTGCGTCTGCACGTCGAGCATGAACTGCGCGAGCGCGCGGTGCAGGCGGGCAATGGGGCCGCGCATGAAGGTGAAGCGCGCACCGGCAAGCTTGGTGCCGGTCTCGAAGTCCAGCCCGAGCTTTTCGCCGATGTCGACGTGGTCGCGCAGCTCGAAGTCGAACGTGCGGGGGGTGCCCCAGCGGCGGAGCTCTACGTTGCCGCTTTCGTCCTCGCCCACCGGCACGCTCTCGTGCGGCAGGTTGGGCACGGCCAGCAGCAGGTTCTGCAGCTCGGCCTGGATCACCTCCAGCCGCGTGGCCGAGGCTTCCAGCTCGGCCTTGAACGCCGCCACCTGGGCCATGGCCGCGTCGGCCTCGGCGTGCTGGCCCTTGCCCTTGAGCATGCCGATCTGCTTGGACAGCGTGTTGCGCTGGCTCTGCAAGTCCTCGGTGCGGGTCTGCAGCGCCTTGCGCTCGGACTCCAGCGCCTGGTAGGCGGGCACATCCAGGTAGGGCTGCGGCTGCTTGCGGGTCTGCAGGCGCGCCACGACCCCGTCGAGGTCTTTTCTCAGTTGAACGATGTCTAGCATGCGGCGATTGTAGTTTTGCGCCCTGGCCGGGCGCGGCGGGCGCGCCTCAGCGCAGGTGTTCCAGCGGCTTGGTGTCTTCGCCGTCGATCTTCAGGCCTTTGGGCAGCGGGAACTTGATGGTCTCGGTCAGGCCGTCCATCGTGCGCACCGAGATGGCGCCCAGCGCCTTGATGCGCTCGATCACCTGGCGCACCAGGATCTCGGGCGCCGAGGCTCCCGCCGTCAGGCCCACGCGGCTTTTGCCTTCGAACCACTCGGCCTGGATCTCGTCGGCGCTGTCCACCATGTGGCTGGGCGTGCCCAGCTTCACCGCCAGCTCGCGCAGGCGGTTGCTGTTGGAGCTGGTGGGGCTGCCCACCACGATCACGATGTCCACCTGCGGGCTCAGCAGCTTGACCGCGTCCTGCCGGTTCTGCGTGGCGTAGCAAATGTCCTGCTGCTTGGGTTCGCGCACGCTGGGAAAGCGCGCCTTCACGGCGGCGAGGATCTCCGCCGCGTCGTCCACCGACAGCGTGGTCTGCGTGACCACGGCGAGCTTCTCGGTCTGCGCGGGCGCGGCGCGGGCCACGTCGGCCACGTCTTCCACCAGGTGGATGCCGCTGTCGAGCTGGCCCATGGTGCCTTCCACCTCGGGGTGGCCCTTGTGGCCGATCATGATGAACTCGTAGCCCTCGCGGTGCAGCTTGGCCACCTCCACGTGCACCTTGGTCACCAGGGGGCAGGTGGCGTCGAAGATCTGGAAGCCGCGCTGCCTGGCTTCCTCCTGGATCGCCTTGCTCACGCCGTGCGCCGAAAACACCAGCGTGGCGCCAGGCGGCACGTCGGACAGCTCTTCAATGAAGATCGCGCCCTTGGACTTGAGGTCGTTGACCACGTAGGTGTTGTGCACGATCTCGTGGCGCACGTAGATCGGCCGGCCGAACTTGACCAGCGCGCGCTCGACGATCTCGATCGCGCGGTCCACGCCGGCGCAGAAGCCACGCGGCTCGGCCATGATGATTTCGGGTGAATCGCCCATCACAGCACCCCGATCAGTTGCACTTCGAAGCGCACCGGCTGGCCCGCCAGTGGGTGGTTGAAGTCGAACAGCACCGCGCCGTCCTCGCGCACCTGAACGGCCGCGCCCGCGTAGCTGCCCAGGCCATCGGGCGTGGGGAACTGCACCACGTCGCCCGCCGCGTATTGCTCGTGGGGATCGCCCAGCTCGTTGAGCAGCTTGCGCGCCACCCACTGCACCATGTCCGGCTGGCGATCGCCGAAGGCCTCGCCCGCGGCGAGTTCGATCACCGTGCGCGTGCCCTCCTCCAGCCCGATCAGGCGCTGCTCGATCGCGGGCGAGAGTTCGCCCGCGCCCAGGCTGAGCGTGGCGGGCTTGCCTTCGAAGGTGTCAATGATCACCTGCCCCTGCGCACCGGACATGCGGTAGTGCAGGGTCAGGAAGGAACCTTCTTGGACTTGGGGCATAGGCGGGGGGGTATGTCAGTAAAAAGTATGCGAAAAAGGCGGCTGGGGGCCGACACAGCCCCTATTGTAAAAACCCCACCCAATCAGGAAGGACCGCCCATGAATGGCCTGTCAATCAATGGCGTCAAGCACTGGCCGCGCGAATCACGCCCCCGCGAAAAGCTGCTCGCCCGAGGCCCCAACGCGCTGAGCGATGTCGAGTTGCTCGCCCTGCTGCTGCGCACCGGCATCACCGGCAAGGACGTGCTGCAGCTGGCCCATGAACTGCTGAACCGTTTTGGCGGCATCAGAGGCCTGCTGGACGCCGGTGCCGACTCCCTCAAGCAGATCAAGGGGCTGGGGCCCGCCAAACGCGCGGAAGTGGTCGCGGTGCTGGAGATTGCGCGCCGCGCGCTGACCGAGAAGCTGGAGAAACGACCCGTCTTCGAGAGCCCCAAGGCAGCGCGGGAATACCTTCAGCTGCAGCTGGGCGCACGGCCCCATGAAGTGTTCGCCGTGATGTTCCTGGACAGCCAGAACCGCCTGATCGCGATGGAAGACATGTTCCGGGGCACGCTCTCCCAGGCGACCGTGTACCCGCGCGAGATCGTGGTGCGCGCCCTGCACCACCACGCCTCAGCCGTGGTGCTGGCACACAACCACCCCAGCGGCAACGCCGAGCCCTCGCTGGCCGACATCGAGCTCACCCGCACCGTGCTCACCGCCCTGGCCCTGGTGGACGTGCGCGTGCTGGACCATTTCGTGGTCACGCGGGAGCACGCCGTTTCCATGGCCCAGGAAGGCCTGATGTAAACCCCGCGCCGGACAGCGGCGGTCTGGCCGGGCGACAATTCCGGCCATGAAAGTCCACACGCTGGCCGAGTTGAAGGCGTTCAAGCGGGCCATGGCCGAACGCGCGGCGGCCGAGGCCCAGCGGCGCGAGGCCGAGCGGCTGGCCACGCTGCGCCGCGAGCGCGAGCACCGGCTGTTCGAGCTGGCGGTGGGCCCGGTGCAACGCCTGCCCCACCGGGGCCACATCGAGCCGCGCCCAGTGCCGGTGGACCCCTTGCCCCTGCAGCGCCAGCGCGACGAAGCCTCGGTGATGCGCGAGGCGCTGTCGGA
Source organism: Hydrogenophaga sp. (assembly GCA_018993155.1). Lineage (GTDB taxonomy): Bacteria > Pseudomonadota > Gammaproteobacteria > Burkholderiales > Burkholderiaceae_C > Hydrogenophaga. Next base: position 28,744 of record JAGKSX010000057.1, read on the forward strand.
TGAGTTCGATGTCGAGACCCTGCTGCACACCGACGAGTTGCTGAGTTACCGCCGCCCGGGCCTGGGGCCGGAGATCGTGCGCAAGCTGCGCGAGGGCCGCTGGAGCATCCAGCGCCAGATCGACCTGCATGGCCTGCGCACCGACGAAGCCCGCGAGGCCCTGGGCCGTTTCATCCGCGAGGCCCACCTGGCCAGCCTGCGCTGCGTGCGCGTGGTGCATGGCAAGGGCCTGGGCTCACCCGGGCGCACCCCGGTGCTGAAGAACCGCGTGCTGCGCTGGTTAGTGCAAAAGAAGGAGGTGATCGCCTTCGTGCAGGCGCGCCCGGCCGAGGGCGGGGCCGGCGCGCTGGTGGTGCTGTTGCGCTCGGGTTGACGCAGGTCCATACTGCATGTCCGCTGTTGGAAAGGACTGCATATGCTGAACAACGCTGCAGTGACCACCATGCTCCCCGTCATCGACATGGCGCGGGCCCGTCAGTTCTACGAGGGACGGCTCGGGCTGACGCCCGGCGGCGCCCGACCGGACGGCAAGTTCGTGTACCAGGTGGGCGGCAGCACCCTGGCGCTGTTCCCCAAACCCGAAGGCACGAAAGCCGAGCACACGGCGATCAGCTTCCAGGTGGCGGACATCGCGGCCACCATCGCGAAGCTGAAACAGACCGGCGTGGTGTTCGAGGACTATGACTTTCCGGACTTCAAGACCGTGAACCACGTGTGCGTGCTCGGTGCCGAGAAGGCAGCGTGGTTCAAGGACACCGAAGGCAACTACCTCTGCCTGCACGAGGACATCGCGAGCCCCTAGCCCGGCGAGTTCCGCATCCAGTCGGCAGTCTGGAAGAAGCTGGTCTTGAGCCGCTCGCGCAGCGCCGCGTCCACGCCGGCCTCGCCCATCGCCTGGTCCATGCAGGCCAGCCACTGGTCGCGCTCGATGATGCCAATGGCGAACGGCATGTGCCGCATGCGCAGGCGCGGGTGGCCGAAGCGATCGGTGTAGTGCTGCGGTCCACCCAGCCAGCCGCAGAGAAACCAGAACAGTTTCTGGCGCGCGCTCTCCAGCGTGCTGCCGTGCGCCGCGCGCAGTTCGCGGTAGCGCGGCTCGATGTCCATGAGGTCGTAGAAGCGGTCGACGAGTGCGCGCACCTTGTCCTCGCCGCCGATCCAGTCGAAGGGCGTGGCGTGCTGCGTGGGCTCCTGGGGTTGAATGAGATCGCTCATGCCGGTGTTCAGACAGCTGCCTTGCGCAAGGTTTCCACCACGGGCGTGCGCAGCACGCTGCGCAGCCCCCACCAGCCCGCCAGCAAAGCCAGCAAGGCACCGGCGACGGCACCGCCCAGCGGCACCCAGGGCGAAGCCGTCCACGAAAACTGGAACACGAAACGGGCCAAGGCCCAGCCCACCGCGACCGCCACGGCCGAGGCCAGGAAACCCGCCAACAGGCCCACGCCGAGCAGCTCGATGCGCTGCACCTGGCGCAGCAGCTTCGAGCCCGCGCCCACGGCGCGCAGGATGGCGAACTCGCGCTCGCGCTCGCCGCGCGTGGCGGTGACGGCCGAGAGCAGCACGACCAGGCCGGCCGCGAGCGTGAAGGCGAACAGGAACTCCACCGCGCTGATGACCTGGCCCAGCACGCGCTGCACCTGCGCGATGGTCTGGCTCATGTCGACGTTGGTGATGTTGGGAAACTGGCGCACCAGCCCGTTGTCGAAACCGTTCGTGGGTTCGGGTGCGCGGAACGCGCTGATGTAGCTCAGCGGCACATCGGGCACCTGGGCCACCGGGAACACGACGAAGAAGTTCACCCGCATCGAGCCCCAGTCCACCTTGCGCAGGCTGGTGATGCGGCCTTCGGTCACCTGGCCTGCGATGTCGAAGCCCAGGCGGTCGCCGAGCTTGAGGCCGAGTTCTTCGGCCAGGCCTTCTTCCACGCTCAGCGCATCGGGTTCGTTGTCGGTCCAGCGGCCTGCCACCACGGGGTTGTGCTCGGGCACGGTGGCGGAGTTGGAGAGGTTGAACTCGCGGTCCACCAGGCGCTGCGCGCGGTCTTCGGTGAAGTCTTCCGGCACCACGGCCTTGCCGTTGATGGTGACCAGCCGGCCCCGGATCATGGGGTACCAGTCGTAGCGCTGCACCCCGGCCTGCCGCAGCGCCTGCTGGAACGCCTCGCCCTGGTCGGGCTGCACGTTGATGACGAAGCGGTTGGGCGCGTCGGGTGGCGTGGCGTTGCGCCAGCTGGAGATGAGGTCGGTGCGCAGCAGCACCAGCAGCACCAGGGCCAGCAGGCCGACGGCAAGCGCGCTGATTTGCACCACGGCATAGGCCGGGCGCGCCGAGAGCTGGCGCGTGGCCATGACCAGCGCACGCGGCGCGGTGGCTTCGTTCACACTGGCGCGCAGCACGCGCACCGCCGCGTAGCTGGCGGCGGCGAACAGCAGCACCGCGCCCGCGAAACCGCCCACGGCGATGGCGCCCAGCAGCAGATCGCGGCTGGCCGCGAGCAGCAGCGCGGCAAAACCGGCCACGCCCAGGCCCAGCACAGCCAGGGTGGCGGGCTTGAGCTGGCCCACATCGCGGCGGATCACGCGCAGCGGCGGCACCTGGGCCAGCTGCAGCACCGGCGGCAGGCCGAAGGCCATCATGAGCGTGAGGCCCATGCCCAGGCCGAGCAGCACCGGCGCGATGCTGGGCGCGGGCAGGCTGGCTTCGACCAGGCCGGCCAGCAGCAGCACGAAGGCGTGGTGCACCGCGTAGCCGATGGCCACGCCCAGGGCGCTGGCGAACAGGCCGATGAGCGCGAATTCGAGCGTGTAGGCGCGCGCCATGGTGCCTTGCGAGAGGCCGAGCACGCGCAGCATGGCGCAGTCGTCCAGGTGGCGCTGGGCGAAGCCGCGCGCGGCGATCGCCACGGCCACGGCGCACAGCAGCGCGGCCAGCAGGGCCACGAGGTTGAGGAACTTTTCGGCGCGCCCCAGCGTCTGCTGCATCTCGGGCCGGCCGCCTTCAAGCGACTCCAGCCGCATGCCGCGCACGTCGGGCTGCTCCATGGCCTTCGTGGCCCAGTTGCTGAAATCGGCCACGCGGGCCTCGTTGCCGATCACGGCCAGGCGGTAGGTCAGGCGGCTGGCGGGCTGCACCAGGCCGGTGGCGGGCAGGTCGGCCGCGTTGAGCATGACGCGCGGCGCGAAGCTCATGAAGCCCGCGCCCCGGTCGGGCTCGACCGTGATGAGGCGCGCGATGGTGAGCGCCGAGTCGCCCAGCAGCAGCGTGTGGCCCATCTTCAGGTCGAGCGCGACCAGCAGGGCTTCGTCCACCCACACAGTGCCGGGGGCGGGAATCTCGCGGGTGGCGCTGTCGGGCCCACCCTGGGCCTCGGCCACGCGCAGGCTGCCGCGCAGCGGGTAGCCCTCACCCACGGCCTTGAGCGCCACCAGGCGCGCGGCGCCGCCTTCTTCTTCGCGCGCGCGGCCCATGGTGGGAAAGCCCAGCGTCTGCGTGGTGGTCAGGCCCAGTTCGCGCGCCCGGGCCTCGAACGAGGGCGGCGGCACGTGGTCGCTGCTGATCACCGCGTCGCCGCCGAGCAGCGCGCTGGCGTCGCGCGTGAGGCCGCCCTGCAAGCGGTCGGCGAAGAAACCCACCGCCGTGAGCGCGGCCACCGCGAGGGTGACGGCCAGCATCAGCAGGCGCAGTTCGCCGGCGCGCCAGTCGCGCACCAGGGAAGACCAGCCCAGAGTCCAGAAACGGATGGGCAAGGAAGGAGGGGGCTGTGTCATGGTGCGGGGTTCGAGCGCGCGCGGCCCGACTGGTTCACTTGGTGCCGAAAATTCGGTCGCCCGCGTCGCCCAGGCCCGGGACGATGTAGCCGTGTTCGTTCAGACCCCGGTCCACGGCGGGGGTGTAGACCGGCACGTCGGGGTGGGCGTCGTGGAAGGTCTTGAGACCTTCGGGGCAGGTCACCAGGCAGACGAAGCGGATCGAGCGCGGGTTCGTCTTCTTGAGCCGGTCCACCGCGCTCACGGCGGAGTTGCCGGTGGCGAGCATGGGGTCGAGCACGATCACGTCGCGCTCGTGCATGTCGTGCGGCATCTTGAAGTAGTACTCCACCGCCTTGAGCGTGGCGGGGTCTCGGTACAGGCCGATGTGGCCGACGCGCGCGCCCGGGATCACCTGCAGCATGCCGTCCAGGAAACCATTGCCCGCACGCAGGATGGAGGCCAACACGACCTTCTTGCCGTCGATGACGCGCGAGGTCATCTTCTCCAGCGGAGTCTCGATCTCGATCTCCTGCATCGGCATGTCGCGCGTGATCTCGTAAGCGAGCAGGGCACTCAACTCGTGCACCAGCTCGCGAAAGCTCTTGGTGCTGGTGTCCTTGCGGCGCATGAGGGTGAGCTTGTGCTGCACCAGGGGGTGGTCAATGACGTGGACGGCTCGGCTCATGGGGGGGTCTCTCGGAGGGGGTGATCCGAGTTTATGCCCGAACGCGCGGGCGCAGCCGCGTCAAGACGCGGGGGCGGCGCGCTCACGGGCCACGGGCGCTGCCGGCGGCACCGCGTCCAGCACCAGGCGCTGGGGGTTGGCGTAACACAGGAAGCGCTGGTTGGTGGCGCGGCCGATGGCGCACAGGCCCACACGCAAGGCCACGTCCAGCCCCATCTGCGTGATGCCGCTGCGCGAGACCACCACCGCCACACCCATCTGGGCCGACTTGATCACCATCTCGCTGGTGAGCCGGCCGGTGGTGTAGAAGATCTTCTCGCCGGTGGGTTCATCCGATTGCAGCGCCATCCAGCCCGCGATCGTGTCCACCGCGTTGTGGCGGCCCACGTCTTCCACGAACAGCTGCAGCTCCTGCCCGTGAAACAGCGCGCAGGCGTGCACCGAGCCGGCCGACTTGTAGGTGCTCTCCTTGAGCCGGATCGCGTTGACGATGGCGTAGAGCTGCGACTGCGTCAGCCCGGCCTCGTCGGGCAGGCGGATGCGATCGATCTCGTCCATGAGGTTGCCGAACACGCTGCCCTGGCCGCAGCCGGTGGTGACCACGCGTTTGGAGGTACGCTCCTCGATGCGGTCGATGCCATGGCGGGGCTTGACCGACGCGGCGTTCACGTCCCAGTCCACGGTGATGGATTCGACCTCCTCCACCGAGGCGATGAGCCGCTGGTTGAGCAGATAGCCCAGCACCAGCCATTCGGGTTGCGCGCCCAGCGTCATGAGCGTGACCAGCTCGCGCTTGTCCACGTAGACCGTGAGGTCGCGCTCGGCGGGGATGGAGATGGTCTCGCGCGCGCCATGCTCGTTCATGACCTCGACTTCACGGGTCAGCGGCGCACGCGCCTGGGTCAGTTGGGGCAACAGGGGCATGGGCGAAGACTACCGCATGAAAAGGGCCGCCACCCGAGGGTGCGGCCCATGGCAAGACAGGGAAAGCGGTTTATTTCTTGGCCGGCATCGTCGCTGCGGCCGGTGCATTGGAACTCGGCGGCGCCTTGGCGGTTTCCGGCGGCGAGTGCGCACCCGAAGCCTCGATTGGTTTCGGTGCGGTGTAGGCGAAGGGGCCCGGGTCGGTGCAGGCCGGGGCGTTGGCCGTCGCGGGGGGCACGCTCTTGCCGGTAGCCGCCGCGGTCTTGAAATAGTTGGCGGCGGCCTTGTCCATGGAGACACACAGCTTGTAGCCGTCGGCCTTGGCGGCCCAGGCCGTCTTGGCCGCCGCTTCGGCGGCCTTGGCCTTGGCCTCTTCCGTCGGTGGCGGGGGCGCGGGCAGCTTGGCGTGGGCCGTTGCGGCCAGCAGCAGGGTCAGGCACAGGAGGCTGCGTTTCATGGGTTGTCCTCGTTGTCTCGTTGTGTTCAGGCCTTGACGGCGCGCGAGGCCTCGGCCGCGCTGGCTGCGTCCACCGGGCCCGCCGTGCGTTGCGCGGGGATCTTGCCGGCCTTGATGTCGTCGTACCAGAGTTCGTGGTGTTCCCTGGCCCAGGTCTCGTCCACGTAGCCGGTCTTCATGGCCTTGTAGGCGCCCTTCATGCCGATGGTGCCGAGGTAGATGTGGCCCATGAACAGCGCCATCATCAGCACCGCGGCGCTGGCGTGGATCATGTGCGCAATCTGCATGTTGCCGCGCGTGTAGTCCACCGAGGGCAGCAGCTTGTCCAGGAACAGGCCCGAGCCCACCACGATCAGACCGAAGAAGAACACACCGGCCCAGAACACCACCTTCTCGCCCGCGTTGAACCGGTGCGACGGCACTTCCTGGCCGCTGAACAGGCCACCGCCCTTGAGCAGCCAGGTGATGTCTTCCTTGGCCGGCAGGTTGTCCTTGATGAAGGTGAGGATCACCACCACCAGCGACACCGCGAACAGCGGCCCGGCGAAGTTGTGCAGGTTCTTCAGCGCGTAGGTCAGCCAGCCGAACAGCGTGCTGCCGATGATGGGCAGCAGAAAGAACTTGCCGAAGGCCATGATGATGCCGGAGACCGCCAGCGCCACGAAGGCGATGGCGTTGACCCAGTGCGCGGCGCGCTCGAAGTAGGTGAAGCGCTCGATCACGCGGCCGGTGGGCTGGCCGTGCACGGGGATGGCGCCCTTGGCGAAATAGAACAGTGCGATGGCCACCGCGACGATGAGCAGCACCGAACCGCCATAGGGAATGATCCACTGGTTGCGCACTTGCCGCCAGGCTTCACCCGCGTTGGTCAGGCGCGCGCCGGGGTAATTCACGAACGGCTGGATCAGGTTGCCGGCCTCGGGGTACGGCAGGCTGGAATAGCCGGTCACGCCCTTGCCCACGTCGCGCCACATCGGCGCGTTGTTGCCGGGCTGCACCTGGCCGCGTTCGGCGTTGGTCTGCTCGGGGTACTTCGGGTCCTTGTTCGCGTCGGGCGCGATCTCGAAGATGTTGGCGCCCTTGATGCCACCCATCTGGCCACTGGCCGGTGCGGCCGCGCCGGCGGGCGCCGGGTCTTCCTGCGGTGGCTCCACCTTGAGCGTCTGGGCATTGGCCCAGGCGGCGCTCAGCGCCAGCAGCGCCATGCACCACGCCTTGGGCGACGCCAGGTGGCGCAGGCCTTGAGTCAGGAGGCTGTACATGGTGGGGGCCTCAGGGTTTGTTGCCGCCCATGCGGGTGTAGTCGTTCTGGCCGTACTGCGCGCGCGTCTTGAGCTGCTGCTCCCAGCTGGTCTTGTCGCCCGCCTTCCAGTTGGTGTTGGCGTACTGGCTGCTGCCCACGCCCTGGTACGGCGCGCTGTCCTGCTTGACGCCGGCCGCGTTCATTTCCTGCGGCTTCTCGCCGCAGGCGGTGAGCGCGAGCAAGGCGGCGGCCACGGTGGTGGTGAGTGCGAAGCGGCGCATCATGACTTGGTCCCTTGTGCGGTGCCGTAGGCGGTGCCCCAGCCCCAGACTTCGGCGCCCTTGCCCCGCTGCAGCACGCGGTTGCGGAAGATGTCCGCCACCACGTCGCCGTCACCGGCGAGCAAGGCCTTGGTCGAGCACATCTCGGCGCAGGCCGGCAGCTTGCCTTCGGCCAGGCGGTTGCGGCCATACTTCTCGAACTCGCTCTGGCTGCCGTGGGCCTCGGGGCCGCCGGCGCAGAAGGTGCACTTGTCCATCTTGCCGCGCACGCCGAAGGTGCCCTGCGAAGGGAACTGCGGCGCGCCGAACGGGCAGGCGTAGGAGCAGTAGCCGCAGCCGATGCAGACGTCCTTGTCGTGCAGCACCACGCCCTCGTCGGTGCGGTAGAAGCAGTTGACCGGGCAGACCGCCATGCAGGGCGCGTCGCTGCAGTGCATGCAGGCCACCGAGATCGACTTCTCGCCCGGAATGCCGTCGTTGAGCGTGACCACGCGGCGGCGGTTCACGCCCCAGGGCACCTCGTGCTCGTTCTTGCAGGCGGTGACGCAGCCGTTGCATTCGATGCAGCGTTCGGCGTCACAGATGAATTTCATTCGTGCCATGTGGTGCTCCTGGTCTTATGCTTTTTCGACGTTGCAGATCGTGGTCTTGGTTTCCTGCATCATCGTGACGATGTCGTAACCGTAGGTCGTGCCGGTGTTGACGGCCTCGCCGCGCACCACAGGGAAGGCGCCGTCGGGGTAGTAGGGCTTCATGTCCACGCCCTGCCAGCGCCCCGAGAAGTGGAACGGCAGCCACACCGTGTCAGGCCCCACGCGCTCGGTCACCAGCGCCTGCACGTTCAGGCGCGCGCCGGTCGGGGTGTTGACCCACACGCGCTCGCCGTTGCGCACACCGCGCTCGGCCGCCGCCTTCGGGTTGATCTCGACGAACATCTCCTGCTGCAGCTCGGCCAGCCAGGGGTTGGAACGCGTTTCCTCGCCACCGCCCTCGTACTCGACCAGGCGGCCCGAGGTCATGATGAGCGGGAATTTCTCATGCATCTTGTCGTCCACGTTTTTCTGCTGGAGCGACTTGTACAGGATGGGCAGGCGCCAGCGGGTTTTCTGGTCGTCGTGGCTGGGGTACTTGGCAATCAGGTCGGGGCGCGTGCCGTAGATCGGCTCGCGGTGCTGCGGCACGGCGTCGGGGAAGTTCCACACCACGGCGCGCGCCTTGGCGTTGCCGAACGGGTGGCAGCCGTGGGCCATGGCCACGCGGATGATGGCGCCGGTCGGGTCGGTCTTCCAGTTCTTGCCCTCGGCGGCCTTCTGCTCGGCCTCGCTGAGATCGGCCCACCAGCCCAGCTTCTTGAGCAGCACGTGGTCGAACTCGGGGTAGCCGGTGGTGATCTCCGAACCGACCGAGTAGGAACCGTCCTCGGCCAGCAGGGACTTGCCCTCGCGCTCCACACCGAAGTTGGCGCGGAAGTTGCCGCCGCCGTCCATCACGTGCTTGGAGGTGTCGTACAGGTTGGGGGAGCCGGGGTGCTTGATCTGCGGCGTGCCGTAGCAGGGCCAGGGCAGGCCGAAGTAGTCACCGGTCATGTCGTAGCCGGTTTCCTTGTCCACCACCTTGCCCTTGGCCTTGAGCGTCTTCACGTCGAAGGCGTTCATGTTGCGCATGTGGGCCTTGAGGCGCTCCGGGCTCTGGCCGGTGTAGCCGATGGTCCAGACCGACTTGTTGATCTCGCGCAGGATGTCCTCGGGCATGGGCTCGTCCAGGCCCTTGATCTTCTGCATCTTGTAGTTCTTGCTGAGCTCGGTGGCGAAGCCGAGTTTTTCAGCGAACTGGTGCATGATCATGTGGTCGCTGCGGCTCTCCCACAGCGGGTCGATGACCTTCTCGCGCCACTGCAGCGAGCGGTTGGACGCGGTGCAGGAACCGCTGGTCTCGAATTGCGTGGCCGCCGGCAGCAGGTACACCGCGCGGTTCGGGTTGAGGTCTTCGGGCTTGCCGGGCATGGCCGCCATCGACGCCGTGGCCGAGGGGTACGGGTCCACCACCACCAGCAGGTCCAGCTTGTCCATCGCGCGCTTCATCTCCAGACCGCGGGTCTGCGAGTTGGGCGCATGGCCCCAATAGAACACGCCGCGCAGGTTCGGGCCCTGGTCGATCAGCTCGTTGTTTTCGAGCACGCCGTCGATCCAGCGCGAGACCGTGATGCCGGGCTTCTCCATCGTGCCGTCGGCGTACTGTTTCTTGATCCACTCGTAGTCCACGCCCCAGGCGTTGGCGAAGTGGCGCCACGAGCCGGCGGCCAGGCCGTAGTAGCCGGGCAGCGAGTCGGGGTTGGGGCCGACGTCGGTCGCGCCCTGCACGTTGTCGTGGCCGCGGAAGATGTTGGTGCCGCCACCGCTCTTGCCCACGTTGCCCAGCGCCAGCTGCAGGATGCACGAGGCGCGCACCATGGCGTTGCCGATGGTGTGCTGCGTCTGGCCCATGCACCAGACGATGGTGGCCGGCTTGGCTTCGGCCAGCATCTTGGCCACCTTGAACATCTGCTCTTCCTTGACGCCGCAGGCCTCTTCCACGGCCGCAGGGGTCCACTTGGCCATCACGTCGGCCTTGACGGCTTCCATGCCGTAGACGCGGTCGTTGATGTACTGCTTGTCTTCCCAGCCGTTCTTGAAGACGTGGTACAGCACGCCGAAGAGGAAGGGGATGTCGGTGCCGGAGCGGATGCGCACGTACTCGTCGGCCTTGGCCGCGGTGCGGGTGAAGCGCGGGTCCACCACGATCATCTTGCAGCCGGTTTCCTTGGCGTGCAGCATGTGCAGCATGGAGACCGGGTGCGCCTCGGCGGCGTTGGAGCCGATGTACAACGCGCACTTGCTGTTCTGCATGTCGTTGTACGAGTTGGTCATGGCGCCATAGCCCCAGGTGTTCGCCACGCCGGCCACCGTGGTGGAGTGGCAGATGCGCGCCTGGTGGTCGCAGTTGTTGGTGCCCCAGAAGCTCACGAACTTGCGCAACAGGTACGCCTGTTCGTTGCTGTGCTTGGAGGAGCCGATGAAGTACACCGAGTCGGGCCCGCTGGCCTCGCGCAGCTCCTTCATCTTCGCGGTGATCTCGTTGAGCGCGGTGTCCCAGCTGATGCGCTGGTACTTGCCGTTCACCAGCTTCATCGGGTAACGCAGGCGGTACTCGCCGTGGCCGTGCTCGCGCAGCGACGCGCCTTTGGCGCAATGCGCGCCGAGGTTGATGGGGGAGTCGAACACCGGTTCCTGGCGCACCCAGACGCCGTTCTCCACAATGGCGTCGGTCGCGCAGCCCACCGAGCAGTGCGTGCAGACGGTGCGCTTGACCTCGATCTTGCCGGTGCCGTCGATGGACGACTTGCCCGAAGCGGCCTCGGCCTTCTTCACCAGCGTGAGCTGGCTCGCGGCCAGGCCGACGCCTACACCCAGGCCCGAGCGGCGCAGGAAAGCGCGGCGGTCCATGGTGGGCAGGGCCGTCGACAGGCCGCGCTGCAGGCGGTGCACGAAGCCGGACGACGTGGAGGAGGATGCGCGCGAAGCGTGCGCACCCGACGGGGATTTTTTGGTCAGCAACATGGGAGGCGCTCCTGTTCGCTCAGATGCGGGTGGTCTGGTAGTACTGCTTGACGTGATCGCTCAGCGAGTAACCACCGCCCTTGGTCGGCGCCGGCTTGGGCTCGGCCACGGCAGCCGCCTCTTCGGGCGCCATGCGGGGCAACAGGGTGGCCGCGGCGGCCAGGGCGCCCACGGTGGACGCGCCGGCAAACAAGGTGCGGCGCTTCAGGTTCGGACGGCCTTCTTCGGGCGTGGATCGTGGGGACTTGTTCATGCATGTCTCCTGTGGGGTATCGGTCCCGCATCACAACATGCGGGCCTTTTGCATACGTCGAATCTAACCGTCCCCCACCCCCTATGCAAGCCATCCATAAGGCCGCCCTCCGAGTGAAATGCGAGCGGTTCTCATCGCCGCATGTCGCAGCGCAGCATGCTGCCGCGCTTCTGAATTCATAGCCAGAACCGTGCCATGGTGCCGGCGTGGACCACCCCTCGCACGGACCCCGGGGGCTTGCGGGGCAATGCGCTTCGCCGCCTAGGGATAACCCATGGAACGAATCCATTACGCGGTGGCGTGGACCGCCAAACTGTCCATCGGCGACGCGACAAATTGTCGCGACCGCCCTCTCGCGCACGGGATCGGAAATGCGCCAATACCCCACTGATTTCGTAGGCTTACTCCGTAGAATCCTTCGGGGTGGACACCCCCTTTCTTCCCCCCTCGCCCGAAAGAACCCTGGAGGGTTGGCCCGACTGGTCGATCCTGATCGTCGACGACGAACAGGGCATGCTCAACTTCCTCGTCAAGACCCTGGCACCGCGCTGCCATTTCGTGATGAGCGCCTCCAGCGCCGAGGACGGCGCCCAGTGGCTGCGCGGCCACCACGTGGACCTGGTGATCCTCGACATCTCGCTGCCCGGAAAGAGCGGCGTGGTCTGGCTCAAGGAATTGCGCGAACAGGGCTTCACCGGCGAGGTGATCCTGATCACCGCCTTCGCGGACCTGGACACCGCCATCGAAGCGCTGCGCGCGGGCGCGTCGGACTTCATCCTCAAGCCATTCCGCGTGCCGCAGATCCTCAACGCGGTGAAACACTGCTACGAGCGCTCGCGCCTGCGGCGCGAGAACTTCGTGCTGCGCCGCGCGGTCGTCACCAGCGCGCCCGGGCGCGCGGCGCTGGTCGGCGCCTCGCCGGCCATGCAGCATCTGCGCGAGTCGATCGCGCGCGTGGCCCCGGTCAACAGCACCGTGCTGCTGCAGGGCGAGTCTGGCACCGGCAAGGAGCTGGTGGCGCGCGAGCTGCACGCGCTCAGCAGCCGCGCGGGCGGCCCCTTCGTGCCGGTCAACTGCGCAGCGGTCTCGCCCGAGCTGATCGAGAGCGAGCTGTTCGGCCACGCCAAGGGCGCCTTCAGCGGCGCCACGCGCGCGCGCGACGGCCTGTTCCACTACGCGCAGGGCGGCACGCTGTTCCTCGACGAGATCGCCGAGCTGCCGCTGTCCATCCAGGCCACGCTGCTGCGCGCGATCGAGGACCTCAACATCCGACCGGTGGGCAGCGAACAGCTGGTGCCACTGAACCTGCGCATCGTCGCCGCCACCAACCGCCAGCTCAGCGAAGAGGTGGCGGCCGGCCGCTTCCGCAAGGACCTCTATTTCCGATTGCAGGTGGTGGACCTCACGCTGCCGCCGCTGCGCGAGCACAAGGACGACATCGCCGAACTGGTCGCCCACTTCATCGCCCAGCTCGCGCCCTCGCTGGGCGTGGAACCCCTGGCCATCAGCGAACCCGAGATGGACTTCCTGCGCCAGTACGACTGGCCGGGCAACGTGCGCGAACTGCGCAACCTGATCGAGCGCTCGCTGATCCTGGGCAGTCTCAACGTGTCGGCGCTCTACCCCGGCCAGACCCGCCGCCCCGAGGCCAGCAGCGCCACGCCCACCGACCTGCACACGCTGGAGAAGATGCACATCCTCTCGGTGCTCGATTCGGTGCAGGGCGACAAGACGCGCGCCGCGCAACTGCTGGGCGTCTCGCGCCGCACGCTGGAACGCCGCGTGGCCGAATGGGGCGCGACATGACACCGACGCCCTGCGCATGAGCTTCTGGCGCGCCCCCCGCTGGCTGGCCGGCTCGGTCCGCAACAAGCTGTTGGCGATGGCGCTGCTGCCGTTGCTGCTGGCATTCCCGATGCTGGCGCTGGCGCTGGCCCTGTGGGGCAACGTGGCCTACGACCGGCTGCTGATCACCAAGGTGCGCAGCGACCTGGCGGTGGCGCACGGTTACTTCGAGCAGGTGCTCAGCGAGGTCGGCTCGGGCACACAGGGCGTGGCCGGCTCACAGGCGCTCTACACCGCGCTGCGGCCCGCGAATCCCACGGACCGGCGCGACGTGAGCGAGCAACTGGCGTTGGCCCGCGAACGGCTCGGGCTGGACTTCCTGCTGCTCTACACACCGCAAGGCCAGCCGCTTGCGCGCGCGGTGCCCACCGGGCTGAGCAACGCGGATGCGAGCGCGCCGATCCCACTCATGCCCCCCGCGCTCGGTGGTTCGGTGAGCGACAACGGCCGCTCGGCCGCGCGCGCGCGGTTGCTGGTGCTGGAGCCGGAAGAACTGGAGGCCCTGGCGCCGCACCTCTCGCCTCGCCTGCGCATTTCGCTGGTGGCCACGCGCAACGCCGCGCCCGACACACGCGAGGCCGAGCACCGGGCCATGGTGATGCTGGCCACGCACCCGGTGCGCGACGCGGCGGGCCAGACGATCGCGCTGCTCGCAGGTGGCCTCCTGCTGAACCAGAACCTGGATTTCATCGACCACATCAACCGCATCGTGTACCCCGAGGGCTCGTTGCCCTTCGGCAGCCAGGGCACGGCCACGCTGTTCATGGACGACGTGCGCATCACCACCAACGTGCGCCTGTTCCAGGACCAGCGCGCGATCGGCACACGCGTGTCGCAGACGGTGCGCGACGCGGTGCTGGGCCGGGGCCAGACCTGGCTGGACCGCGCCTTTGTGGTGAACGACTGGTACGTCTCGGCCTACGAGCCCTTGCTGGACGCGCACGACCAGCGCATCGGCATGTTGTACGTGGGGTACCTGGAGGCGCCGTTCCGGCTGGTGCGCTACGCGATGCTGGGGGTGATGGGCCTGATCTTCCTGGGCGTGATGGCGCTCTCGGCCTGGTTCTCGCTGCGCTGGGCGCGCAGCATTTTCCAGCCGGTGCAGCGCATGAACCGCACGATGCAGCTGGTGGAGGAAGGCCAGTCGTCGGCGCGCGTGGGCGAGATTTCGGCGCGCGACGAGCTGGGGGCGTTGGCGGGCCATCTGGACGAGTTGCTGGACGTGATCGACGACAAGACCGCGGCCTTGCAGCGCTGGGGCGATGAGCTGGACCACAAGGTGGCTGAGCGCACGGCGGAGCTGGAGGCGAGCAATGCGTCCTTGCAGCTGGCGCAGCAGCAATTGGTGAAGAGCGAGAAGCTGGCGGCGATCGGCCAGCTGACGGCGAGCATCGCGCACGAGATCAACAACCCGATCGCGGTGATGCAGGGCAATCTGGACTTGATGCGCGAGACGCTGGGGGCGGCGAGCCGGCCGGTGGCGTCGGAGCTGAAGTTGCTGGACGAGCAGGTGGAGCGCATGCGCATCATCGTGACGCAGTTGCTGCAGTACGCGCGGCCGACGGAGTACGCGGGGTATGTGGAGACGCTGGACATCAATCGGACGATGGAGGACTGTCTGGTGCTGGTGGGGCATCTGCTGGCACAGACGCACATTCGCGTGGAGCGGGATTGGCAGGCGACGCGGCGCGCGGGGTGCAACCGGCAGGAGTTGCAGCAGGTGGTGATCAATCTGTTGATCAACGCGATTCAGGCGATGCCGCAGGGCGGTGTGTTGCGCTTGGTGACGCGGGATTGGGTGGATGAGGCGGGGCGTGGGGGGGTGCGGCTGTGGGTGCAGGACAGCGGCCCCGGTCTTTCTTCGGAGGTTCTGGAGCGGCTGTTCCGGCCTTTCTTCACGACGAAGAACGATGGGAATGGGCTGGGGTTGTGGATCAGCCAGGGCCTGGTGGAACGGTATGGGGGGCACATCACGGCCGAGAACCTCCCGGATGGTTCCGGCGCTTCCTTCTGCGTGGCTTTGTTGACGGAGCCTCATGCGCCTGAGGCTGCGCCTACCCGGGATGGGAGGCCTGGGGGGCTTTGAGTTTGGATTTCGCGCATCTACCTCGCGTCAGGCCGGTGGCGGGATCCGAATGCTCCGGCCCTGCTCGCGGGCGTCTGCCCGGGTCCGCCTCTACCCCTTCGTCAACGCCTTGGCCTGCGCGCAGCCTCTGTGGCAACCGCGAATGGGGGCCTGCGCATTCGGACGCCACCACCGTCCTGCGAAACAACGTAAGCACACCCAGCTTGGCGCGCCACCATCTCTCAGGGGCGGGTGGTTTGGGCATGAGGGCGCTGGCCCCATTCGCGGTTGCCACAAAGGCTTGCGTGCCCACGCGGTGTTGATGAAGTGATGTTCGCGCGCACGGGCAGTCACCCGCGAGCGGCCGGCGCCAGCATGACCGGACCACCCGACCCTGCCAACCCGGCAGAGCGAAACGCCTGAAAGAACCTCAGGCCAACATATCGAAGCCCTGCGCCTCGACGCTGACAAACGCCCGGGTGAACCCAGCCAAGGCCGCATAAAAAGAAGCCTTGGGATGCCCGGCAATCGCATCGCACATCTGCAACACCCAGGGCTGCAGGTGCGTGGTGAAGAACTTCTGCTGCTGCGTGAGGTTCGCCACCTCCACCTCGTCGCCCGCGATCAGGTAACGCATCACCTCGCACAGGTACGCGATGTGGTCCTCCGTCTCCGGCATGGTCTCGTCGCGCGCCAGACCCAGCGCCGCCAGATCGTTGCGCAAGGCCGCCAAGGGCTTCTCATTCAGGAAGCCGCTGAGGTAATGCGAGCCGAACACGAATACCTCGGGCTTGCCCACGCCACCGAACAGCGCGTCGTACTCGGCCACGACGGCCTCGTCGCTCAAGGCGCGCGCCGCCGCCACCACCTCGCGCCACGGCTCCTCCAGAAAACCACCGGCGGCCGGCGCCTCGGTCACGGCCACACGCAGCTGCGCCATCAGCTCGGCCGACGGCGGCGCGTAGTACAGCGCAGCCAGCAGGCCGTACACCTCGGCACGGGCGGTTTCTTCGTCCAGCGCGGAGGACGAGACGGGAATGGCGTTGTTCATGTCAGAGATCGTGAATCCGGGTCTCGCCCGGGTTGGAATACAGGTCCACCACGCGGCAGTCGCCGCACATCTTCAGGCGCTCCAGGGCCTCACCCTGGAACATGGCGTGACCCGAGAGTTTGGCCAGCATGACCTCGATGCCCTTGAGCGTGCCGAAGGGCTTGGCGCAGCGGATGCAGTGGTAGGGCTGGGCCTCGTTGAGCACGCGCAATTGCTTGCGCTGCTCGCCCAGCAGAAGGCGCGGTTGCAGCGTGATGGCGTCCTCCGGGCAGGTGCTGGCGCACAGGCCGCACTGCACGCAGTTCTTTTCGATGAAGCGCAGCTGCGGGCGCTCGGTGTTGTCCTGCAAGGCGCTGGCCGGGCAGGCGCTCACGCAGCTCAGGCACAGGGTGCAGGTGTCCTTGTTGACCACGATCGTGCCAAGCAAAGACGCACCGGGCAGCGCGATGGCTTCCACCGGCGCGCGCTGGGCCGCGCTGTCCTGCATCAGGTGGTCGAGCGCAAGCTCCACGGTCGCGCGCTTCTCGGCCTGGATGGCGAAGGTCGCGCGGCGCTTCACGGTCTGTGCCGGTGCGTCACCGAGCTCGGCGTCCAGCGCCTTCGCGTCCTTCGCTTCGATCAGGCGGAAATGCCGACCGCTGTAGCCCAGGCCGCTCACGATGGCCTGAGCCACGTCCATCTGCTCGCGCACCGCGTCGCGGTACTGCGGCGCTTCGTCGCCGGTCATCAGCACCCAGACCTGCGAGGCGCCATAGGCGAAGGCGGAAAGCCACACGTCCAGCCCGATGGAGGCGGTGTGCCACAGAGGCACCGGGATCACGCGCGCGGGCACGCCGCGCACGGCCTTCTTGTCCAGCGAGGCCGAACGCCCGAGTTCACCGATGAGCGCGCCGCCCGCTTCCTCGCTGTGCAGCAGCAGGGCGGCGTCCTTGCCACCGGCCTTGGCGTACGTGCCCAGCAGGGTGCGCAGCTTCACGCCCTGCTCGCTCGCTCGCGGGTAGGCGTACGACAGCGCACCGGTCGGGCACACCGTGGTGCAGGCGCCGCAGCCCACACAGAGGTTGGGGTTGACGACGATCTGGTTGCGCTTGATCTCGCTGTGGATCGCCAGCGCCGAGCAGATCTCCACGCAGGCATTGCAGCCCACGGTTTCGTTGCGGCCGTGTGCGCACAGCTTCTGCTTGTAGGTGAAGAACTTGGGCTTCTCGAATTCGCCGACCAGGTCGCGCAGCCGCACGACGGTGGCCATGGCGCCCTCGGCCTGCAGGCCGCCGCGCAGGTGGAAATAGCCCTGCGGGAGCGCGTGCTGGGTGAAGGCCGGGGCGTCGCGCAGGTCGAGCACGATGTCGAAGCGCTCGCTGTGGGTCTGCGGCTCGCGCTGGAAGTTGATCGCGCCCACGGCCTCGCAGGCCTTCACACAGGCGCGGTGGTCCTGGCACTTGGCCAGGTCGATCTGGTAGTCCAGGCCGATGGCGCCTTCCGGACAGGCGGCCACGCAGGCGTTGCAGCGCGTGCAGAGGTCGAGGTCGATCGGGTTGTCGCTGCGCCATTGCACGTCGAACGCGCCCAGCCAGCCTTGCACCTGCTCCAGCGCGCCCGCGATCACGGGGTAACGCCGCGCCTGCATGCCCTGCCCGCCCGTGGCCAGGAGGCTGACCTCGAGCACGTCCCCCACCATGCCGGCGATGCGTTCGCTCTCGTCCAGCGCGCCGATGATCAGCAGGCGCCCCGCGCTGTTGTAGGTCACGGTGGGCACCGGCTCGGGATCGGGCAGGCGCGCCGCCGCCAGCAGCGCAGCCATCTTCGGCATGGCCTGCGCGCCTTCGCGGCCCCAGCCACCGGTCTCGCGGATGTTCACGAAATGGATCGGCCGCACGTCCAGCGACACCGCGCCCTCGGTCTGTTCCGAGAGTTCGGTGAAGAGCCGGCTTTCCTGCGTGCAGGCCACCACGAGCTCATCCTTGCTGCGGCAGGCCTTCTGGAAGGCAGGCGCGTCGCGGCGGCACAGCGTGGTGTGCAGGCTCAGGTCTTCATCCAGCGCGTCGCCCAGAACCTGGGGGTTCAGGGACATCGTCTGGTTGCAATTGCAGATCAGCGTGGTCATCGTGGGGTGCCGCGTCGTGGGCGGCGGCAGTGGGCTCGCGGGGGTCGGCGGCGACAGGGGCGTCGTCGACGGCGTCGTTGACTTCGGCCTGTTGGGCGGCCGTTGTGTCTGGTGGTGTATCGGTGGCCGGGGCGGCGGCGGCGGG
The DNA here is from genome assembly GCA_018993155.1 of Hydrogenophaga sp. Classification (GTDB taxonomy): domain Bacteria; phylum Pseudomonadota; class Gammaproteobacteria; order Burkholderiales; family Burkholderiaceae_C; genus Hydrogenophaga. The sequence goes on from JAGKSX010000057.1 coordinate 47,142, forward strand.
TTTGACTTCGTTGGGGTCGTCCACCAGCTTGAGGAACTGCGCGCCCACCATCTTGGCCATCTCGGCGGCCGTGATGGGGCTGGGTTGGGAGTAGTCGTCGATGTAGATGTCCAGCCCGTCCATCACGTTGTAGTGCGGGTCGGTGAACAGCTTCTTCACGGCGGCGTTGCGCACGTCAGCAGGCACGTCGCGCGCGACGAAGGCCGAGTAGTCAGATTCGGGTGTGAGGCGGGCCACGTCGTCCAGCGTGAGCGCGGGTGGCGGCTCGGCAGGCGTGTCGGCGGGCACGGGATCGGTCACCCACCCAGGCGCCGGCGGCGCCACCACCGCGGCCGCGATCGGGGCCACGGGCGGGGCGGGGGGGCCCGGGGGGCGGGGGGGGGGGGGGCCACGGGCGGGGCGGGCGGCTCGGGGGGCAGGGGCTCGCCGCTGCGCACCTGCACCTTGCGGCGTGACCAGCGCGAGAAGAAGTTGCTGCTGTCGTCTTCGGCGGCCATGCTCACTCTCCGGGCGGCCCGCCGCCACGCAGCTTGCTGGTGCTGATGCGCACGGGCTGGCCGAAGCGGTCGGTCAGTGGCTTGAAGCTGTCGGGCCGCTTGCGGCGCTTGGGTTCGGGCTGGTAGGTGGTGTCCACGAAAGCGCGCAGCCAGCCCACCACCTCGTCGGGCGCGGCGACCTGGTCCACGCGCTCCTGCGCGTCAAGCCAGCGGCCGGCATCGTGGTAACTCAGCGTGACGATCTGCGGCACCGCCATGGGCTCGCCG
>JAGKSX010000058.1 GCA_018993155.1 Hydrogenophaga sp.
CCTTGTTGCCGCGTTCTTCCTTTTCCACCTGGACCAGCAGTTCCTGGCCTTCGCGGATCACGTCGTTGATGCGGGCCTGGTTGACCGGCACACCGGCGGCGAAATACTGGCGCGAGATTTCCTTGAAAGGCAGGAAGCCGTGGCGTTCTTCGCCGTAGTCGACGAAGCAGGCTTCGAGCGACGGCTCCACGCGGGTGACCACCGCTTTGTAGATGTTGCCCTTGCGCTGTTCGCGCCCTTCGATTTCGATTTCGTAGTCGAGCAATTTCTGCCCGTCCACGATCGCCAGGCGGCGCTCTTCGGCCTGCGTGGCGTTGATCAGCATGCGTTTCATGATGCGTTCCTTCGTTCAAACACAAGGACGCAGGGGCCACCGGCCCATGCGCCAACCTGCCGTGAACCAGCGGAAGCGCGAACGAGGGGAGGAATTGCCGGAGAGCCGTTGACCCGCGGTTCGGGGAAGGCGTTCAACACAGGCGGGCACCAGGGTGCCGCGTCGAACCGCCAGGTCAGGGCGTAGGCGCGTGGAGGTGGGTGAACAGGGAAGAAGGCTCGATGGCTGTCGTTGACATGGATCTGGCCGGTGTCTCTCTGGTTTCACTTCGTCCTCACCCAGCCACGTGTTGCGGGCTGGGTGATTGGGGGTATTCCGTATTCGGGTTCGTGTTCTTCAGCGGATTCGCCCGCGGCTTCGACCGGCCCGCCGCCGTGCCAGGATTCGCATGGGAATGCATCGGGCAACGGCGCCAGACCCGGGTGCTGCGGGTGGCAACCCACCCGCGGCGGACGCCTTGCCTTGCAAGCTGCGGTCCCTTGCCTTGGGTGACTGCCTTAAACTCAAGGTAAATCAATCACTTACGGCACACGACGGGTGTGACGCATTATAGTCAGCTCCCCGCCATTCGTGGTGGCCTTATTCACACCCATGCTCAGCAACCCGAATTCGGGGGAAATCCGACACATCACGGTTGACGAAGAGTCGGCGGGGCAGCGGTTGGACAACTTCCTCATCCGCATCCTCAAAGGGGTGCCCAAATCGCACATCTACCGCATCATCCGCTCCGGCGAGGTGCGCCGGAACAAGGGCCGGGTGTCGGCCGACGACCGCGTCGCCCCTGGCGATGTGTTGCGCATTCCACCGATCCGGCTGTCCGAACGCGCCGAAGAGAAGGCGGCCCATCCGGCGCCGGCACGCGAATTTCCAGTCGTGTTCGAGGACGAGGCCTTTCTGGCGATCGACAAGCCCGCCGGCGTGGCGGTGCATGGTGGCAGCGGTGTGAGTTTCGGCGTGATCGAACAAATGCGCCAGGCTCGGCCGCAGGCCCGATTGCTCGAATTGGTGCATCGCCTGGACCGGGAAACCAGCGGTCTGTTGCTGATCGCCAAGAAAAAGAGCGCGCTCAAGGCATTGCAGGATCAATTTCGCGAACGCGAAACTGGAAAAACCTATCTGGCGATGGTCAAAGGCGCCTGGCCTGCCCGCCTGAAGGTGCTGGACCAGCCTTTGCACAAATACCTATTACCTGATGGCGAACGCCGTGTGAGGGTGACGACAGCCGACGATCCGGACGGCATGCGCTCGGTCACGCTGGTGAAGGTGGCGCAGCGCGTGCCCGCGCCACCGGGGCTGGAGGCGGTCGTGCCCGAAGGCTTCAGCCTGCTGGAGGTCACCATCAAGACCGGTCGCACGCATCAGATTCGCGTGCATTTGTCCAGCGCCGGCCATCCGATTGCGGGCGACGACAAATACGGCGATTTCGAACTCAATCGGCAATTGGCACGAATTGGTTTGAAACGGATGTTCCTGCACGCCTGGCGTTTGAGGTTGACACATCCTGTCACCAAATCCGCGTTGGAACTGCAGGCCGAATTGCCGCCGGAGCTATATAAATGGCGATCTCCCGGAATAGAATGATGGTCTGCGTCGTTGGCAGACATCCGGTTCCGGATGGATCAAACATTACCTAAAAAGGACGATTTCAATGGCAAGTTATTCCGAACTCATGGCGCAAGCCCAGAACCTGATGGCACAGGCCGAACAGGCGCGCAAGGACGAGCTCTCCGCGGTCATCGCCGACATCAAGGCGAAGATGAAGCAATTCGGCATCACCACCGCCGATCTTGGCAGCACCTCGGCGACCAAGAAGACCGGCAAATCCAAATCCGCCGCACCGGCCAAGTACAAAGGCCCGAACGGTGAACTCTGGGCAGGTGGCCCGGGCCGCAAACCCGAATGGGTTCGCGCCGTGCTGGCATCGGGCAAGAGTCTGGACAGCTATCTGATCTGATCCATTCCCCTGCCACTTGCACACGGCCCGCCTCTGGCGGGCTTTGTCTTTGGTACCCTCGAAAGCATGTTTCGAATACTCGTCGTCTGCATGGGCAACATCTGCCGCTCGCCCATGGCGGCCAGCGTGCTGCACGCCGCCATCGCTCGCCGCCAGCTGGCGCAGCGGGTGGAGGTGGATTCCGCCGGCACCTACGCCGGCCACCAGGGAGAGAAGCCCGACCGCCGGGCGATCACCCTGGCGATGGCGCGCGGTTACCCGCAGATCGAGCGCGAGCGGGCCCGCCGCGTGCGCGATGAGGACTACAGGAACTTCGACCTGATCCTCGCCATGGACGCGGACAACCTGGAGAACCTGCGCTTCAAGTGCCCGCCCGAGCACCAGCACAAGCTGCACCTGTTCCTGGAGTACGCGGGTGTGGAAGGCCGGCGCGAAGTGCCCGACCCCTACTACGGCAATGCCCAGGGCTTCGAGGTGGTGCTGGGCCTGTGCGAGCAGGGCAGCGAGGGCGTGCTCGCACGGGTGCTGAGCACGCTGGACTGAGGCGGCTTCAGGCCTGGTGGTACCCGCGGTACCAGCGCACGAAGCGTTCGATGCCGTCCTTCAGGGGCGTGGAGGGCGCGAAGCCCACCCAGCGGTGCAAGGCCTCGGTGCTGGCGTAGGTCGCCGGCACGTCGCCATCCTGCATGGGCAGGAATTCCTTGATCGCCTCGCGCCCCAGCGCCTGTTCGATGCAGCCGATGAAGTCCATCAGCGGCACCGGGTCGTGGTTGCCGATGTTGAAGATGCGGTAGGGCGGTCCACCCACGTTTTCGGGGGTGGCCGGTTTGTCGAGCACGCGCAGCACGCCTTCGACGATGTCGTCGATGTAGGTGAAGTCGCGCTTCATCTTCCCGTGGTTGAAGACCTGGATCGGCCGGCCTTCGAGCACCGCGCGGGTGAAGCTGAAGTAGGCCATGTCGGGTCGGCCCCAGGGCCCGTACACCGTGAAGAAGCGCAGGCCGGTGGTGGGCAGCCCATAGAGGTGGCTGTAGGTGTGGGCCATCAGCTCGTTGGCCTTCTTGGTGGCCGCGTACAGGCTCACCGGGTGGTCGACGGCGTCGGTTTCCTCGAACGGCATCTTGGTGTTGCCACCATACACGCTGGAGCTGGACGCGTAGACCAGGTGGCCCGGCTTCTGCGTGCGGCAGCCTTCCAGGATGTGGCCGAAGCCGGTGAGGTTGCTGTCGAGGTAGGCGTTGGGGTGCGTGATCGAGTAGCGCACGCCGGCCTGGGCCGCCAGGTGCACCACGGCGTCGAAGCGGTGGCTCGCGAACAGCCTGGCCATGGCCTCGCGGTCGGCCACATCGACCTGTTCGAAGGCGAAGCCCGGGTGCTTCTGCAACGACTCCAGCCGGGCGCGCTTGAGCGCGACGGCGTAGTAGTCGTTGAGGTTGTCGATGCCGAGCACCGTGTCGCCGCGCGCCAGCAGGCGCTGGGCGGTGTGCATGCCGATGAAGCCGGCCGCGCCAGTCAGGAGGATGTGCATGGCGGTATGTTAGCCGCCAGCCTGCCTCAGTCCTTCTGCCAGATCACCCGTTTTCCGGACGTTTCCCACGTTTCGTAGTAGCGCGCGTACAGGTCTTCGATGCGGTTGCGCTTGACCTTGAAGGTGGGCGTGATGATGTCGTTGTCCACCGTCCAGGCGGTGGTGACGACCACGATGCATTGCAGTTGCTCGTGCGGGTCCAGCGTGGCGTTGATGCCCTTGAGGTGGCTGGCCAGCGAGGTTTCAAGCTCGGTGCGCGCGGTGGCGTCGTTCGCCACGCGCGCGGCCGCGTCGGCGTTGAGCATCACGATGCCCAGGGGTTGGCCGAGGTTGGCGCCGGTCACCACGCAGGCCTCCACGGCCTCGTGCATCACCAGCTTGTCCTCGATCGGCGCGGGCGCCACGTACTTGCCCTTGCCGGTCTTGAACAGGTCCTTCACACGGCCGGTGATGCGCAGCAGGCCCTGCTTGTCGATCGTGCCCTTGTCCCCGGTCTTGAGCCAGCCGTCTTCGGTGAAGGCCTCGCGGCTCTTCTCAGGCTCCTTGTAGTAGCCCTGCATCAGTGCCTGGCTGCGCATCTGCACCTCGCCGGTCTCGGGGTCGAGGCGGTGCTGCACGCCGGCGTAGGTGGGGCCCACGGTGCCCTGCTGGTTCTTGCCCGGCTCGGTGATGTGCGAGAGCGCGAGGTTCTCGGTCATGCCGTAGCCCTCGTTGATGTTCAGGCCGAGCTGGCTGTACCACTGCAGCAGGGCCATGGGCATGGGCGCGGCGCCACCGGCGGCGAACTTGCACTGGTCCAGGCCCAGGGCCTTCATCACCTTGCGGCGCACGATGCCGCCGAGGATGGGGATGCCCAGGAGCCGGTTGAGCTTGGCCGGCGGCATCTTGGCGTGGATGCCCTGCTGGAACTTGACCCACAGGCGCGGCACCGAGAAGAAGATGGTGGGCCGCGCGCGCTGCAGGTCGGCGGCGAAGGTGTCGAGCGACTCGGCGAAGTACACGTGCATGCCGGTGCGCAGCCAGCCGTGTTCGACCAGCATGCGCTCGACCACATGGGCCAGCGGCAGGTAGGACAGCATGCGGTCTTCGCCCGAGAGCGGGATGCGTTTGACGCCGGAGTCGATGGCCCAGGCGAAGTTGCCGAAGCTGTGCATCACGCCCTTGGGCATGCCGGTGGTGCCGGAGGTGTAGATCAGGGTCGCGAGTTCGTCGGCGCCGCGGGTGGGCTCACCCTGCAGCGGCTGGTGGCGGCCGCAGATCGCGTCCCAGCCTTCGTAGGCCTGGATCGCGTCCAGCGGCGAGAGCGCGTAGCTGATGCAGGGCAGGCCGGCGGGCACGCCGGGCTTCATGCCTTCCCAGCCATCGAGCTTGCCAATGAAACAGGCCTTGGCCTCGCTGTGGGTGAGGATCTGGCGCACCGTCTCGGCCGCGAGCGTGGGGTAGAGCGGCACCGAGACGTGGCCGGCCATCCAGATGGCGAGGTCGCTCATCATCCACCAGGCGCAGTTCTTCGAGAGGATCGCGACCTTGGAGCCCGGCGCCCAGCCCTGCGATTGCAGGTGGGTGGCCATGCGCCGCACCTGGTCGCCGATCTCGGCCCAGGTGAATTCCTGCACCGCGCCCGCGCCCATGGGCTGGGTGAGCGCAACGCGCTTGGGATCGGTCTTTTCCCAGTGGTACAGGCGTTGCAGGGCGAGCAGCTCGGGCGCGACTTGGGTCATGTGACGTGTCTCCGTTGTGTGTGTGCGAAGGGTGAATCTACCAAGCCCTCCACACGCTGTTTAGAGGGTTTCACCTGTTCGGAGCCGCATCGCGGCTCAGGGTTCACCCGGTGAATTCCACCGTGAGTGCGGGCAGCGGCGGCGTGAAGCGCGCCGACCAGCGCTCGCCGGGCCGCACCGCCCAGGCGTCGGTCCAGGTGCCGGTGGTGACCACGTCGCCGGGCCGCAGATCGGGCGCGCCGGGGCAGGCGCGCAGTGTGTCCACGAAGTGCTTGAGCGCGCGCAAGGGGCTGTCGAGCACGTTGCTGCCCTGGCCCAGTTCGACCGGCTCTTCGTTCCTGAGCAGCGTGACACCGGCGTTGGCCAGCAGCGCATCGAGTTCGCCAGCGTTGGTCGCGAGCCCGCTCAAGGCCACGCGCGGGCCCACGAGCAAATGCGCGTGCAGCGCGCCGTCGGCCACGGTGTCGGCCGGCAGGAACTTCCAGTCGGGCAGGTGCGATTGCACGATCTCGAACCCGGGTGCGATCCAGTCGATGGCGTCGAACAGCCCGTCAAGCGTGGCGTTCGCCGCTGGCGTGGCCTTCAGGCCGAACACGGTCTCGGGCTCCAGGCGGGGCTGGCAGCTGCGCTCGAGCGACACACGGCCTTCGCCCTCGCAGAACGTCAGCGTGGTGTCCCACACCGTGCCCCAGATCGGCGCGAACACGTTGTAACGCGCCCAGATCGTGCGGTTGGTGAAGCCCACCTTGTAGCCACGCGGCCGCTCACCGCGCGCCAGGCGCAGGTCGCGCACCGCCAGGGCCTGTGCGTAGGCGGCGTCCAGATCGAAGCCGGTTTGCGCGCTGAGCGGGGCGGGCCAGAGGCGGCCCTGGTCCAGGTGGTCGAGCAGGGTCTGCGGGTTCATGCGCCCATCATAGTCAGGCGCTGGTGTCGGCGCGGCCGAACAGGCGGTGCACCTGGGCGCGGATCCACTGGTGCGCCGGGTCCTGCGCGGTGCTGGCGTGCCAGACCAGCCGCACCTCGTAGCTCGGCGCGGCCGCGCGCGGCAGTTCCCACACGCGCAGGTCGTGGCGCTGGCCGAGGTTGCTGGCGTACATCTGCGGCACGATGGTCAGCAGGTCGGTGTTGAGCGCCAGCTCGGGCAGGGCACCGAAGTGCCGCGCGCGCAGCACGATGCGCTCGGAGAGCTTCATGCGCACCAGCATCTTCTCCACGCTGCCGTGGAAGGTGGCGGTGGGCGAGGCCACCACCAGCGAGGCCTCGGCCAGCTGGCGCGCGCTCAGCGTGCGGCCCGCCGGGCCCGAGGCGGGCCGCCAGCGCGAGGAGGTCAGCGCCACGTAGTGCTCGCGGAACAGCAGCTCGGCGCGCACCCCGCGGTGGCGCGGTTGCAGGATGCCGATGGCGAAATCGATGTCGCGCGATTCGAGCGCGGCCGGCACGTCCTCCGCCGCCACCGACACGTTGGTCACATGGGCCTGCGGGGCCTGCTGGCGCAGCGCCGCCGCCAGCGGCGGCAGGAACATCATCTCGCCCAGGTCCGACAGCGAGAGGCGCCAGCGCATCTCGCTGTGCGCGGGGTCGAAGTCGTCGCGCACGCTTACCAGCGTTTCCAGCATCTTCAATTGCGCCTGCACCTCGGGCGCCAGGCGTTCGCACAGGCGCGTGGGCTGCAGGCCGCCGGGCGAGCGCACGAAGAGGTCGTCCTTGAAGTAGTCGCGCAGGCGCGCCAGGGCGTTGCTGGTGGCGGGCTGGGACAGCGCGAGCGCCTTGCCCGCGGCCGTCACCGAGCCGGTGCGGTGGATCGCACCGAGCACGCGCAGCAGGTTGAGATCGAGTTGGCGGAAGTTCATGGCGAGCCTCTCAGGGTTGACCCTGATTATCCATCCTGTGAATACACCACATCAGATCAATCCATTTGTCAGATGGGGATGGGCCGCCTACATTGCCGGGCATAAAGACAGGAGACCCACGATTTGGAACGCTCATTCCACAGCGAAATCGAAGCGCTGAAACTTGGCCAGGGTGAAACCTTCCACGGCGAAGGCATTCTGGCGGTGACCAAGGCACTGCTGCAGTCCGGCGTCACCTACGTCGGCGGCTACCAGGGCTCGCCCATTTCCCATCTGCTCGATGTGATGGTGCAGGCCAAGCCCTACATGGACGAGCTCGGCGTGCACGTCGAGGCCTGCACGAACGAGAGTTCGGCGGCCGCGATGCTGGCCGCGTCCATCATGTACCCGGTGCGCGGCGCGGTCACCTGGAAATCGGTGGTCGGTACCAATGTCGCGTCCGACGCGCTGTCCAACCTGGCTTCGCCCGGGGTGATGGGCGGCGCGCTGATCGTGGTGGGCGAGGACTACGGCGAAGGCGCCAGCGTGATCCAGGAGCGCACGCACGCCTTCGCGATGAAGTCCGCGCTCTGGCTCATGGACCCGCGCCCCAACCTGCCCACCATCGTGCGCATGGTCGAGAAGGGCTTCGAACTCTCCGAGGCCTCGAACACGCCGGTGATGATGGAGCTGCGCATCCGCGCCTGCCACGTGCAGGGAAGTTTCGTGGCCAGCGACAACATCGCGCCCGCCATCTCCAGCCGCCTGCAGCAGCAGGAGGCGGCCTCGTTCAGCTACGACCGCCTCTCACACCCGCCGTCCACCTTTCGCCATGAGAAGCACAAGTACGAAGTGCGCATGCCGGCGGCGCGCAAGTTCATCGAGGAAGCGGGCCTGAACGAGCACTTCGACGGGCGCTACGGCGAGGTGGGCCTGATCGTGCAGGGTGGGCTCTACAACACCACCATGCGCGCGCTGCAGCAGGCCGGCCTGGCCAATGGCACGGGCGAGAGCGACATTCCGATGCTGGTGCTCAATGTGGTGTACCCGCTGGTGCCAGAGCAGATCGCCGCCTTCTGCGCCGGCAAGCGCGCGGTGCTGGTGATCGAGGAGGGCCAGCCCGAGTTCATCGAGCAGGACATCGCCACGCAGCTGCGCCGCGCCGATCTGCAGACCCGCCTGCACGGCAAGGACCTGCTGCCCATGGGCGGCGAGTACACGGCCGAGATCCTGCTGAAAGGGCTCACGGCCTTCGTGGGCGAGCACCTGCCCGCGCTGGACACCACCACGGCGACCACCTTCAGCACCGAGCTGGCCGAGGTGCGCGAGCGCGCACTGGTCGAACTCGGCGGTGCCGTGCCCGCGCGCCCACCCAATTTCTGCACCGGTTGCCCCGAGCGCCCGGTGTTCGCTGCGCTCAAGCTGGTCGAGCGCGAAGTGGGCAAGCTGCACATCTCCACCGACATCGGCTGCCATTCCTTCGCCACCTTCGAACCGTTCTCGTTCGGCAACTCCATCCTCGGCTACGGCATGAGCATGGCGTCCAGCGCGGCGGTGAAGAACTTCTCGGCCAAGCGGCCGATCGCCATCATGGGCGACGGGGGGTTCTGGCACAACGGCCTGCTCTCGGGCGTGAGCTCGACCCTGCTCAACCAGGGCGACGGCGTGCTGGTGATCATGAAGAACGGCTACACCTCGGCCACCGGCACGCAGGAGACCATGTCCACGCCGGCCTCCGAAGCCAAGCGCGTGGCCGAGGGCTCCAGCGCCACGGCCGACGAGATGACGATCGAGAACACGCTGCAGGGCATGGGCGTGAAGTGGGTCAAGACGGTGCACAACTACCGCGTCTCCAAGGTGCGGGATGTGTTGAAGGAGGCGGTGAATTCACCGTTCCAAGGCCTCAAGGTGGTGATTGCCGAAGGCGAGTGCCAGCTCGAACGCCAGCGCCGCCTCAAGCCGATCCGCGCGCGCCGCCTCAAGGAAGGCCTGCGCAGTGTGCGCACGCGCTATGGCGTGGACGAGGACACCTGCACCGGCGACCACTCCTGCATCCGCCTCTCGGGCTGCCCCACGCTCACCGTCAAGCCCACGAACGATCCGCTGCGGCGCGAACCCGTGGCGCACGTCACCAACGGCTGCGTGGGCTGCGGCCTGTGCGGCGAGGTGGCCGATGCCGCCGTGCTGTGCCCCTCGTTCCACAAGATCGAGATCGTCACGCACCCCAGCTGGTGGGACCGCCTCACCGACCGCTTCAACCGCTTCTTCATCGGCCTGCTGCAGCCCGCCTGATCCCATGACATCAAGAGACGATTCCTACGGCATCCTCATCGCCGCGCTGGGCGGCGAGGGCGGCGGCGTGCTGGCCGACTGGCTGGTGCAGTGCGCGCGCCGACACGGCCTGCCGGTGCAGGCCACCTCGGTGCCCGGCGTGGCGCAGCGCACCGGCGCCACCAGCTACTACATCGAGCTGCTGCGCGAACCCGTGAGCGGGTCGGTGCAGCCCGTGTTCGGCCTGACACCGGTGGCCGGCCGCGTGGACGTGCTGGTGGCCAGCGAGTTGCTGGAAGCCGCTCGCATGGTCGAGCGCGGCTTCGTCACCGACCGCACCACGCTGATCGCGTCCACGCACCGCGTCTACACCACGGTGGAGAAGATGCACATGGCCGACGGCCGGCAGGACCCGCAGCGCCTGGCCGATGCCGCGCGCGCGCTGGCGCGCCACGCCGTGCTGTTCGACATGGAAGCCGTGACCGTGAAGACCGGCACCGTGGTCTCCGCCGTGATGTTCGGCGCGCTCGCCGGTGCCGGTGTGCTGCCCTGGCCGCGCAGCGTGTGCGAGGACGTGATCCGCGAATCCGGCAAGGGCGTGCAGGCCAGCCTGGCCGGTTTTGCCGCGGCGTTCGACGAGGCCGCGCAACCTTCGACCCCCACCACCGAGGTGTCGAAGGACGCGCTGCAGGTGCTGGCCGATGCCCAGTTGCCACCCGCACTGCAGGGCGAATGGATGGTGCGGCTGCAGGCCTGGCCGACCGCCGTGCAGTTGCTTGCCGCGCACGGCGCGCTGCGCTGCCGCGACTACCAGAACGACCGCTATGCCCAGACCTTCTTCGACCACGTGCAAGGCCTGGTGGACGCGACGCCACCGGCCGCCAGCGAGGCCTTGGAAGAGGCGGTGCGCCACCTCGCACTGTGGATGTGCTTCGAAGACGTGATCCGCGTCGCCGACCTCAAGACCCGGCGCAGCCGCTACGCGCGCGTGGCGAGCGAAGCCCAGGCCAAGCCAGGCGACATCGTGCGCGTCACCGAGCACTTCAAGCCCGGTGTCGACGAAGTGGCGGCCGTGTTGCCGCGCGCGCTGGGGCAGTGGCTGGTGGCGCTGGCCACGAAGCGCGGCTGGATGGGCAAGGCCCACGTCGGCCTGCACATCCGCTCCACCAGCCTCTGGGGTTACCTCATGTTGCGCAGCCTCGCCTGGCTGCGACCGCTGCGGCCGCGTTCGCTGCGCTACGCGCAGGAGCACGAAACGCTGGGCGTGTGGCTGGCGGCGATGCGCCGGGTGCTGCGGCAGGCGCCCGCGCTGGCGCTGGTGCTCGCGGGCCTCCCGCAGGTGCTCAAGGGCTATGGCGACACGCAGGTGCGCGGCCGCGAAAACTACGCGCGCCTGTGGGCCGCGCATGTGGCGCCGGTGCTCGCCGGCACCGCCGACGCCGAGCAGGTCGCCCCCCGTCTGCGCGAGGCCCTGCGGACCACGCTGGCCGATCCCGAAGGCAAGCTCAACCAGGCGCACCGCGCCGCCAGCCCGAAAGCGCAACCCATTTTCTGGGCCCCAAAGGCCGCACCTCGGGAAACCACGCTCACCCCCCGCGCATGAATGCCTGCACCATGCGCCTTTCGTGAAAAACCTCAACAACCAGGAGACAAAGATGAAGAACCCGATCCAGACTTCCTTGCGCGCTGTTGCCATGGCAACCCTGCTGCTGGGCGCGGCCGTCGCGCAGGCACAGGACAAGGCGGTCGAACTGAAGTTCGCGCACTGGCTGCCGGCCTCGCACCCGCTGGCCAAGCTGGGGTTCGAGCCCTGGGCCAAGTCGGTGGAGGCGGCGTCCAAGGGCTCGATCAAGGTCGCCCTGTTCCCGGCGCAGCAGCTCGGCAAGGCCGCCGACCACTACGACATGGCGCGCGACGGCATCGCCGAGATGACCTGGGTGAACCCGGGTTACCAGGCCGGCCGCTTCCCCATGATCGCCGCCGGTGAACTGCCCTTCCTGATCGGCAAGCCCGGCCCCGGCTCGGCCGCGCTGGACCAGTGGTACCGCTCCTACGCCGCCACCGAAATGAAGGACGTGAAGTTCTGCTTCGCTCACGTGCACATCGGCACCTTCCACGCCAAGAAGCCGATCACCGAACCCGGCCAGTTGAAGGGCATGAAGATCCGCTCGGCCAACGGCACCGTGGCCCAGACCATGACGCTGCTCGGCGCGACCAACGTGCAGGTCTCGGCCCCCGAGTCGCGCGACGCGCTCGACAAGGGCGTGGCCGATGCCATCACCTTCCCCTGGAACTCCATCGTGTCCTTCGGCATCGACAAGGCCGTCAAGTTCCACAGCGACATGCGCTTCTACGCCTCCGACTTCGTCTGGGTGCTCAACAAGCCCTGGTACGACAAGCTGGCGGCCGGCCAGAAGAAGGTCATCGACGACCACTGCAACAACGAGTGGGCCGGCAAGGTCGGTGGCGCCTGGGGCGATGAGGAAGACTCGGGCCAGGCCAAGCTGGAGAAGACGCCGGGCCACACCATCGTGAAGATCTCGCCTGCTCAGCTCGACGTGTGGAAGAAGGCGGTCGATCCGGTGTACGCCCAGTGGGTGAAGGCGGCCGACGCCGCGGGCAACAAGGGCCAGGCCGCGCTGGACGACCTGCGCAAGGAACTGGCCAACCGCAAAGCCGGTAGCTGATGAAGCGCCTGTTCTCGGCCATCGAGACGGTGGCCGCGCTCTTCCTGCTGCTGATCGCGTTGCTCACGGCGGGCAACGTGCTGCTGCGCTACGCGTTCAGCATGCAGATCCCCGACTGGTTCGACGGCACGCAGATGCTGCAGGGCATCGCGATGTTCTGGGGCATCGCCCTGGCCACCTACTACGGCACCCACATCGGGGTGGACATCGTGTGGGAGCACCTTGGCCCCAAGGGCCAGCGCCGCATGGACCTGCTGGCCACAGCCCTGACCGCCGCCTTCCTCGTGCCCCTGGCGTGGATGGTGTGGGTCAAGGTCGGCGGCACCGGCAGCCAGGGCACCATGGACCTGCGGCTGCCGCTGCAGTGGTTCTACAGCGTGGCTGCCGTGGGCGCCAGCGTGGCGGCGGTGCTGGCGCTGGTGCGCCTCATGCACCTCTGGCAGGGCCGCGCGGCCACTCCCGAGCCGGTGGACGACGACGTGCCAGGAGCGGCCCATGGATCGTGATCTGGTGGCCCTGCTGGGCTTCGTGGGCATGTTCGCCCTCATGGCCGTGCGCGTGCCGATCGGCATCGCCATGGGCATCGCGGGCGTGGGCGGCTTCGCGCTGCTTTCGGGCACCACGCCCGCGCTCAACCTGCTGGCCAACGTGCCGCTGTCGGTGCTCACCGACTACAACCTCATCGTGATCCCGATGTTCATCCTGATGGGGGCCTTCGCCTCGCATTCGGGCATGAGCACCGAGCTGTTCAAGGCGGGGCGGGCCTGGCTGGGCCATCGGCGCGGCGGCCTGGCGCTGGCGTCCATCGCGGCCTGCGGTGGCTTCTCGGCCATCAACGGTTCCTCGGTCGCCACCGCGGCCACCATGACGCAGGTGGCCCTGCCCGAAATGCGCCGCGCGGGCTACCACCCGGGCTTCTCGGCCGGGCTGATCGCGGCCGGCGGCACGCTGGGCATCATGATCCCGCCCTCGGTGATCATGGTGCTCTACGGCATCATGACCGAGACCGACATCACCAAGCTGTTCGCCGCCGGCATCATCCCGGGCTTCATGGCGATCGCTTTCTACAGCGTGGTGGTGGCCATCGTCGCGCGCCTGCGGCCCGACACCATGCCCCGCGGTGAACGCCTGGGCTGGGGCGAGCGCTTCGCCTCGCTGCGCCCGCTGTGGGCGGTGGTGGTGCTGTTCGTGTTCGTGCTGGGCGGCATCTACGGTGGCCTCTTCACCGTGCAGGAAGCCGCCGGCGTGGGCGCGATCGGCACGCTGGCCATCGGCATGCTGCGCGGGCGCCTGGGCTGGAAGCAGATCAAGGCCGCGCTCATCGGTGCGCTGCGCGTGTCCTCGGCCATCATGATGATCGTGGTCGGCGCCTACCTGTTCGGCTACTTCCTCACCATCACCCAGTTCACGCAGAACGCGGTGGAGTTCCTGGTCCACCTGCCGGTGGGGCCGTACGGCGTGCTGGCGCTCATCATGGTGGGCTACCTGATCCTCGGTGCGGTGATGGACGAACTCGCGATGATCCTGCTGACCGTGCCCATCGTGTTCCCCGCGATGATGCAGCTGGGTTTCGACCCGGTGTGGTTCGGCGTGATCGTGGTGATGGCGGTGACCTTCGGCATGATCTGCCCGCCCGTGGGCATGAACGTGTTCGTGATCAACTCCATCGCGCGCGACGTGCCGCTGGGCGCGATCTACAAGGGCACCATGCCCTTCATCGCGGTGGACGTGGTGCGCCTGCTGATCCTGTGCGCGTTCCCGGCCCTGTCGCTGTGGCTGCCGGGGTTCATTGAATAGCGGCATGGCGCCTTCGTGGCGCTATGCTGCCGTTCATGAACACCCCTTTCCTCGAAACCCTTGAAGCGGTGAGCGGCGGCGACGCCGCCGCTCAGCCCGTCGCCTCCCTCATCGTGCTGCACGGCCTGGGCGCCGACGGCAACGACTTCGTGCCGATCGCGCGCGAGCTTGACCTGAGCGCGGTCGGCCCGGTGCGCTTCGTGTTCCCCAGCGCCCCGGTGCAGCCGGTCACCCTCAACGGTGGCTACCGGATGCGCGCCTGGTACGACATCCACCCGCCCAGCGCCCACCCGGCCGTGCCGCGCCTCGAAGACGAGGCCGGCCTGCGCGCCGCGCAAGGCCTGGTGCAAGGCCTGATCGACCGCGAAGTCACGCGCGGCGTGCCGTCCCACCGCATCGTGCTGATGGGTTTCTCGCAAGGATGCGCCATGACGCTCATGACCGGCCTGCGCGCACCGCAGCGCCTGGCCGGGCTGGTGGGGCTTTCAGGCTACCTGCCGATCGCCGAAACCACCGCCGCCGAGCGCGGCGAGGCCAACCGCGACACACCCATCTTCCTCGCGCACGGCGAAGACGACCCCATGGTCACCATCGACCGCGCCATCGCTTCGCGCGACGAGCTGTTGCGCCTGGGGTATGCGGTGGAATGGCACAGCTACCCGATGGAACACACCGTGAGCACGCAGGAGGTGGACGACCTCAACGTGTGGTTGTTGAAGGTCCTGGCCGACGCATGACCGTGCGGGCCAGGCGCGCCATGTCGCGCCCGTAGAGGATCAGCGCCAGCGCCAGGCCGATCACCGGCATGGCGACAAACACCCAGCCGGTGAGCCGCTCGCCGCCCAGCCACACGCCCACGCACAGCGCCACCACGGGGTTCACGAAGGAGTAGCTGCCTGCCAGCGCCGCCGTGGTGTTCTTCAGCAGCCAGAGGTAGGCGTTGAGCGTGACCATGGTGCCCATGACCACGAGGTACAGCCAGGCCAGCACCGAGGCCAGCGACACCTGTTGCCAGGCCACGGTGCGCGCGCCCGGCTCCCACAGCGCGGCCACCACCAGCCCGAGCAGGCCGCCCAGCAGCCACTGCGCGGCCGAGGCCATGGCGGGCGGCGGCAGGGCCATGCGGCGCGAGGCGTAGGAACCCAGGCTCCAGGCCAAGGGCGCGCCGAAGGCGCACAGCGAGCCCATCAACGTGGTCGAAAAATCGCCCTCCAGCGCCAGCAGCAGCGCGCCGCTCGCGCCCAGCACGAGGCCGATCCAGCTGGTCAGCGGCACGCGCTCGCCGCCCCAGCGCGTCCACAGCGCGAGCCACATCGGCATGGTGGTCACCACGGTGGCCATCAGGCCCGAGCCGATGCCGGCCTTCTGCGCCAGCACCACCAGCGCCATGGCCGCGAAAGCCATCAGGCCACCGATCAGCGCGCTGGCGCGCCACTGCGCCGCCGTCGGCCAGGCCTGGCCCTGCCAGCGCGCGATGCCGAGCATCAACACACCCGCCGCCACGAAGCGCGCGCCGTTCATGAGCACGGGCGGCAGGGACTGCATGGCCACGTCGAGCGCGAAGTAGGTCGTGCCCCAGACCAGGTAGACGATCAGCAGGGCCCCGCCCAGGCGCAGGGTCTGGCGGTCCAGGCGATTCGGGTTGAAAATGGCAGGCATCGCAAGATGATTGACGGAAATTATTCGGAAAATCGCTTGAAAACTGAAGTTTGATCGAACTATTGGCGATATGCAAGCAAATATCAGTATCGATAGCACGGATGCCAGAATTCTTACGGTCCTGAGTGCCGACAGCCGGCGTTCTTATGCCGAAGTGGCGGCCGAAGTGGGCCTTTCCACGGCCGCCGTGCACGAGCGTGTGAAGAAGATGGCCGAGCGCGGTGTGATCGAGCGCTTCGCGTTGCGCGTGGACCCGGACCGCGTGGGCCTGCGCTTCACCGCGTTCGTGGCCATTCGCCACGATGCCAGCGCGCACTGCCGCGACGTGGCGCCGCGCCTGCGCGAATTGCCGGAGATGCTGGAGCTGCACAGCGTCGCCGGCGAATACGACTTCCTGGCCAAGATCCGCACCACCCACGCGCGCGCGCTGGAAGAGGTGCTCTACAAGATCAAGTCCATCCCCGGCGTGGCGCGCACCACCAGCACCGTGGTGCTCAACACCGAGTTCGAAGACCGCCCGCTGCAGCTGCCTGACGACCGGGAGCACTGAGACTCAGGGTGCCTCGCGCAGCCAGTAGCCGGGCCGCGCATAGACCTTCTTGAGGTGGTCGATGAAGAAGCGCACCTTGGCCGGCAGGTGCCGCTGCTGCGGGTAAACGGCCAGGATGTCGTAGGCGGGCAGGGCGAATTCGTCGAGCACGGTCACCAGCTCGCCGCGCTGCAGCTGGGCCTGGATCTCCCAGGTGGAGCGCCAGCCCAGGCCCATGCCCTCGCTCACCCAGCGGTGCAGCAGCTCGCCGTCGTTGCAGTCCAGGTTGCCTTCCACGCGCACCGTCACCGTGCGGTCGCCCTGCTGGAAGTACCAGCCGCGCTGCTGGCCGCCCTGCAGGTTGAAGGCCAGGCAGTTGTGCGCCTTCAGGTCCTCCAGCGTGCGCGGCTTGCCGTGCTTGCGGAAGTAGGCCGGCGTGCCGCAGACCACGCGCTGGTTGGTGGCCAGGTGCACGGCGACGAAGTTGGGGTCGATCGCGCCGCCGATGCGCAGGCCCAGGTCGTAGCCCTCGCGCACCAGGTCCACCACGCGGTCGGTGAGGTTGAACGAGAGCTTGACCTCGGGGTTGGCCTTGAGGAAGGCGCTGGCGTGCGGCGCCACGTGCAGGCGCCCGAAGGCCGCCGGGGCCGACACCACCAGGTGGCCGCTGGCGCGGTGCTTCTGCGCCGACACCGTGGCCTCGGCGGCCGACCACTGCGCCAGCAGCACGCGGCACTCGTCGAGGAAGCCCGCACCCTGCTCGGTGAGCGCCAGGCGGCGGGTGGAGCGGTGGATCAGCTGCGTGCCCAGGCGGCGCTCCAGCGCGTCGATGCGCCGGCCCATCATCACCGGCGTGATGCCCGCGTGCAGCGCGGCGGCGGCCAGGCTGCCGTGCTCCATCGCCAGCACGAAAGCCTCGATTTCCTTGAAGCGGTCCATGGCGGCATGTTAACCCCGCCGCCCCCGCATTGCATACCTGGAGTATCGAATCGGCGTACCGCCACTGCCATTCCCAAGAGGAAGGGTTCTCCCTAGCATCGAACCCAGTCCCTCAACCTTGGTAAGGAATCGCATCATGGCCCGTATGACCGCGGCGCAAGCCGCCATCTGTGTGCTGGAGAAGGAAGGCATCTCGCAGGCCTTCGGTGTGCCCGGCGCCGCCATCAACCCGTTCTACGCCGCCATGCGCCAGCGCGGCAGCATCAGCCATATCCTGGCGCGGCATGTGGAAGCCGCCTCGCACATGGCCGAGGGCTACACCCGGGCGCGCGCCGGCAACATCGGCCTGTGCATCGGCACCAGCGGCCCGGCCGGCACCGACATGATCACCGGCCTGTACTCGGCGCAGGCCGACAGCATCCCCATCCTCTGCGTCACCGGCCAGGCGCCGCGCGCGCGGCTGTACAAGGAAGACTTCCAGGCGGTGGACATCGAGAGCATCGCCAAGCCGGTCACCAAGTGGGCCGTGACGGTGCGCGAACCCGCGCTGGTGCCGCGCGTGTTCCAGCAGGCCTTCCACCTCATGCGCTCGGGCCGCCCGGGGCCGGTGCTGATCGATCTGCCGTTCGACGTGCAGATGGCCGAGATCGAGTTCGACCCCGACACCTACGAACCCCTGCCGGTCTACAAGCCCGCCGCGAACCGCAAGCAGATCGAGAAGGCGCTGGACATGCTGGCCGCGGCCACCAAGCCGCTGATCGTGGCCGGCGGCGGGATCATCAACGCCGACGCGGCCGACCTGCTGGTGGAGTTCGCCGAACTCACCGGTGTGCCGGTGATCCCCACCCTGATGGGCTGGGGCACGATCCCCGACGACCACCCGCTCATGGCCGGCATGGTGGGCCTGCAGACCAGCCACCGCTACGGCAACGCCACGATGCTCGCGAGCGACTTCGTGCTCGGCATCGGCAACCGCTGGGCCAACCGCCACACCGGTTCGATCGACACCTACACCCAGGGCCGCCAGTTCGTGCACGTGGACATCGAGCCCACGCAGATCGGCCGCGTGTTCGACCCCGACTTCGGCATCGTCTCCGACGCCAGGGCCGCGCTGCAGCTGTTCGTGGACGTGGCGCGCGAGCGCAAGGCCGCCGGGCACTGGCCGAGCTACGCCAACTGGGCCGGCCGCTGCGCCGAGCGCAAGCGCCTCATGCTGCGCCAGACGCACTTCGAGCAGATCCCGATGAAACCGCACCGCGTCTACGAAGAGATGAACCAGGTGTTCGGACGCGACACGGTCTACGTGAGCACCATCGGCCTGTCGCAGATCGCGGGTGCGCAGTTCCTGCACGTCTACGGCCCGCGCCAGTGGATCAACTGCGGCCAGGCTGGCCCGCTGGGCTGGACGTTGCCGGCCGCGCTGGGCGTCGTGGCCTCCGACCCGACGAAGAATGTGGTCGCGCTCTCGGGCGATTACGACTTCCAGTTCCTGATCGAGGAACTCGCGGTGGGCGCGCAGTTCCGCCTGCCGTACGTGCACGTGCTGGTGAACAACTCGTACCTCGGCCTGATCCGCCAGAGCCAGCGCGGTTTCGACATGGACTACTGCGTGCAACTGGCCTTCGAGAACCAGAACATGGACGAAAGCGCGGGCGAGCTGCGCGGCTACGGCGTGGACCACGTCGCCGTGGTCGAGGGCCTGGGCTGCAAGGCCCTGCGCGTGACCGACCCCGAGAAACTGCAGGGTGCCTTGCGCGAAGCGCAGCGGCTCGCCGCCGAGCACCGCGTGCCGGTGGTGGTGGAATGCATACTGGAACGCGTCACCAACATCGCCATGGGCACCGAGATCGACAAGATCAACGAATTCGAGGCCATCGACTGCCGTGCCCCTCAGGGCCTGGAGACGGTGGGCCTTCTCGACTGAACCCGCTGAAGCAAGACAAGGACACGATCACATGCCGACCTTTGCCGCCAACCTCTCGATGCTCTGGAACGAGCTGCCGTTTCTCGACCGCTTCGCCGCCGCCGCGCGCGCGGGCTTCAAGTCGGTGGAGTTCCTGTTTCCCTACGATTTCCAGGCCGACGAGATCCGGCAACGCCTGAACGAGCACCAGCTGCAGCTGGTGTTGCACAACATGCCGCCCGGCGACTGGGCCGCCGGCGAACGCGGCAAGGCCTGCTGGCCGGGCCGCGAGGACGAGTTCCGTGCCAACGTGGCGCGCGCCCTGCAGTACGCCACCGCGCTGGGCACGCCGAACCTGCACTGCATGGCCGGCATCCCGCCGAAGGGCACGAGCGCCGCGCAGGCGCAGGCCACGCTGGTGAGCAACCTGCGGTACGCCGCCGAGGCCGCGAAGCAGCAGGGCGTGCGCCTGCTGCTCGAACCGATCAACCACTTCGACATGCCCGGGTTCATCGTGAACCGCCCGCGCCAGGCCATCGCCATCATGGACGAGGTCGGTTCGGACAACCTCTTCCTGCAGTACGACATCTACCACGCGCAGCGCATGGAAGGCGAGCTCACCAACACCATCAAGGAGCTGCTGCCGCGCATCGCCCACATGCAGCTGGCCGATACGCCCGGCCGCCACGAACCGGGCACCGGTGAAATCAACTACCGCCACCTGTTCGACGCCATCGACGACCTGGGCTACACCGGCCAGATCGGCTGCGAATACAAGCCGCTCGACCCCGGCCCCGGCGGCACGGACAGAGGCCTGGCCTGGGTGGCCGCGCACGGCCAGACGCTCGAACTGCAAGGAGAGCCGGCATGACCCAGGACGGACTCAAGGTCGGCTTCATCGGCCTGGGCATCATGGGCGCGCCCATGGCGCTCAACCTGCGCAAGGCCGGGCATGCGCTCTTCGTGGCGAGCCGGGGCAAGATCCCGGCGGCCTTCGCCGAAGAAGGCGCCACCGTCTGCACCAACGCCACCGAGGTGGCGCGGCGTGCCGACATTGTGATCACCATGGTGCCCGACACGCCGCACGTCGACGACGTGCTGTTCGGTGAGACGGGTGTCGCCAAGGGCCTGAGCCCGGGCAAGCTGGTGATCGACATGAGCTCCATCAGCCCGATGGCCACCAAAGCGTTCGCGAAGAAGATCAACGAGCTCGGCTGTGACTATCTGGACGCCCCGGTCAGCGGGGGCGAAGTGGGTGCCAAGGCCGCGAGCCTGACCATCATGGTCGGCGGCCCGCAGGCCGCGTTCGACCGCGCCCAGCCGCTGTTCGCCGCCATGGGCAAGAACATCACCCTCGTGGGGGGCAACGGCGACGGCCAGACCACCAAGGTGGCCAACCAGATCATCGTGGCGCTCAACATCGAGGCCGTGGCCGAGGCCCTGCTGTTCGCCAGCAAGGCCGGCGCCGACCCGGCCAAGGTGCGCCAGGCCCTGATGGGCGGCTTCGCGGCCAGCCGCATCCTGGAGGTGCACGGCGAGCGCATGGTCAAGCGCACCTTCAACCCGGGTTTCCGCATCGAGCTGCACCAGAAGGACCTGAACCTCGCGCTGCAAGGCGCTAAGGAGCTGGGCGTGAGCCTGCCGAACACCGCGAGCGCGGCCCAGCTCATGCAGAGCTGCGCCGCCCACGGCATGGCCGGGCTGGACCACTCGGCCCTGTGCCGCAGCCTGGAGCTGATGGCGAAACACGAGATCGCCCCCGAACCGGCGGCCTGAGGTCAGGCGTCCGAGGCGGCCCCGGGGTCGATCAACTCGACCGAGCGCAGCACGTGGCGCCACTCGGGGTGCTCGGGGGCCGCCGCCCAGTGGCGCATCGCCTCCAGGAAGAGGGCGATGAAACTGCGCGCCGCGGGCGAGGGCGTTTCCTGCGCGCGGCGCACCACGCCCACCAGGTGGGAGCGGAAGCGCTCGCGCAGGGGCAGGGCCACCAGGCGGTCGCGCAGGCTGGCGGTTTCCACCAGCGGCCAGGGGCAGAAGCTGAGCATGTCGGTCTGCTGCACCAGGGTGAGCATGAGCGAGGCCGAATGCGCCAGGTGGATGCGCTGGCGCGGCGGCTCGATGCCGTGCTGCCCGAACAGGTTGTCCAGGATCATGGCGCGCTCGATCGGCGCGAAGTTGAGGATCCAGTCGTCGTCGCACAGCTCGGCCAGCGAGCGCGCCGCGCAGCGCGGGTGGCCCAGGCGCGCCACCACCGTCATGTCGTAGCTGAACAGGGGCGTGGCCTGAAAGCCCTGCATCGCGTCGTCGGGAGCGATGCGCCCGATCATGAGGTCCAGGCTGCCTTCGCGCAGCTTGGGGTAGGCCAGGGCGGACAGGCCGTCGAAGAATTCGAGCTGCACGTGCGGCAGGGCGGCCCGGAAGGCCGGCACCACGCGCGAGAGCAGCGTCTGCGCGACCCAGGGCGTCACGCCCACCGACAGCCGCTGCGTGGCGCCCGAGTCGCGGTGGCGCGCCAGCGCCTCCTCGGCCTCGCGCAGCTGGGCCGTCACGCGCTGGGCGTGGACCAGCAGCTCCTGGCCCGCCGGCGTGAGCGCGATGCCGTGGCCGTGCCGTGTGAGCAGTGCGATCTCGGCGTGCGTCTCCAGCTCGCGCAGCCCCTGCGTCACCGTGGCCTGGCTCAGGCCGAGCGAGCGCGCCGCCGCGCGGATGCTGCCTTCGGCGGCCACGGTCGCGAGGTAGCGGAGCTGGTGCACTTTCATAGGACGGCATTATGGGCACGACAGGCAGCGGCGAGCGTCGAGCAGTTTGACCTGTCTACCCCTCGCAGGGGCCGGTTCATAGACTCGCCGCCATGAGCTTCTGCATCGACAACGCCGCCGCCATTCACCAAGTGCTGCCCGCCGTGCGCGAGACCGCCGCCGAGATGGTGGCCTTGCGGCACCAGATCCACGCCCACCCCGAACTGGCCTACGAAGAGTTCGCCACCAGCGACCTGGTGGCCGCCCGCCTGGCCGAGTGGGGCTACGAGGTGCACCGGGGCCTGGCCGGCACCGGCGTGGTGGGCACGCTGCGCCGGGGGCAGGGCGCGCGCCGCCTGGGCATCCGCGCCGACATGGACGCACTGCCCATCCAGGAGACCACGGGCCTGCCCTACGCCAGCACGGTGGCCGGCAAGATGCACGCCTGCGGCCACGACGGCCACACCGCCATCCTGCTCGCCGCCGCGCGCTGCCTGGCGCAGGAAGAAGGCCTCGACGGCACGCTGCACCTGATCTTCCAGCCGGCCGAAGAAGGCCTGGGCGGCGCCCGCCGCATGGTCGAAGAAGGCCTGTTCGAGCGTTTCCCCTGCGACGCGGTGTACGCGCTGCACAACATGCCGGGCTTTCCCGTCGGCCAGTTCGGTTTCAAGGAAGGGCCGTTCATGGCCTCGTCCGATTCGGTCATGGTGACGGTGCAGGGCCGGGGCGGGCACGGTTCCTCCCCGCACCTCGCGGCCGACCCGGTGGTGGCCGCCGCCCACATCATCGTGGCGCTGCAGACCATCGTCTCGCGCAACGTGGACCCGCGCGAGATGGCGGTGATCTCCGTGGGGGCCATCCACGGCGGCGACGCGCCCAACGTGATCCCCGGCAGCGTGCAGATGCGCCTGACGGTGCGCGCCTACCGCCCCGAGATCCGCGCCATGCTGCGCGAGCGCATTACCGAACTCGTGCAGGCGCAGGCCGCCACGCTGGGCGTGCGGGCCGAGGTGGACTACCACTGGCGCTACCCCGCGCTGGTCAACCACGTGGAGAGCACGCGCTTCGCGCGCGAGGTCGCGCGCGACTGGCTGGGCGACGAGGGCCTGCTGCCCGAGCTGCAGCCGCTCACCGGCAGCGAAGACTTCTCGTTCATGCTGGAGCACTGCCCGGGCAGCTACCTCATCGTCGGCAACGGGGTGGGCGAGCAGCACGGCAGCGGCGGCTGCATGGTGCACAACCCCGGTTACGACTTCAACGACGCCATGCTGCCCATCGCCGCAAGCTACTGGGTGCAACTGGCGCGCCGTTTCCTGGCGCCCGCGAGCTGAGCGGCGCCGCATCTCCTGTCCCGCAACCCACGAAGGCACCGCCACCATGTCCCATCCGATCCTCTCGCTCTCCCGGCGCGCCGCCATCGCCGCCCTCGGTGCCACCGCCCTTGCCGGCGTGGTTTCCCCGGCCCTGGCCCAGGGCGCTTACCCCACCAAGCCGATCCGCATCGTCGTGGGTTACGCGCCGGGTGGCTCGGTGGACATGGCCGCGCGCGTGGTCGCCGACGTCCTCACCGCCAAGCTCGGCACCACGGTGGTGGTGGAGAACGTCTCGGGCGCGGCCGGCATCGTCGCGGCGCAGCGGGTGGTCAACAGCGCGGCCGACGGCTACACCCTGCTGGCCGGTTCGAGCAACGAGATGGCCGCCACCGGCCTGGTGAACCCGGCGCAGAAGTACGACCCGATCAAGGACCTCACGCCCATCGGCCTCATCGCCACCGCGCCGGTGCTGCTGGTGGCCGGATCCGGGCTGCCGGTGAAGAACCTCGATGAGTTCATCGCGCTGGTCAAGCGCAACCCCGGCAAGTACAGCTACGGCAGCTCGGGCGTGGGCTCGACGCTGCACTTCGCGGGCGAACTCGTGAAGCAGCGCGCCGGCCTGTTCATCACACACATTCCCTACCGCGGCACCAGCGCGCTCACCAGCGATCTGGCCGGCGGCACGCTGGACTTCGCCATCGTCTCGCCCACCGCGGCGGCCCCTTTCCTTCAGGGTGGGCGCATCACCGCGCTGGGCATCACCTCGGCGCAGCGCTTTCCCACCTTGCCGCAGGTGCCCGCGCTGGGTGAGCACCCGCAGCTCAAGGGCTACGACCTGGTCGGCTGGTTCGCGCTCGCCGCGCCGCGCGGACTGCCGCCGGAGATCGCGCAGCGCCTCTCGGCCGCGCTCAAGACCGGCC
Organism: Hydrogenophaga sp.; assembly: GCA_018993155.1. Taxonomy (GTDB): domain Bacteria; phylum Pseudomonadota; class Gammaproteobacteria; order Burkholderiales; family Burkholderiaceae_C; genus Hydrogenophaga. The sequence goes on from JAGKSX010000058.1 coordinate 24,123, forward strand.
TGGCCGAGCCGGCCTACCGCCAGCGTCTGGAGGCGGGCGGCGCCATTCCGCCCGCCGGCAACGAAGACCTGGCGCAGATCATGCGCGCCGACCTCCAGAAGTACGCGGGCCTGGTGAAATTCGCGAACATGCGCGAGTGAGGCGGGCCGGCGCCGTCCGGCGCGCTGTTCCCACTCTGTAACCCCGGGGGGCACCGGACTCGCTAGACTTCTGCCCCATGCCTCAGCCGACCACTCCACCCAGTCTGAACGACCCCCGCGCCCTGCTGCGCCACCTGTACGACGTGGCGGTGCAGCGCGCGCTGCCTTTGCACAACACCGCCGCGAGCCTGCCGAAACCGCCCAAAGGCCGCACCCTGGTGCTGGGCGCGGGCAAGGCCGGGGGGGCGATGGCGCAGGCGGTGGAGGCCCTGTGGCCGGCCGATGCGCCGCTCTCGGGCCTGGTCGTCACGCGCTACCACCACACGCCGCCCCGGCCTGAAGGTCTGCCGCAGCGCATCGAGGTGGTGGAGGCTTCCCATCCCGTGCCCGACGCGGCCGGGCTCGACGCCGCCCAGCGCATCCTGAAACTCGCCGAGGGCCTCACGGCCGACGACCTGGTGCTGTGCCTGATCTCCGGCGGCGGCTCGGCCCTGCTCACGCTGCCCTGCGAAGGCCTCACGCTGGAAGACAAGCAGCGCATCAACCGCCAGCTGCTGGAGAGCGGCGCGCACATCGGCGAAATGAACACCGTGCGCAAGCACCTCTCGGCCATCAAGGGCGGGCGCCTGGCGGCGGCCTGCGCGCCCGCGCGCGTGGTCACGCTCACCATCAGCGACGTGCCCGGCGACGACGTCAGCGTGATCGCCAGCGGCCCCACCGTGGCCGACGCCTCCACCTGCGCCGAGGCGCTGGACATCCTGCGCCGCTACGGCATCGACGTGCCGCCGGCCGTGCGCGCGCAACTGGAGGGCGGTGCGCTCGAAACCCCCAAACCCGGCGACGCCCGCCTGCAGGGCCACGCAGTGGAACTCATCGCCACCCCGCAGCAGAGCCTGGAGGCCGCCGCCGAGGCGGCGCGGGCCCTGGGCCTGAACGTGGTGATCCTCAGCGACGAGATCGAAGGCGAGTCGCGCGAGGTGGGCAAGGTGCACGGGGCGATGGCGCGCTCCACCGCGCTGGGCCGCAGCAGCTTCCAGACGCCCTGCGTGATCCTCAGCGGCGGCGAAACCACCGTCACGGTGCGCCCGCGGGCGCCCGGCCAGGCCAAGGGCCGGGGCGGGCGGGCCGGCGAGTTCTGCCTGGGCCTGGCGCAGGCCCTGGGTGGACAGGCCGGCGTGTGGGCCCTGGCGGCCGATACCGACGGCATCGACGGGGTAGAGGACAATGCGGGTGCGCTGGTGACGCCCGACACCCTGGCCCGGGCCAGCGAAAAGGGCCTCAAGCTCACCGACCACCTGGCCCGCAACGATGCCTACGGCTTCTTCGAGCCGATTGGCGACCTGGTGATCACTGGGCCCACGCACACCAACGTGAACGACTTCCGGGCCGTGCTGGTGGTGTGACACCGGCGCGTTCCGCCCGGCGGTGAACCACCGCCAGCGGAGCCCTCACAACCCGCTTGATGTCGATCGTGCCCGCGAGGGCGCCCTAGGAAAGTCTTTTGCGCAGCCATTTCAACCGTTCCGCCCTGGTGCGTCAGCTCGCCGGGTGGTTGCCCGTGTCGGCGGATGTGCCCCGCCAGGACATGGCCGAGCGCCTGGGCGAGTGGTTGAACGTGGCCGACGCCATCGCCCTGCATTCGATCCACCAGACCTTGCCCTCGGTCACGGCCCGGCGCGCCGCCGTCAAAAACAACGCCACCGATGCGCAGGCCGAGCTGCAGCGCCTGCGCGCCACGCTCAGCCAGTCCATCACCACGCCACCCCAACCGCCGGTGGATGCCAGCGATGCCGAATTCGCCCCCCATCACCAGCGCTGCCTCGACCAGCAGCGCCGCATGGAGATGGGCATCGACGCGCTGCGCGGCCACCTGCGCCAGACCCTGGCCGCCACCTCGCCCCGCCTGGCGCAGCTCGCCGCGCTGGACGCCACGCTGGACCAGATGCTGGGCGGGCGCGAGCAGCGACTGCTCGCCGGCCTGCCGGCTTTCCTCAAGGCGCGGTTCGAACACCAGCGCCAGACCCACCCCGACACCTGGCCCCCCCTGTTCGAGCAGGACCTTCAGCAGGCCTTGCTGGCCGAGCTCGACCTGCGGCTGCAGCCGGTGCTGGGCCTGATCGAAGCGCTGGCCCAGGCGCCCGCGAAGCCGCATTGAATTGAATCCATGAACAGCCCTTCTCTGAACCGTTTGTTTTTCACCGCCGCCTTCGTCCTGGGCCTGCTGGCCATCGCCTGGGTGGGTGCCGGTTTTGTCGGCACCAGCCTCTTCGCCCTGGCCATGACCGCGGTCATCGGCGCGGTCTACCTGCTGGGTGCGCAGGAGATCCGGCGCTACCGCCAGACCACCGCCTCGCTCGCCGAGGCGCTGGCCAACGTGCCGCAGCCGCTCGCCACCCTGGGCGACTGGCTCGCGCGCGTGCCGCCCCGCCTGCAGAACGCCGTGCGCCAGCGCATCGAGGGCGAGCGCGGCGCGCTGCCCGGCCTGGCGCTCACGCCCTACCTGATCGGCCTGCTCGTGATGTTGGGCATGCTCGGCACCTTCCTCGGCATGGTGGTCACCTTCAAGGGCGTGGTGTTCACGCTCGAAGGCTCGGCCGACCTGCAGGCCATCCGCTCGGCGCTGGCCGCGCCCATCAAGGGCCTGGGCCTGGCTTTCGGCACCTCGGTGGTCGGCGTGGCCACCTCGGCCATGCTGGGCCTCATGTCCGCCATCGCCCGGCGCGAGCGCGCCGACGTGGCGCGCCAGCTCGAGGCCCACACCGCCACCGTGTTCCGCCCGTTCTCGCTGGCGCAGCAGCGCCAGGCCACCTTCGACGCCCTGCAGCAGCAGGCCGGTGCGCTGCCCGTGGTGGTGAACCAGCTGCAGGCGCTCATGGCGCAGATCGAACGCCGCAGCGAGCAACTCGACGAGCAGTTGCTGACCCGGCAGACCCAGTTCCACCAGGCGGCCAGCGAGGCCTACCAGGGCCTGGCGAATTCCGTGGAGCGGTCGCTCAAGGAGAGCGTGAGCGCCAGCGCCCACGCCGCGAGCGAAAGCCTGCGGCCCGTGGTGGAGAGTGCCAAAGGCACCATCGCGCTCATGGCGCAGATCGAACAGCGCGGCCAGCAGCTGGACGAACAGCTGCTGGCGCGGCAGACGCAGTTCCACCGGGAGGCCGGCGAGGCCTACCAGGGCCTGGCGAACGCGGTCGAGCAGACGCTCAAGGACAGCCTGAGCGCCAGCGCCCGCGCGGCCGGCGAAAGCCTGCAGCCGGTGGTGGAAAACGCCATGAGCGCGCTCGCACGGGAATCGACACAACTGCACGAGCGCGTGAGCGCGGCGGTGCAGGCGCAGATGCACCAGCTGTCCGAGCGTTTCGGTGCCACCGCCGGCACCGTGAGCGAGGGCTGGACGGCAGCCCTGCAGCAGCACGCCCACACCAGCGAACAGCAGGTGCAGGGCCTGGACCGCGCGCTCGCCGCCTTCACCACCACCTTCGAGGAACGCTGCGCCGCCCTGATCACCGGCGTGCAGGAGACTGTGAACCGCTCGCACGCCGAGCAGACCACGGCCGACCAGCAGCAGCAGGCGGCCTGGGCGCAGGCCTTGCAGAGCATGGCGGCCACGCTGCAGGGCGAATGGCGGCAGCTCGGCGCACAGACCCTGGCGCAGCAGCAGGCCGTGGCGCAGACGCTGGAGCAGACCGCGACCCTCTGGCGCGACGAACTCGCCAGCCTGCGCAGCGAAGAAGCCGCGCGCGACCAGGCCGGCGCTCAGCGCCTGGGTGAGTTGCAGTCCTCGTTGAACGACCAGGTGGCCACCCACCTCGCCACGCTGGGCACCGCGCTCGAAGCGCCCATGTCGCGCCTGCTGGACACCGCGGCCGAGGCGCCCAAGGCCGCGGCCGAAGTGATCGCCCAGCTGCGCCAGGAGATGAGCCAGCTCACCGAGCGCGACAACACCGCGCTGCAGGAACGCGCCGCGCTCATGCAGAACATCGACGGCCTGCTGCAGTCCGTGCAGCAGGCCACGGGCGAGCAGCGCGCTGCCGTCGAATCGCTCGTTGCTTCCGCCGGTGCGGTGCTCGACCAGGTGGGGCGCCAGTTCGCCGACACCGTGGGCGTGCAGGCCGTGCGCGCCGAAGAGGTGGCCGCGCAGGTCAACGGCAGCGCCATCGAGCTCGCCGCCCTCGGCGAGGCCTTCGGCCACGGCGTGCAGCTCTTCAGCACCACCAACGAAAAACTCATCGAGAACCTGCAGCGCATCGAAAGCGCGGTCACGCAGTCCATCGCGCGCAGCGACGAGCAGCTCGCTTACTACGTGGCGCAGGCGCGCGAGGTGATCGACCTCAGCATCAGCTCGCAGCAGGGCATCATCGAAGACCTGCGCCGCCTGCGCGGCCCGCAGCCCGCCGAGAAGAAGGCCGCGTGATGATCGGCCTGGACGACCGCCACATCGAGGACGAGGACGGCACCGACCACACCGCGCCGGTGTGGGCCGTGTTCGGCGATCTCATGTCCGGCCTGGTGGGCGCCTTCGTGCTCATCCTGGTCGGCGTGCTCGTGGTGCAGATGGACCTGGTGGCCAGCCTGCAGGCCGAAGTGCAGAAGCGCCAGCAGGAAGAGCAGCGCCGCATGGCGCTGGAAAAGGCCCTGGCCATTCCGCTGCAGAACGGCCGCGTGACACTGGACAACGGCCGCATCGGCATCAGCGGCAGCGTGCTGTTCGCGCTCAACTCCGACGAGCTGCGCCCCGAAGGCCGGCAGATTCTGCAGAGCCTGGTGCCGCCGCTGCAGGTCTACCTGGGCGAGCGCGACGAGATGCTGATGGTCAGCGGCTTCACCGACGACCGCCCGGTGCAGGCCACCAACCAGCGCTTCGCCGACAACCTCGAACTCTCGGCCCAGCGCGCGCTCACGGTCACGCGGGCGCTGATCCAGGAAGGCATGCCGCCGCAGCGCGTGTTCAGCGCGGCCTTCGGCGCCGAGCAGCCCGTGGCCTCCAACGGCAGCGAGAAGGGCCGCGCGCTCAACCGCCGCGTGGAAATGGCGCCCGTGCCCAAGACGGCCCCGGCGCCCACCCCGAAGCCCTGAGATGAGCCACGACGCCGACGCCGTGCACGCCCATTACCTGGCCGCCCTCACGCGCCGCCTGGAGGCCGCGCCCGAGGCCGTGCAACGCGTGCTGCGCGCGAAGCTGCCGGTGGCGGTGCCCGCCGAAGGCCCTGCCCAGCACACGGCGGCGCCCGCCACACCGCCCCGGCGCCCGCGCGCGCCACCGCCCAAGCCGCTGACGCCGCTGGGCCGGCTCAACCAGCACATCGCCTCCGCCACCCAGGCGCCGGGCACCGCCGCCGGCCGTCCCGAACTGCGCAGCGCGCAGGCGTTTCGCGAAACCTGGTCTCGCCTGTGCGCCGAGGACGAGGTGGTGCAGGCCGTGCAGCGCGGCCCTGAAAACGCCGGCCCGCTCAACTCGCACATGCTGGTGCTGCGCACCCTGGGCCTGCTGCGCGAACTCTCGCCGGACTACCTGCGCCGTTTCATGGCGCACGCCGACACCCTGCTGTGGCTGGAGCAGTCAAGCGCCCAGCTCAAGCAGCCGGCCGGCAAGCCCAAGGCGGCGCGGCAGAAGAAATGAACGCCATGACCCACCCCGTGCCCATCGAGATCGCCGGACAACTCGCGGCCACCCGCGCCGTGCTGGAGCGCCACCTGGGCGACACGCTGCAGGCCATCCACCTGTTCGGCTCGGCCCTGGACGGCGGCCTGCAAACCTTGAGCGACCTGGACCTGATGGTCACCGTGAGCGCGCCCCTGGCCGAGCCGGTGCGCCGCGCGCTGATGGGGGACCTGCTGGCCGTCTCCGCGCCACCCGGCACCGAGGGCCCGCTGCGCGCGCTCGAAGTGACGGTGGTTGTGCGCGGCGACGTGGTGCCCTGGCGCCATCCCGCGCGGCGCGAACTGCAGTTCGGCGAATGGCTGCGCGAGGACCTGTTGGCCGGCACCATCGAGCCCGCCATGGAGGACCACGACCTGGCGATCCTGCTGAGCAAGCTGCGGCAACACAGCGCCGCGCTGATGGGACCGCCCGCGGCCGAGCTGTTCGAGCCCGTGCCTGCGGCCGATTTCGCGCAGGCGCTGCTCGACACCGTGGCGCAGTGGAACGAGGCGACCGACTGGGTGGGCGACGAACGCAACGTGGTGCTCGCCCTGGCGCGCATCTGGTTCAGCGCGGTCACTGGCGGGATTGCCTCCAAGGACGCCGCCGCCACTTGGGCGCTCGAGCGCCTGCCCGAAAGGCATCGGCCGGTCCTGGCCAAGGCGCGCTTGGCCTACCTGGGCCACGCGCGAGACGATCTGGCCGAAGACGCGGAGGGCGTGGCGGCGTTCGTGCGGCATGTCCGGGCCGAGGTCGAGCGCGTGGTCTGAGCGCCTGAAGCCGCCGCTGCGGTGCTGAGCGGCGCTGCTGTGCTCACCGGGAAGACCCGGCCCAGGCTCGACGGATTGAGCCTACGCCCACTGTGCCGATCAAATCCGCCTATATTTTTTACCCATGAACCTGCCCGCATCGCCCATTGCCGGGGTCGTCAGCCCGACCTCGATCGACAAGAAAAAGATCAAATTCCTGCTGCTGGAGGGCGTGCACCCCTCTGCGGTGGAGGTGCTGCGCGCCGCCGGCTACAGCCAGATCGAGAGCCTGCCCGGCGCGCTGCCCGAGGACGAGCTCAAGCTCCGGATCGCCGACGTGCATTTCCTGGGCATCCGTTCCCGCACCCAGCTGACCGCCGAGGTGCTGGCCCATGCGCAGCGGTTGGCGGCGGTGGGGTGCTTCTGCATTGGCACCAACCAGGTCGACCTGAGCGCGGCCAGTGCGCGGGGCGTGGCGGTGTTCAATGCGCCGTTTTCCAACACCCGGTCGGTGGCCGAGCTGGTGCTGGCCGAGGCGATTCTGCTGATGCGCGGCATCCCCGAGAAAAACGCGGTGTCGCACCGGGGTGGCTGGCTCAAATCGGCCAGCCATTCCTACGAGATCCGGGGCAAGACGCTGGGCATCGTGGGGTATGGCTCCATTGGCGCGCAGTTGTCGGTGCTGGCGGAAGCGCTGGGCATGCAGGTGGTGTTTTTCGATGTGGTCACCAAGCTGCCGATGGGCAACGCGCGCCAGGTGTCGAGCCTGGCCGATGTGTTGAGGCAGGCCGACGTGGTGAGCCTGCACGTGCCGGAAACCGCCGCGACACAATGGATGATCGGTGCGGCCGAGCTGGCCTTGATGAAAGCCGAGGCGGTGCTGATCAATGCGGCGCGCGGCCAGGTGGTGGTGATCGAGGCCCTGGCCGAAGCCATCCGGCAGAAGCGCCTGCTGGGTGCGGCGATCGATGTGTTTCCCCAGGAGCCCCGCAGCAACGACGACCTCTTCGAGTCGCCGTTGCGGGGTCTGGACAACGTGATTCTGACGCCGCACATCGGCGGCTCGACGAAGGAAGCGCAGGAAAGCATCGGCGTGGAGGTGGCGGCCAAGCTGGTGAAGTACAGCGACAACGGCACCACGACCTCCTCGGTCAACTTTCCCGAGGTGGCGCTGCCGGCCCACCCCGGGCATCACCGACTGCTGCATGTGCACCAGAACGTGCCGGGCGTCCTGTCCCGCATCAACCAGGTGTTCTCCGACAACCACATCAACATTGCCGGGCAGTTTCTGCAGACCCGGGGCGAGGTGGGCTATGTCGTGATCGATGTCGATGCTGCCTATTCGGACATCGCGCTGGCCCGCCTGCTCGATGTGCCGGGCACGCTGCGTTGCCGCGTGCTGTTCTGATACTGGCCCGGCGCCTGGCCCACGTGGCGGCTGAAGGCGGTGCTGAAGCTGCTGGCCGAGCTGTAGCCCACGCGCTCGGCCACCTCGACCAACGCCATGCCCTCGCGGCGCAGCAGGTCCTTGGCCAGCGCCATGCGCCAGGCCAACAGGTATTCCATGGGGCGCAGACCGACGGCGCGTGAGAAGCGGTCGAAGAAGGCCGAGCGCGACAGCGCCGCCTGTCGGGCGAGTTCCTCCACGGTCCAGGTGCGCGCGGGCTCGCCGTGCATGAGGCGCATCGCCGCCGCCAGCCGCGCGTCGGCCAGGCCGCGCAGCAAGCCGGGAGGGGCGCCTTCGCCGGTGGTGGAGCGCAGCGCTTCGATGAGCAGCACCTCCACCAGCCGGCCCAGCACCAGCTCGCGGCCGGCGCGCTGCTCGGTCGATTCCTCGCGCACCAGCCGCACCAGCACCGAGAGCCGATCGATGCCTCGCACGTGCAACAGGGCGGGCAGCAGCGAGACCAGCAGGGCCGCGTCGGGCGAGCCGAAGGCGAAGTAGCCGCCGAGCATGCGCACGTCCGGCGGGCCGTCGGGCCGGCCGTGGCGCAGGTCGCCTTCCATGCCGGCCGCCTGCAAGGCGTCGATCGCCACCGGCACCACCGGCTCGAAACCCGAGAGCGTGAAGCCCGGCGTGGCCGGCATCAACACGAAATCGCCCGCTTCCAGGGTGATGGGTTCCTGGCCCTGGACGGCGAGCAGGCAGCGGCCCTCGAGCAGGGTGCAGAAGCTGGGCTGCCCGAAGGCCGAGTAGCGCACGCCCCAGGTACCGGCGCCGCTGATCACTTTCGAGAACACCGCGCGGGGCCGCAGCAAGGCGATGACGTCGGCAAGGGGATCCACCATGGATGGACTTTGGCGAATGATTGACGGACTTTTGATTGTAGTCAGTCCGGTTTTGTCTCGATATCGTGACGACCTTCTTCACTTCATTTGCAAGGACCTCTCCATGAAAACCGTTCTGATCACTGGCTGCTCGTCTGGCTACGGCCTCGAAACCGCGCGCCACTTTCTCGCCCAGGGCTGGCACGTGGTGGCCACCATGCGCACGCCGCGCTGGGACCTGCTGCCGGCCTCGGAGCGCCTGGCCGTCCTGCCGCTGGACGTGACCGACCCGGCCAGCATCGCCAGCGCCCTGCAGGCCGCCGGGCCCATCGACGTGCTGGTGAACAACGCCGGCCTGGGCCTGTTCGGGGCCTTCGAGGCCACGCCCCTGGCCACGGTGCGCGAGATCTTCGAGGCCAACACCTTCGGCACCATGGCGATGACGCAGGCGGTGCTGCCGCAGTTCCGCGAACGCCGCGCCGGGCGGGTGGTCAACGTCACTTCCAGCGCCACGCTCGCGCCCATGCCGCTGGTGGCGGCCTACACCGCGAGCAAGACCGCCATCGAAGGCTTCACCGCTTCGCTCGCGCACGAGCTGCAGGCCTTCAACGTGCGCGTGAAGCTGGTCGAGCCGGGTTACGCGCCCACCACGCGCTTCACCGAGAACGGCGCGCAGCGCATGCAGGGGCTGATCCCCGAGGCCTACGCACCCTATGCGCAGGCCGTCTTCGCCACCCTGGGCTCGGCCTCGGCCTTCACGGTGGAGTCGGACGTGGCCGAGGCCGTGTGGCTGGCCGCGAACGACGCCTCACCCCGGCTGCATTACCCGGCGGGCGCGGACGCGGTGGCGCTGGCCCGGCAGGCCGCCTGACGCGCGCCCGGTGCGGCTCACTCCGCCTCGATGCCGGCGGCCTTGATGACGCGGCCCCACATGTCGGTCTCGCTGGCCTGGAACTTCACCAGCTCGGCCGGTGAGGTGGGGAACACCTCGCCGCCGCTGCCAGCGAAGAACTGGCGCACGGCCTGGCTTTCGATGGCCTTGTGCAGCAACTCGTTGAGGCGCGTCACCACCGGCGCGGGGGTGCCGGCCGGCGCGTAGGCCGCGAACCAGTAGCCCATGTCGTAGCCCTTCACGCCCGCTTCGGCGATGGTGGGCACCTCAGGCAGCGATGCCATGCGCCTGGCCGAGGTGACGCCCAGCGCGCGCACCTTGCCGGTGGTGATCTGCGGCATGCCGGTCGAGGCGTCGGTGAACATCATGGTGATCTGCCCGCCAAGCAGGTCGGTGATGCCCATGGGGTTGCTGCGGTAGGGCACGTGCAGGATGTTGACGTTGGCCATCTGCTGGAACAGCTCGCCCGCCACGCGGCTGGACGAACTGCCGCTGCCGAAGGACAGCTTGCCCGGCGCCTGCTTCGCGGCGGCCAGCACGTCGGCCACGCTCTTGTAGGGCGCGTCCGCGCGAACGATCATGATCTGCCCGCCCTTGCCGATGCCGGTGATGGCGGCGAAGTCCTTCACCGGGTCGTAGGAGAGCTTCTTGTACAGGTGCTGGTTGGCCGCGTGCGTGGTGTTGGTGGTGATGAGCACGGTGTGGCCGTCCTTGGGCGCGTTGGCGGCGGCCTGGGCCGCGATCATGCCGCTGGCGCCCGCCTTGTTGTCCACCACCACCGGCTGCCCGGTCTGCTCGCTGACCGATTGGCCCAGCGCGCGCGCCAGGATGTCGGTGGCGCTGCCGGCGGCAAAGGGCACGATGAAGGTGATGGGCTTGGTGGTGAGCGAAGCCTGGGCGAAGGCGGCGGGCAGGGCCAGCACCGAGGCGAGCGCGACCACGGCGTGGCGGCGGGTGAAGGGGCTGTTGTTCATGTCTGTCTCCTGGGGTGGATGGTGAAGGAAGAAGCGCCTCAGCCCGAGGGGCCGTGCAGTTGGGAAACCAGGTGGGCGGGAACCTCGAGGTCGAGCGCCAGCAGGTGGAAGGACAGGGCCTTGCCGTGGCTGTCCAGGTTCAGGGCGTCGTTGACGCCGCCGTCGAGCACGTCGTCCAGCACGAAGTTCATCGCGTGCAGCTTGGGCAGCAGGTGGCGCACCACCTGGCTGGGCTGGCGGTGCCGGAAGTGCGCGGCGACGCGCTCGGCGGTGATCTGCGCCACGATCAAGGGATAGAGCGCCTCGCTCCAGGCGATCACGCTGATGTTGGATCGGTTGCCCTTGTCGCCGGTGCGGCCGTGGGCGGCGCGCCACAAGGGCACGGTGAGAACGGGGGGGCTCACTGGAGCACCTTCGCCCTGCGGGCTGGGGTGCGAGCTTGCTGGGGAGCGGCCCTGCGCTGCGC
>JAGKSX010000059.1 GCA_018993155.1 Hydrogenophaga sp.
AAAAAGGGATCGAAGACGATTTCCTGCGGCACGATCCCGATCGAACGGCTGGCGTTGCGGCGGTGCTGATCGATGTCGAAGCCCCAGATGTCGACGCTGCCGGACGTCTTGTTGACCAGCCCTGCAAGGATATTGATCAGCGTCGATTTGCCCGCGCCATTCGGGCCCAGCAGCCCGAAGATCGAGCCTTGCGGCACATCGAAGCTGACCCCGCCAAGCGCCAGCTTGCCTTCGGTCATGGTGCCCTTGGCGCCCTTGGCCGGGGCATAGCGTTTGACGAGGTTTTCGATGCGGATGGCGGGCTGAGCAGACATGGCGATGGCCCTAATGCCTCGGCAGGGGACGGGGCAACCGTAATCGTCGGCCATTCACCTGAAGCAGGCTTTCCTACTGCGGGGCGGACTGACAGGATGGGCGGCATGATCGCAGCCATCCTCGCCCGCCTTTTGTCCCCTTTGCCCGGCCTGTGCGCGGGGGCGGGGTTTTTTCGTTTCTGGACTGTGTCTCATGTGTCTCCAACAGGCGGCTTGCGGGGCGCGGGGCGGGGTTGTATCGGCTGGGGGCATGAGCATTCCTCCTCCTGAAACCCTGCTGGTCGAAACCCACCGCGTGTCGTGCGACGGCGCAACCGGCATCCGCGGCGGCGCGGGCTTCCGCCCGGCGGCGCTGGGCCATCCGCGCGTGTTTCTTGAAATTGACGAACATGGCTATGTTGATTGCGGCTATTGCGACCGGCGCTTCGTGCTGAAGGGCGGTCCGGCCGATGGCGCGGCGCAAGGCAGCTTGCCTGACATCGCCTCGGGCGCGGATGCAGGCCACGCCTGAGCACTGGACCGGGGCGTTACTCATCCGCGGTTCAGGCGCAAGGTGGCATGGCCTGCTGACAATCTTCGACAAGGAGACCTTCGCATGATTCGTCTGTCCTCCCCTTCGCGACTGTGGGCCGGCTGTGTCGCCGGTGCTCTGGCCCTGAGCGCAGGCCTGCCGGTGGCAGCGCAATCGGCGCCCGATCAGGGCGATATCGAGGCCGGAACCCGTGCCGCTGCTCCCACCAAGGGCGAGGCGCGGCTTGCGAAGATGCTTGAAGGACGCGTGGCCGGTGAACCGCTGTCCTGCATCCGCAACATGCCGAGCCAGCGGATGCAGACCATCGACGGGGTCGCCTATGTCTATGGTTCGGGCAACACCATCTATGTCCAGCGCACCCGCAGCCCCGAAGCGATCGACGATAATGATACGCTGGTGGTGACCCGCACCAACGGTACGCAGCTGTGCCGCTTCGACATCGCCACGACGATTGATCGCTTCAACGGGTTCTTCACCGGAGCGGTGCTGTTCGAGGATTTCGTCCCCTATACCCGCGCCGCAAAAGGCACCGCTGGCGAGGGTTGAGCCGGCCCGGGCCGCAGCGCCGCGCTGGCGCAGGCCACGCCGCTTTCGCAGGCGGTGAGCGCCGCGCCTGATACCCCGCAGGTCGGCGTGCCCGTGAGCCCGATGAAGCGGCAGCGATGCGCATCCTTGCGGGGAATGGGATCGAGCAGGAGCATGTCCTCGTTCAGCCCGGCAAAAACCTGTTCGGCACGGCGATAGGCGGTGATTTCGGCATGAACCGTGCCCAGACACGGCGCCGCCGCCAGCGCCACGCGCAGCTCGTCGCGGGCAGCATCCTGGCAGGGCGCGGCGGCTGCCTCAGATGGTGCGGCATCCGGCAGGGCGGGGGCGGGCACAGAGGTCGCTGGCAGGATCGGCCCATCCCGGCCTTGCGGGCTGGCATGGCGCAGCCGCGCACGCCGCACAGCTCCTGCCTCGCCCCGAAGCTGCACACCCCGGTGTCGCCCCAGTGCCCACGCGCCAAGCGCCGCCCAGATGATAATTCCGCCCAGCATCACCGGGCCTTCTGCAAGTACCATCGCCACCTCCCCGTCCAATCCATCGGGGGAAGCGTCCCGCAGCCCGCCCCGAAGCACACAGCATCATGTGCGTCAGCCGACCCCCTCCAGAATCGGCCTGTCGCAGTTCTACAAACTGCCGCACGAAACAGACGGGGAGAATGCGGGTGACTACCTAGAGCGCGAAAGGTGGGGCAATGCTCAGGCGCGGGCCATGGCCTGCATCCGGGCAATGATCTCCTCAGCTTGCAGCATGATCCGGTCGATCAGCTCCTGACAGGTGGGAATATCGTGGATCAGCCCTGCCACCATGCCGCAGCTCCACGCGCCTTCGTCCATCGCACCTTCGGTCATGATCTTGGGGTAAACGCCTGCAACCTCGGGCAGGATGTCCTGAATGGTGATGGCATCGCCCAGCGCCTTTTCCTTCTGGATCAGGCGCTCGACCGCGGCATTGTTGAGCACGCGTTCGGTGTTCCTGAGCGGGCGCATCACCAGCCGCGTGTCAAGTTCGCTGGCGGCAAGGATCGCCTGCTTCACGTTGTCATGAACGGGCGCTTCCTTGGTCGCGATGAAGCGGGTGCCCATGTTCATCCCCTGCGCGCCCATCGCCAAGGACGCGACCAGACTGCGCCCGTCGGCCATGCCGCCGCTGGAGACAAAGGGGATTTCCAGCTCGTCCGCAGCACGGGGCAGCAGGATGAAGTTGGGCACGTCATCCTCGCCCGGGTGGCCGCCGCATTCGAACCCGTCGACGCTCACCGCATCGCAGCCGATCTCCTGCGCTTTCAGGGAGTGGCGCACGCTGGTGCACTTGTGGATCACCTTGATCCCGGCATCCTTGAGCGGCGGCAGCAGTTCGACCGGGTTGCGCCCCGCCGTCTCGACCACCTTCACGCCCCCTTCGATCACTGCCTTGACGAGGCCCGGATAATCGGGCGGCGTCAGGGTCGGCAGGATGGTGAGGTTCACGCCGAAGGGCTTGTCGGTCATGTCCTTGCAGCGCGCAATTTCATTGGCGAGCTTTTCAGGCGTGCCCTGCGTGAGGCCCGTGATGATCCCCAGCCCCCCGGCATTGGAGACCGCCGCCGCCATCTCGGCAAAGCCGACATAGTGCATCCCCCCCTGAATGATCGGGTGCTGGATGCCGAACATTTCAGTGATGGCAGTCTTCATCTCGTGTCTCTCCCGTGCAAAGCCATGTTTGCGCGGGAGACAAGCCGAGTTGCGCAGGGCTTTCAAGCCTGCTTTTGAGAGGGCCTGCATACTCTGCGCCAAGCCGTAACGTCAGCCAGTCCCGGATTTTTCCTCGCCATGCGCCTGCCTGCCATCCTCGCCCTTGTTGCCGCCATGATCGGGGGCACGAGTTTTGCCCTGCAAGGGCCGCTGCCGGGAGATGTCGCGGTGACACTGGCGATGCAGGCGATGCTGGGAGCCGAACCGGGCTGGGCCGGGTGGCTGACCAATACGGCCAAGGCGCCGCTGCTGTGGGGCACGCTTACGCTTGCCACGCTGCTGGCCGGATTGAGCGCCCCGCGCCCGCTGCGATGGGTGCGCGCGCTGGCGGTGCCGCTGGCTTATGCCTTGGCCTTTGCCGCCGACAAGGCCCTGCGCGCCGCGATCTTCGTGCCCCGCCCCGATCCGGCGCTGGTGCACGTGGCCGATCCCGCCACATCGAGCGGCCTGCCCTCGACCTTCGGCCTGGTCTACGGAGCGATCTTCGGGGTAGTGCTGCTGGCGCGGGGAGAGGCAAAAGGCCGCCTTGTCGCGGGCGTGCTGTTTGGCGTGGGGCTTGCCGCGCGTATCGTGCTCGGCGGGCACTGGCCAAGCCAGATGCTGGCCTCTGCCACGCTCGGCCTGCTGCTGGCCTCAGCGGCGCTGACCATGACCGCACGCCTGCGCCGGTCCTGAAGCGAGGACGTACCGGGCGACAGAGATGCGTTGGGATCGGTGCGCGCTCTTGCCACCCGGCACATCCGGAAATGGCGCAGCGCCTCTCCCGCTGCCTTGATTCAGGACAAACTCAGCGTCAGCTGCGCGTAAAGGAGAGGTTAAAGGTCACCGGCACGGCAGGTGTGATCGAGGGCAGCTGGGCCAGCGCACGCAATTCGCCCAGTTCGTCGGTGAGGCCGAACATGTCGGTCGAGACAATCACCGGCGCGGTCGGCACCACGGTCACGCGGTCGGCCGAGACGCGGGTGACGAGCACCTCGGTTTCGATGTCGCTCGATGCGCCCTTGATCGTCACGTTCGCCTTCAGGGGCCGGGTCAGCGACTGGCCCACCGCAAGACCGGCAAAGGCGGCCGGGTCGAGCTTGGCCGTCACGCTCGCCTTTGGATTGCCTGCCACATCGAAGAAGATCTCGCGCATCCGTTCGTTGCGGATATCGACCCCGGTGTTGACCGAAGCCAAGTCGATGGCGAGGCTGGCGCTGCCATCGGGCGAGACGCTCCCCGAAAGGGTGTCGAAGCGATTGGCCTCGGCCACTTCGCCCGCCTTGATCGAGACATAGGACAGCCGGGACCCCGCCGGATCGAGCGCCCAGGCCCCTTCGGTAACGGCAACAGGCGCGCTCGCCTCAGCCGGTGGTGCCTCAGACTCTGGCCCGGCGCAGGCGGCAAGGGAGAGGGCGGCGGCGAGTGGTAACAGGCGAAGCATCAGCATGAGGCCCGCGATATGCGATTTGGCGGCAGTGCGGAAGGGGCGGATCAGCGCGCGGCGCGGATCACTCCCACTCGATCGTCCCCGGCGGCTTGGAGGTGTAGTCATAGACCACCCGGTTGATGCCCTTCACTTCGTTGACGATGCGGGTGGCCACGCGGGTCAGGAAGCTGGCGTCATAGGGGAAGACATCCGCCGTCATCCCATCTGTGGAGGTGACAGCGCGCAAGGCGCAAACCGAATCGTAAGTGCGCCCGTCGCCCATCACGCCCACGGTCTTGACCGGCAGCAGAACGGCGAAAGCCTGCCAAATCGCGTCATAAAGGCCCGCATTGCGAATTTCCTCAAGGTAGATCGCGTCGGCCTTCCTCAGGATGTCGCAGCGTTCCTTGGTGACTTCGCCGGGGATGCGGATCGCAAGGCCGGGGCCGGGGAAGGGGTGACGGCCAACGAAGGCGGGCGGAAGGCCCAATTCGCGGCCGAGATCGCGGACCTCGTCCTTGAACAATTCGCGCAAGGGTTCGACCAGCGCCATGTTCATGCGTTCGGGCAGGCCGCCGACATTGTGGTGGCTCTTGATCGTGACGCTTGGGCCTCCGGTGAAGCTGACGCTTTCGATCACGTCGGGATAGAGCGTCCCCTGCGCCAGGAACTCGGCCCCGCCGATCTTGCGCGCTTCCTCTTCGAACACATCGATAAAGGTCTTGCCGATGAACTTGCGCTTGGCCTCCGGATCGGTGAGGCCCGCAAGCCCGCCGAGGAACAGTTCCTCCGCCTCAACATGGACCAGCGGGATATTGTAGTGATCGCGGAACAGGGTCACGACCTGTTCGGCCTCGTTCATGCGCATGAGGCCGTGGTCGACGAAGACGCAGGTCAGCTGATCGCCGATTGCCTCGTGGATCAACACCGCCGCAACAGCCGAATCGACCCCGCCGCTCAGGCCGCAAATCACTCGCTTGTCGCCCACCTGTGCACGGATTTCAGCGATCTTGGTCTGGCGGAACTCGGCCATCGTCCAATCGCCTGCAAGCCCGCAGACGTGGCGCACAAAGTTGGCGATCAGGCGCGCGCCATCGGGAGTGTGCACCACCTCGGGATGGAACTGCGTACCGTAGAACTTGCGCGCCTCATCCGCGATCACCGCGAAGGGTGCGCCATCCGAGGTGGCGACGATCTCGAATCCGGGGGCAAAGGCGGTGACCTTGTCGCCGTGGCTCATCCACACCTTGAGCATGCCGTGGCCTTCGGGGGTGGTGAAGTCGGCGATGTTCTTGAGCAGCGCCGTGTGACCCCGGGCGCGCACCTCGGCGTAGCCGAATTCGCGCGTGTGCGAGCCTTCCACCTTGCCGCCCAGCTGCTGCGCCATGGTCTGCATGCCGTAGCAGATGCCCAGAACCGGAATGCCGAGTTCGTACACCGCTTCAGGCGCCTTGTCGTCCACCTCGTACACGCTGGCGTGGCTGCCGGAGAGGATCACGCCCTTGAGCTGCCCGTCGGCGGCGAACTCGCGCACCCACTCGCTGCTGACATCGCAGGGATGCACTTCGCAGTACACATGGGCTTCGCGCACGCGGCGGGCGATCAGCTGGGTGACCTGGGAACCGAAATCGAGGATGAGGATTTTCTGGTGCTGCATGGCGTGACGGTGGACTTCTGAAAAAAACAAGGGTCGTCACGAAGGACGACCCGTTGGGCGAGCGGCCCCCCCATCCAGGGGCACCGCGGAACCGGCTTTGCCGGGCCGCTGGTGCCGCCCCTCGGGGGTGACGCCGCAGGCGGCGCGGGGGGTCTCATTCAGCCCGGTAGTTCGGGGCTTCCTTGGTGATCTGCACGTCGTGCACGTGGCTTTCGCGGATGCCGGCCGAGGTGATCTCGACGAACTCGGCCTTGTCGCGCATGTCCTCGATGCTCGGGCAACCGCAGTAGCCCATGGCCGCGCGCAGGCCGCCGGCCATCTGGAAGATGATGGACACCACCGAGCCCTTGTAAGGCACCCGGCCTTCGATGCCCTCGGGCACCAGCTTGTCGGCATTGGGGTTGCCGGTGCTGCTTTCCTGGAAGTAGCGGTCGGCGCTGCCCTGCTGCATGGCACCGATCGAGCCCATGCCACGGTAGCTCTTGTAGCTTCGGCCCTGGTACAGCACGATCTCGCCCGGCGCCTCTTCGGTGCCGGCGAACATGCCGCCCATCATCACAGTGTTGGCGCCGGCCGCGATGGCCTTGGCGATGTCACCGCTGTAGCGGATGCCGCCGTCGGCGATCATCGGCACGCCGGTGCCCCGCAATGCGGTGGCCACGTTGTCGATCGCCATGATCTGCGGCACGCCCACGCCAGCCACGATGCGGGTGGTGCAGATCGAGCCCGGGCCGATGCCGACCTTGACCGCGTCGGCGCCGGCTTCCACCAGAGCCAGGGCGGCCGCGCCGGTGGCGATGTTGCCGCCGATCACGTCGATCTGCGGGTAGTTCTGCTTGACCCAGCGCACGCGGTCGAGCACGCCCTTGCTGTGGCCGTGGGCGGTGTCGACCACGATGGCGTCCACACCGGCCTTGACCAGCGCTTCCACCCGTTCCTCGGTGCCCTCACCCACGCCCACTGCCGCGCCCACGCGCAGGCGGCCGGCGGCGTCGCGCGCGGCATTGGGGAAGTTGAGCTGCTTGGTGATGTCCTTCACCGTGATCAGGCCCTTGAGCTCGAAGGCGTCGTTCACCAGCAGCAGGCGTTCCAGCTTGTGCTTGTTGAGCAGCTTCTTGGCCTCGGCGGGTGTGGTGCCGTCGGGCATGGTGACCAGGCGCTCGCGCGGCGTCATGATCTCGCTCACCGGCAGGTCGTAGCGCGTCTCGAAGCGCAGGTCGCGGCCGGTGACGATGCCCACCACCTTGCCGGCGTCGACCACCGGGAAGCCGGAGACGCCCAGGTCGTCCGAGAGCTTCATGACCTGGCGGATGGTGGTCTGAGGAGAAATCACCACCGGGTCGCGCAGCACGCCCGACTCGTAGCGCTTGACCTTGGCCACGTGGGCCGCCTGTTCCTGCGCCGTGAGGTTCTTGTGCACGATGCCGATGCCGCCTTCCTGGGCGATCGCGATCGCCAGACGGGCCTCGGTGACGGTGTCCATGGCCGCGGAGACCAGGGGCAGATTCAGCTGGATGTTGCGGGAGAACTGGGTGGCAAGCGAGGCGTCCTTGGGCAGGACCTGGGAGTACGCTGGCACCAGCAACACGTCGTCGAAGGTGAGCGCTTTGCCGAGGAGGCGCATGGGTAAAGCTCCAAAAGCGTCGATTGTAGCCGGCCGACCTTCGGGCAAACCCGCACACCCCGCCCCACCCCGGGTACCGCTCAGGCTCGAAAAGCTACCGCTCCTGCGGCTTGTGGCCGATAAAACCGCAGATGCCACCATGCGCGCAGGGGCCCGCCGCTAAACTCCGCCAATGCCTCAAAAACGCCCTTCGAAGCCGTCCTGGCGAGCGCCTCTGGCGGCGGGATTCCTGCTGCTGGTCTGCTCGACCGCCTCCGCGCAATGGGTCTGGAAGGAAGGTGATCGCAAGGTGTTCAGCGACACCGCACCCCCCGCCAGCGTGCCCGACAAGAACATCCTCAAGCGCCCCGGCGGCGGCAGCGCCCCGATGCCCGCGCCGGCAGCGGCCGCTCCCGCCAACACCGAGACCGGAGCAGCGTCCCCCGCGGGTGCGGCGCCTCAGGCGGCAGCCCCTCAGCTGCCCACGGTCGACAAGGAACTCGAAGCCAAGAAGAAACAGGCCGAACAAACCGAGGCCGCTCGCCTGAAGGCCGAGGAGCAGCGCGTCGCGCAGGCGCGCACCGAGAGCTGCAACCGCGCCAAGCAGGCCAAGGCCACGCTGGATTCCGGCGTGCGCCTGGCCACCACCAATGCCAAGGGCGAGCGCGAGGTCATGGACGACAAGGCCCGCACCGCCGAGGCCAAGCGGCTGGATGACGTGATGCGCAGCAACTGCGGGCCGATGCCCAAGGCCGGCCCTCAGTAACCGGCCTTCGACCCCGGGCGCCGGCGGGCGAACAGCCCCGTGGAGCGTGCGCCCTGCCCCATGAAGCGTTCGCGGCGCGCCACCTTCGGGTCCACGCGCAACCCACGAACCACCTCCACCCGGTCACCCTCGCGCAACACCCGGTCCCAACCGGCCTTGCGCCCCCAGATGCCGAGCGCCAGCGGTTCGGCCTCAATGTCGGGAAAGCGCAGCAGCCAAGCCGCCTGATCGAGTGCCTGGCGCAGCGTGCAACCCTCGGGCACGTCGAGCACCTCTTCCACCACCTCGCGGGGCGACGGAGCGTGAATCAGTGTGATCTTCATGGGATCGTGATCAGTCCGCGCCGTACACCTGATCGGCCCGCTTCACGAAAGCGTCCACCAGGCTGCCGGCGATCTTGTCGAACACCGGGCCGACCAGGGCCGCCAGGGCCGAACTGGCGAAGCCGTAGCTCAGCTTGAAATCGACCTTGCAGGCTCGCTGGCTGCCGTCCCCCAAGGGGGTGAACTCCCACACGCCATCGAGCTGCGAGAACGGCCCGTCCACCAGCTCCATGTGCACCTTGCGGTCGACCTCGTGCGTGTTGCGGGTGGTGAAGCTCTGATGCAGGCCGCTGATGGCGATGCCCACGCGGGCCACCATGCCCGCTTCGTTTGTTTCCAGCACCTGGCCCTGATCGCACCAGGGCAGGAACTGGGGGTAACGCTCGATGTCGGTGACCAGCGCGAACATTTCGTGTGCGCTGTGCCAGAGCAAAACGGACTTGTGAATGGTTTTCATACAATCCAACTCATTGTATTGGCCTGAAATGGCCGCACCTTCCGCTTCATGTCCACCAAAAGCAGCAAAGAATCTTCCACCAAAGGCGTTGACAGCCGCATCGCCGAGAACCGCAAGGCGCTCTTCAACTACGCGATCGAAGAACGCTTTGAAGCGGGCATGGTGCTGGAAGGCTGGGAGGTCAAGGCCTTGCGCGAAGGCAAGGTGCAGCTCACCGACGGTTATGTGGTGATCCGCGAGGGCGAGATGTTCCTCATCGGCTGCCAGATCAACCCGCTGCACACCGCCTCATCCCACGTGAGCCCGGACTCGGTGCGGACCAAGAAGCTGCTGCTGCACAAGGAGCAGATCCGCCGCCTGGTCGGCAAGGTCGAACAGAAGGGCTATGCCCTGGTGCCGTTGAACCTGCACTGGAAGACCGGCAAGGTGAAATGCGAGATCGCACTGGGCAGGGGCAAGGCCGAACACGACAAACGCGACACCATCAAGGACCGCGAAGGCAAGCGCGAGGTCGAGCGCGCGATGAAGTCGCGCAGCCGCTGAGGTTTTTTTTCCCTGGGGCGGGAATAAACCCGCCACAGCCGGCGTTCATCCCTGTGCAGAGCCTGTCTGCCCATACCTTCAACGGAGAACGCCATGAAATTCCTGATTCCCCTGACCCTGGCAACAGCCCTGCTGGGTGGCTGCGCCTCGATGTCGTCCGCCCCGGCCCCTGCCATGGCCAGCGATGGCGTGCTGGTCGGCCCCAACCGCATGACCCTCTACACCTTCGACCGCGACGTGGCGGGCAGCGGCAAGTCGGTCTGCAACGGGCCCTGCGCCACCAACTGGCCGCCGCTGATGGCCGGTGGAAACGACAAAGGCAACGGCGACTACACCGTCATCACGCGCGACGACGGCCAGAAGCAGTGGGCCCTGAAGGGCAAGCCGCTGTACTACTGGGCCAAGGACACCAAGCCCGGCGACAAGACCGGCGACGGCTTCAACAACGTCTGGCGCGTGGCCAAGCCCTGAGCCTCCCACAGCCCACCACGGCCATTGCCGCGCCGAGACATGAGACGCGCCGAGCTGATCGACCAGATTCCCGGTCTGCGCCGCTACGCGCGCGCGCTCACCGGCGACCCCTGGGCGGCCGATGACCTGGTGCAGGACACGCTGGAGCGGGCCTGCGCCAGGTGGCGGCTCTGGACGGTCGGCACGGATCTGCGGGCCTGGCTTTTCACGCTCATGCACAACCTGCACGTCAGCGACCTGCGCCGGGCGCAACGTCGCGAGGGCAGTGGCCTGCCGGTGGACCCGGACGATGTGGCGGCCGAGCTGGTGGCGCCCGACGCCGCGCAGGACCTGGCCATGGACCTGCAGCGCTGCCTGTTGCGCCTGCCCGAAGAACAGCGCGTGGTGTTGCTGCTGGTGAGCCTGGAGGACATGAGCTACGAGCAGGTGGCCCGCATCACCGGGAGCCCGATCGGCACCGTCATGTCGCGGCTCTCGCGCGCCCGCACCCGCCTGCAGGCGCTGATGAACGCGGCGGCCCAGAGCGAACCGCCCGATGCCTACGCTCCTCCCCACCTGAGGCGGCTGAAATAGCACCGCCCGCAAGACCGACCATGGACACGCCCCTCACCCAGCCGCTGACCGACGCCGAGATCAATCGCCTGCTCGATGGCGAGGTGCAAGGTGCCGAGCGGGACGCCCTGTTGCAGCGGCTGCAGGGCGATCCACACGGCCGCGAGCGCCTGGCCCACTGGCAAACCCAGCGCGACGCCATCCGCCAGTTGCATGCCGGCCTGCTGCAGGCACCCGTGCCGCCCGGCATGCGGGAAGCCGCGCACCGCGCGAGCGATGCGCAGGCCCGCGTGTCCGGCTGGTGGCGCTGGGGCGGCATGGCGGCCGGCATCGTGCTGGCCTTCGGCGTCGGCCGTTTGTCGAACCACGAATGGCCGGGCGGGCCCGCGCCAGGTTCTGCCCCCTTGGCCACCCTGCCCGCCTTCGCGCGTGATGCATCGGTCGCCCACGCGGTGTACTCCCCCGAGAAGCGGCACCCGGTTGAAGTGGGGGCGGCGGATCAGGAGCACCTGGTGCAATGGCTGTCGCGCCGCACCGGCAAAGCGCTCAAGGTGCCGCGCCTCGATGCCTTGGGCTACGAACTCGTCGGTGGCCGCCTGCTGCCGGGCGACGTGGGTGCGCGCGCGCAGTTCATGTTCCAGAATGCCCAGGGCGTGCGCATTACCTTGTACCTCGGTGCGCTGGACCTCACCACGGTGCCCGCCGAGACCGGCGAGGAAACCGCCTTCCGTTTCGCGCAGGACGGCCCGGTACCGGGCTTCTACTGGGTCGACCAGGGCTTCGGCTACGCGCTGAGCGGCCCGCTGAGCCGGGACGCGCTCATGGCCCTGGCCCAGGCCGTGTACCAGCAGCTCTAGGCACCGTCAGCGCAGATGCCGCAGCGGGTGCGCGTCCGCCGCCCAGGGGCTCTCGAAGAAGGCCGCGACCTGCGCAGGCGTCACGTCTTCGAGGCGAGCCGGATTCCATCGGGGCGCATGGTCCTTGTCCACCGCCAGGGCGCGGATGCCCTCCACCGTTTCGCTGGCCGAGCCGGGGCGCAGGTGGAAGCAGCGGTGCACCATGTCGCGCTCCATGCGCAGGTCGTCGGCCAGGCCCATGCCGCGCGCGCGGCGGATCTGCTCGAGCACCACATGCAGCATCAGCGGCGAACGCTGGCGCAGCGTGACAGCGGTCTGTTGGCACCACGTGTTGTCGGAGGTTTCGAGCGCGGCCATGATCTGCAGCACATCAGGCAGGTCGAAGATCCGGTCCAGCTCCTTCTTCGGCCACGTCATCGGTGCCAGGGTGGTGCTCAGATGGCTCACGCACCAGCGCTCCACCGAGTCGCCGTTCTCGAACGGCGTGCGTTCGAGCGAGGCCCACAGACCGGGCAGGCGTCCCGAGTCGATGAAACCGTCGGCCAGGCCCCCGTTGATGGCCTCGCGACCCTTCAGCACATGGCCCGTCAGGGCGAGGTACTCGCCCAGCCGGCCGGAGCAGCGGCTCAGGAAGTAACCGCCACCCACGTCGGGGAACAGGCCGATGTTGGTCTCGGGCATGGCCAGCATGCTGCGCTCGGTGATGATGCGCAGGCTCGCCCCCTGGCTGATGCCCATGCCGCCTCCCATCACGATGCCGTCCATCAGCGCGATGTACGGCTTGGAGTAGGTGTGGATCAGGTGGTTGAGCGCGTATTCCTCGGTGAAGAAGTCCTCCAGCGCCGCGTCGCCGGCCAGGGCCGCCTGGTGGAAGAAGCGGATATCGCCGCCGGCGCAGAAGGCGCCGAACGGTCCTTCCTTGTTGACGCCCCGCACCACCACCGCGAGCACGGCGTCGTCGTTCTGCCAGTCCTTCAGCGCCTGCGTGATGCGCCGGATCATGTCGAGCGACAGCGCGTTGAGGGCCTTGGGCCGGTTCAGCGTGATGCAGCCCACGCGCCCGCGGATTTCGGCAACGACATGGGTTTCGGGTGTCAGCGAGGTCATCTTCGTTCTTCCGTTCTGTCGATCAATGTGGCTGTCTGTCCACGGTCTGGATGCGGGGGGTGCCGACGCGCGAGCGCCAGCCCAGCAATTCGTTGAGCACCAGGGCACCGATGACCAGCGAGCCGCCGGTCAACACCTCGGGGCCGGGCACTTCGCCCGCGCCGGCCCAGGCCAGCAGGATGCCGAAGATCACCTCCAGCAGCGCCAGCAGCGAGACCTCGGGCGCCTTGAGCGAACGGGCGCACACGACGGCCAGCGCGCAGGGAATGGCCAGCTGCACCAGGCCGAGCAGGGCCAGCCAGGCCACGTCGGTGCCCGTGGCCTCGAACGGCAACGCCAGAGGCAGCGTCGCCAGCGAGGACAGGAGGCCGCCCAGCAGCACCGAGGGCACGAGGTCGATCTTTTCGCCATGGGTCTGGCCGCGTTGCACCACGGTCCAGTTGATGGCAGCGGCCACCGGCACGCACAGTGCCGCCAGCGAGCCGGCCACCAGGCCACCGGTCTGTGTGGCGGGGTCGCTGAAGGCCTGCAGGAACTGGCTGCCGTACATGTACACGATGCCCGCGCCGGCCGCCACGATGGCCAGCCAGGTGCGCAGCGCGAGCCGCTGGCCGAGCACCGCGCGCGCCACCAGCGCGGTGAACAGCGGGCCCACCGACATGATGATGAGCACGTTGGCCACGGTGGTGAAGGTCAGCGCCAGCATGAAGGCGGTGAACATCACGCTCCAGCAGACGCCCGAGATCCAGAACGCCTTCGAGCGCGCCAGCACGCCCCAATGGCGCTCGAGCATTCCCTGCCCGGGGTCGTCGGCGATCTGCCCCGCCGCGCGGTCGGCGGCGCGCCACCAGGGCAGGATCACCAGCAGTGAAAGCGCGGTGAAAGCGCTGCGCCAGAACGTGACCTCGAAGCGCGCCGCCGACTCGAGCTGGCGCGAGACCACCCCCGCGATCGACCACATCAGGGTCACCACGATCATCATGAACACCGCCTGGGTGTGCGTCAGGCGACTGAGGGCACGAAAGGGCATGGTCTGTTCGTAAAAAAGGCCGCGTCCCGGGAGACAACGGCCTGTGCGGAGCGATCAGCCTTCGCGGCTGGCGCGCTTGCGGTCGTGCTCCTTCAGGTGGCGCTTGCGCAGGCGGATGCTCTTGGGCGTGATCTCCACCAGCTCGTCGTCCTCGATGAACTCCACGCCATACTCCAGCGTGCACTCGATGGGCGGCGTGATCTTGATCGCATCTTCCTTGCCGCTGACGCGGAAGTTGGTCAGCTGCTTGGTGCGCGTGGCGTTCACCACCAGGTCGTTGTCGCGGTTGTGGATGCCGACGATCATGCCTTCGTACACCGGGTCGCCAGCGCGCACGAACATGCGGCCGCGGTCGTCCAGCTTGCCCAGCGCGTAGGTGAAGATTTCGCCGTCGTCCATGGAGATCAGCACGCCGTTCTTGCGGCTGGCGATGTCGCCCTTGTGCGGCTCGTAGCCGTCGAAGATGTTGGCGATCAGGCCCGAGCCGCGCGTCAGGTTCAGGAACTCGTTGGTGAAACCAATCAGGCCACGGGCCGGGATGCGGTACTCCAGGCGCACGCGGCCGCGGCCATCGGGCTCCATGTTCACCAGCTCGCCCTTGCGCTCGCCCAGGGCCTGCATCACGCCGCCCTGGTGCTGCTCTTCGATGTCGGCCGTCACCATTTCGATGGGCTCGTGGCGCTCGCCGTTGATCTCGCGGAACACCACGCGCGGCTTGGACACGGCCAGTTCGTAGCCTTCGCGGCGCATGTTCTCCAGCAGGATGGTCAGGTGCAGTTCGCCCCGGCCCATCACCTCGAAAATGCCGTCTTCGCTGGTTTCCCTGACGCGCAACGCGACGTTGCTTTGCAGTTCCTTTTGCAGGCGGTCCCAGACCTGGCGGCTGGTCACGTACTTGCCTTCGCGGCCGGCCAGCGGGCTGGTGTTGACGCAGAAGTTCATGGTCAGCGTCGGCTCGTCGATCTTGAGCATGGGCAGCGGCGCCGGGTTGAGCGGGTCGGTGATGGTCACGCCGATGCCGATGTCGGCAATGCCGTTGATCAGCACGATGTCGCCCGGGCCGGCTTCGGTCACCTGCACGCGGTCCAGACCCTGGAAGGTCAGCACCTGGTTGACGCGGCCCTTGATGGTCTTGCCATCCGGGCCTTCCATCACCGCCACGTCCATGCCGGGCTTGACGATGCCGGCGCTGACGCGGCCCACGCCGATGCGGCCCACGAAGGTCGAGAAGTCGAGTGCGGAAATCTGCAGCTGCAGCGGTGCGCTCGGGTCACCCTTCTGCGACGGCACATGCTTGAGCACGGTGTTGAACAGGGCCGACATGTCCGGGCCCCACTGCTCGCCGGGCGCGCCCTCGACCAGCGAGGTCCAGCCGTTGATGCCCGAGGCGTAGACCACGGGGAAGTCGAGCTGCTCGTCGTTGGCGCCCAGCTTGTCGAACAGGTCGAAGGCGGCGTTGATCACCTTGTCGGGATTGGCGCCCGGCTTGTCCACCTTGTTGACCACCACGATGGGCTTGAGGCCCAGGGCCAGCGCCTTCTTGGTCACGAAGCGCGTCTGCGGCATCGGGCCTTCCTGCGCGTCGATCAGCAGCACCACACCGTCCACCATGGACAGGGCGCGCTCCACCTCACCACCGAAGTCCGCGTGGCCGGGGGTGTCGACGATGTTGATGTGCGTGCCTTCCCAGCTCACCGCGCAGTTCTTGGCCAGGATGGTGATGCCGCGCTCGCGCTCGATGGCGTTGTTGTCCATCACCGTGTCGACCACCTTCTCGTGCTCGGCGAAGGTGCCTGACTGGCGCAGCAGTTGGTCCACCATGGTGGTCTTGCCATGGTCAACGTGGGCAATGATGGCGATGTTGCGGATTTGTTTGCTCATGATGTGAGTTCCGGTGAGGTTTCCAGGATTTGCTGTATTTCGGAGGGGCTCAGCAGTCGCCCCGGGATCAACTCCCCGGCCTGGGTGTGGGCACTGCCCAGCAGCACGGAAGATGGGAGGGAGAATGGGTCGGAAGTCGTGTGGGGCAAGGGACCGAAGACCGCCACGCGGGCGCTGTCAGCCCAGCCGCCCCGGCGGCGCACGCCGCTGAGAAAGCGCCCGGCATCGTCGGCGCCGAGCGTGACAGGGTCATGACCTACCAGCAGGGACTGCACCGGCAGCAGCCGCGCCAGCCGGTCCTCTTCGCCCAAGGCTTCCAGCGCATCCAGTGCGATGCATTGCGAGACGTCGAATGGGCCGGTGGCGGTGCGCCGCAGCGCGATGAGGTGGCCGCCGCAACCCAGGGCTTCGCCAATGTCTTCACCCAAGGTGCGGATGTAGGTGCCCTTGCTGCAGCGCACCCGCAGGCGCAGTTGCGGGGCCTCGCCCTGCAGCTGCATGTCCAGCAGCTCCAGATCGTGGATGACGACGTGGCGCGCTTCGCGCTCCACCGTCTCGCCGTCCCGCGCGTATTCGTAGAGCGCCTTGCCGTCCTTCTTCAAGGCGCTGTGCATGGGCGGCACCTGGGCAATGGGGCCGGTGAAGCGGTCGAGCCCCTCGACCACCTGCCCCGCCGTGCAGGTCACGGGGCGCGACTCGATGACGTCGCCCTCGGCATCGCCGGTGCGGGTCTTCACGCCCAGGCGCACGGTGGTCTCGTAGGTCTTGTCCGCGTCCAGGTGGATCTGGCTGAATTTGGTGGCGGCGCCGAAACACAGCGGCAGCACCCCGCTGGCCAGCGGGTCGAGTGTGCCGGTGTGGCCCGCTTTTTCCGCGCGCAGCAACCACTTGGCCTTCTGCAAAGCCTGGTTGCTGGAGAGACCCAGCGGTTTGTCGAGCAGCAGCACCCCATGCACAGGGCGCCGCTGCACCCGTGTGCGTGGCGCGTGCATGCTCATTCTTCCTTTGAACGAGAAGACACGGCCTTGGAAATCAAGGCGTTCATGTCGGCCGCGCGCTCGGTGGTGCGGTCGAACACGAAATGCAGCGTCGGCACGGTGTGGATGTGCAGGCGCTTGAACAGGCCATTGCGCAGGAAACCGGCCGCCGCGTTGAGGCCCTGCAGGGTCTCATCGGGGTTGCCGGTCAGCAGGCTGAAGAACACCTTGGCGTGCGCGTAGTCGGGCGTGACCTCCACCGCATTGATCGTGACCATGCCCACCCGCGGGTCCTTGAGCTCGCGCGCGATCAGCTCGGCCAGATCCCGCTGGATCTGGTCGGCCACGCGGAAACCGCGGTTGGGGGTGGATGATGCTTTGCGGGGCATGGTTTACAGCGTGCGCGCCACTTCCTTGACTTCGAAGAATTCGAGCTGGTCGCCTTCCTTGATGTCGTTGTAGTTCTTCAGCTTGATACCGCACTCGAAGCCTTCCTTGACTTCGCGCACATCGTCCTTGAGGCGCTTGAGCGTGTCGATCTCGCCGGTGTAGACCACCACGTTGTCGCGGAGCAGACGGAAATGCGCGTTGCGCGTGACCATGCCGGAGGTGACCATACAGCCAGCGACCGTGCCAATCTTGGAGGCCACGAACACGGTGCGGATCTCGGCCGAGCCGATGACCTCTTCGCGCTTCTCGGGCGCCAGCATGCCGGACATGGCCGCCTTCAGATCGTCCACGGCGTCGTAGATGATGTTGTAGTAGCGCAGGTCCACGTCGTTGCCCTCGGCCAGCTTGCGCGCGCCCACGTCGGCACGCACGTTGAAGCCGATGATCACCGCCTTGGAGGCGATGGCCAGGTTGACGTCCGATTCGCTGATGCCACCGACCCCGGCGAACACCAGCTGCACCTTGACCTCTTCGGTCGAAAGCTTGAGCAGCGAGGCCGACAGCGCTTCCTGCGAACCCTGCACGTCGGCCTTGACGATGATGGGCAGCAGCTTGACCTCGCCCGCCGTCATGTCGGAGAACATGTTCTCCAGCTTGGCGGCCTGTTGCTTGGCCAGCTTGGTGTTGCGGAACTTGCCGGCACGGTAGGTGGCGATTTCACGCGCACGGCGCTCGTCGGTCATCACCATGAAGTCGTCGCCAGCCTGAGGCACTTCGGACAGGCCCTGGATTTCCACCGGAATCGACGGGCCGGCCGCCTTGATGGGCTTGCCGTTCTCGTCGAGCATGGCGCGCACGCGGCCCGAGGTCTGGCCGACCAGGATCACGTCGCCGGTCTTGAGCGTGCCGCTCTGCACCAGCACCGTGGCCACGGCACCGCGTCCCTTGTCCAGGCGCGCTTCGATCACCAGGCCCTTGGCCATGGCATCCACCGGCGCCTTGAGCTCCAGCACTTCGGCCTGCAGCAGCACCTGTTCGAGCAGCGCGTCCACGCCCGCACCGGTCTTGGCCGACACGCCCACGAATGGGGTGTCACCGCCAAACTCTTCCGGCACCACTTCTTCGGCGATCAGTTCGGAACGAACCTTCTCCAGGTTGATGCCCGGCTTGTCGATCTTGGTCAGGGCCACGACCATCGGCACACCCGCCGCCTTCGCGTGCTTGATGGCTTCCCTGGTCTGTGGCATGACGCCGTCGTCGGCCGCGCAGACCAGGATCACGATGTCGGTGGCCTGGGCACCGCGGGCACGCATGGCGGTGAACGCCTCGTGGCCCGGGGTGTCGAGGAACGAGATCATGCCGCGCTCGGTTTCCACGTGGTACGCACCAATGTGCTGCGTGATGCCGCCGGCTTCGCCCGCAGCCACCTTGGCACGGCGGATGTAGTCGAGCAGCGAGGTCTTGCCGTGGTCGACGTGGCCCATGACGGTGACCACCGGCGCGCGAGGCAATGCCTCGGCGTCCTGTTGCGCGGCTTCCTCGTCGGTGAAGGCCTCGGGGTCGTCCAGCGCGGCCACGATGGCCTTGTGGCCCAGTTCCTCCACCACGATCATGGCGGTGTCCTGGTCCAGCGGCTGGTTGATGGTGACCATCTGGCCCAGCTTCATCAGCTGCTTGATGACCTCGGACGACTTCAGGCTCATCTTGTGCGCGAGTTCGGCCACGGTGATGGTCTCGGGCACGTGCACTTCGATCACCTTGAACTCGGTCGGTGCCACGAAGCTGCTCTGGCCGGCATCGCGCGAATCGCGGTCGTTGCGGCGGCCACGTGGGCCGCCACGCCAGTTGGAACGCCCGGCGCTGGTGTCGCCACGGGTCTTGATTTCCTTCTTCTTGGCCGCGTCGTCCTTCCAGGTGGAGGACAGGTTCTCGGACTTGACTTCCTTCTTGCCCGCGGCACCGCCCGGAGCGGCCGCCGTGGCGCCGGCCGTGGCGGGCGCCTTGCCTGGCGTGCCCGCTGGCTTGTGCAGCGTGCCCTTGATGCCCGCCTTCGGGTCGGCAACAGGCGCCGGCTCCGGCTTCTTGGCCACCAGGGTCCTGGCGGGAGCGGACATCATCGCGCGGATGTTCGCGGCTTCGGCCTCGGCCTTGCGGCGGCGCTCCAGCAGGTCCTGCGCGCGCAGTTCCTCGGCCTTCTTGGCTTCGGCGTTCTTGTCGGCCAGAACGCGGGCAGCGGACTCGCGCTCCAGCGAAGCCGTCTTGGCCTGAGCGTCCTTGCTCGCCTTGGCGGCGGCGGCCTCATCCACCGAAACCGGCGCGGCGGCCTCGGCGGCGACGCGCGCGGCAGCCTCAGCGGCTTCGACCGCGGCTGCACGCTCCTGCTCGGCCTTGGCCTGGCGGGCTTCCTCGGCCTCGCGGGCCTGGCGCTTCTGCGTCAGTTCTTCTTCCTGGCGGCGCAGCAGCTCGGCCTGGCGGCGCGCGTCTTCCTCGCGCCGGGCCAGTTCCTCGGTGTCGATCGCGGGTGCGGTCGGCGCGGCTTCGGCCACGGCCTCGGGCACAGCCACCTCGTCGTCGCGCTTGATGAAAGTGCGCTTCTTGCGCACTTCCACCTGGATGGTGCGGGCGCGCCCGGTCGCATCGGCCTGCTTGATCTCGGAGGTCGATTTCTTGACCAGGGTGATCTTCTTGCGCTCACCCCCGGCCGTGCCGTGGCTGGCCTTGAGGTGGCCGAGCAGCGACTGCTTGTCGGATTCGGTGACCGCATCGGTCCCGGAAGTCTTGGGCACTCCGGCTGCTGTGAGTTGCTCCAGCAGGACGGAAGTGGGCTTGTTCAGCTCGGCAGCCAATTCGGCGACGGTGGTACTGGTCATGGGTTCTTTTCTCCGCTGGGGCCTCCGCTGGTCAGTTCGTGGATTGCGCTTCGTCACCGGTGAACCAGTGCGCGCGTGCCAGCATGATCAGCGCCGTGGCCTCTTCAGGCGTCTGTGCGGTGATGTCGGTGAGTTCGTCGGTGGCCAGGTCGGCCAGCTCGTCGCGGGTGTGGACACCGGCGTCGGCCAACTTGGCGATCAGCTCGGGTGTCACGCCTTCGAGGTCGCGCAGGTCCTGCGAGACTTCCTCGACGCTTTCTTCCCGCGCGATTTCCATCGTCAGCAGGGCGTCCTTGGCGCGCGTGCGCAACTCGTTGACGGTGTCTTCGTCGAAAGATTCGATCTCAAGCATTTCCTGCAGCGGCACGTAGGCCACTTCCTCGAGGCTGGTGAAACCTTCCTCGATCAGGATGTCGGCGATCTCCTGGTCCACGTCCAGCTTGGCCATGAACACCTTGCGGATGCCGTCGGCCTCTTCGGCCTGCTTCTGCGCCGATTCGTCGGCGGTCATGATGTTGATGCGCCAGCCGGTCAGTTCCGAAGCCAGGCGCACGTTCTGGCCGCCACGGCCAATCGCGATCGCGAGGTTTTCCTCATCGACCACCACGTCCATCGCGTGGCGCTCTTCGTCCACCACGATGGAGACCACGTTGGCCGGGGCCAGCGCGCCGATCACGAACTGCGCCGGGTCTTCCGACCACAGCACGATGTCCACGCGCTCGCCAGCAAGCTCGTTGGTCACGCCGTTGACGCGCGAACCGCGCACACCGACGCAGGTGCCGATGGGGTCGATGCGCTTGTCGAAGCTGTGCACGGCGATCTTGGCGCGCGAACCCGGGTCGCGGGCGCAGGTCTTGATCTCCAGCAGGCCTTGCTCGATCTCGGGCACTTCCTGGCGGAAGAGCTCGATCATGAAGGACGGGGCCGAGCGCGACAGAAGGATGGGCGCGCCGCGCAGCGTCAGGTCCACCTCCATGATCATGGCTCGCACGCGGTCGCCGGTGCGGAAGTTTTCCTTGGGGATCATCTCGCCGCGCTTGAGGCGGCCTTCAACCCGGCCGCTCTCGACGATCAGGTCGCCCTTGTCCATGCGCTTGACGGTGCCCACGAAGATCTTGTCGCCGCGCGACATGAAGTCGTTGAGCAGCATCTCGCGCTCGGCGTCGCGGATCTTCTGCAGGATCACCTGCTTGGCGGCCATCGCGCCGATGCGGCCGATCGGCACGCTTTCCACCGGCTTCTCGATGTAGTCGCCCTCCTCGATGTCGGCGAGTTCCTCGCGCGCATCGCTGAGCATTTCTTCGGCATCCGGGTTCTGCAGGCCGGCCTCATCGGGCACGACCAGCCAGCGGCGGAAGGTTTCGTAGGCGCCGGTGTCCGGGTCCATCGCGACGCGGATGTCGACATCGCCCTTGTAGAGTTTCTTGGTGGCCGAGGCCAGTGCGAGCTCCACGGCGCCGAGCACCACGTCGCGCTCGACGTTCTTCTCGCGGGAGATCGCATCGATCAGCATCAACATTTCGCGGTTCATTTCACTCGCCCACCTTTCCGAATAGCTTTTCCGTAGTCACAACGTTTTCTCTCATTCATCGCCCGGCGCAGCGGCCGCGCCAGGGGCCTGCCGGCCCTTGAAATTCACGATCGGCGCAAGCCGCGCCTGCTGGACATCCGCCAGCGCAAAAGCCAGGGCCTGCAGCGGCACGGGCGCGCGCTTCTTGCTCACGCGCTGCCCCGGCTTGGGTTCGGGCGCATCGCTCCAGACCACCTGCCACTGCACACCGTCGTCGGCACGTTCGAGCGTGCCGCGAAATTTCTTGCGGTTCGCCGCCACATCGGTCCCCGTGGCGCCGATCGGCGCCTTCAGGGTCAGGTCCACCACGTGGCCTTCGAACCGCACGTAATCGATCTCGCGCTTGAGCGGGCGATCAATGCCCGGCGAGCCCACTTCGAGGCGCCGGTACTCCAGACCTTCCACTTCCAGCAGGTACTGCAGCTGGCGCGTGACCTTCTCGCAATCCTCCACCGTCACAAAGCGCTCGGCGGGCATCGGCTGCCCCTCCACGGGCGCCTGCCAGGGCCAGTCGATCGTCACCCGCAACAGACCGCCAGCGGAGCGTTCGAGTTCCACCAGGTCAAAGCCCAGTCCGGTGACGGTCTGCTCTACGGTGTCTTGCCAAGCCATTCGTGTGGTGTCTGCCCAGGGTTCGCCCCCGGCGGTCCGTGGGGCCAAAAGCGTTCGGCCAAAAAAAATGGGCCGGTAGTTACCCGCCCATTTGGTCGTGAAGCCAGCATTGTAACGCTTCTGTGCGCTATCTGGCAACCTCGCTCAGATGCCCAGCACCCATTGGATGAGGTTCTTGGCCAGAAAGCCCAACATGCCGAAAGAAAGCACCAGGAAGAGGACAAAAGTACCAAATTTCCCCGCCTTGGACTCGCGCGCCAGGTTGAGCACGATGAACAGCATGTAGAGGATGAAGGCACCGACACCGAAGGTCAGCCCGAACTGTGCGATCTGGCCCTCCGTGAAGCCCAGGACGGTGGCTTCCATCGCTCAGCCCTGCCCGTCCCCGGCGGTCAGATCGCGGTAGGCGTGCCAGCTGGCGTGGCCCATCAGCGGAATGAGCACGATCAGGCCCAGCAGGCCCGACGCCATGCCCAGGCCAGCGAGCAGCGCAATGCAGACCGCCCACCACGTGGCCGGGCCCGGGTGGCTGGCCACGGCGCGCCAGCTGCGGAACACCGCCGTGCTGACCGTCACCGGCCGATCCACCAGCATGGGCAGCGCCACCAGGGTGGACGCGAAGACCGGGGCGGCCAGCAACGCGCCCAGCAGCAGCCAGACCTCGAACAGGCCGATCTCGCGCACCAGCACCACGTGGCGCAGAAAATCCATCGGCTTGTGAATGGGCAGGGGCGACCACAGGGTGATCAGCGCCGCCGAGGTCAGCACCCAGCCGGTGCCCGCCAGCCCCAGCAGCAGACCAAAGCGCACCAGCCGGGCGTCGCCCGAGCGCCAGAGCCCCCACACCTCGGCCATGCCGATGCGCTGACCGCGTTCCAGCCCCCCGCTGACCGCGTACAGGCCGGTGGCCAGGATCGGCGCGACGATGAGAAAACCCGAGAAGGCGCCGGCGAGCAGCCAGAAGCGGTCGCGCGCGATCCACAGCAGCAAGGCGCCAAAGGCGGTGACCAGCAGGCCATGCACCAGCCCCGGCACGGGGTTGCGGCAGAGGTCGGCCCAGCCCGCCGCCACCCAGCGCGCGGGCGAAGTCAGCGTGACTGGCGACGAAGGCATGCGATCCACAACCATTGGGCGCGTTATAGCCTCCGCGCCCGCGCCAGCGACTGACGCAGATCAAGAACGGTGTGGGTTCAGGCGGCGGCCTGCACCAGCGCGCGCGTGTAGGGGTGCCCGGGCGCCTGCAGGACCCGGTCCACCGGCCCATGCTCCACCACCACACCGTCCTTCATCACCATCACGTCGTGCGCCATGGCGTGGATCACATCCACGTCGTGCGTGATCAGCAGGTAGCTCAGACCCCGCTCTCGCTGCAGGCGCTGCAGCAGCGACAGCACCTGCTTCTGCACCGTCACGTCGAGTGCGCTGGTGGGCTCGTCGAGCACCAGCAATTGCGGATCGACGATCAAGGCACGGGCGATCGCCAGCCGCTGCCGCTGACCGCCCGAGAACTCATGCGGGTAACGCTGCAGCCAGTCGCTGCCGTGCTCGGGGTCGTCAACCAGCCCCACGTCGGCCAGCGCGGTCACCACCCGTTCGCGCCGCTGCGCCGCCGACAGCCCTGGCTGGTGCACCTGAAGACCCTCGCCCACGATCTGCTCGACGGTCAGGCGCGGCGAGAGCGAGGAAAACGGGTCCTGGAACACCACCTGGATGCGCTGGCGCACGGCGCGGTCCCGACCGGCCTTTTTCGCCTGCGCCCAGTCCGTGCCATCGATCTGCAGGCTGCCCTGGTGCGGCAGCAGGCCCAGCGCGGCCAGCGCCAGGGTGGACTTGCCCGAGCCAGACTCGCCGATCACGCCCAGCGTCTGCCCTGGGGCGATCACCATGTCGGCGCCGTGCACCGCCACGAACTCGCCCTTTCTGAACCACCCCTTGAAACCTGGCAGCCGCACGGGATAGCTCACGCGCAGACTCCGGGACTTCAGCACAGGCGCCGCATCGGCCCGCACCGCCGGCTCGGCCACGTCGCGCTCGGGCTTGCTGGCCAGCAGCTTGCGGGTGTAGGGGTGTTCGGGCGCATCGAACACGTCGCCCACCCCGCCCTGCTCCACCAGGTGGCCCCGTTCCATCACGGCCACGCGGTCCGCGAAGCGGCGCACGAGGTTCAGGTCGTGCGTGATCAGCAGCACCGCCATGCCGTGCTGCCGCTGCAGGTCCGCGAGCAGGTCGAGGATCTGCACGCGCAGGGTCACATCCAGCGCGGTGGTGGGTTCGTCGGCCAGCAGCAGCTTGGGCGCGCTGGCCAGGGCCATGGCGATCATGGCGCGCTGGCGCTGGCCGCCGCTGAGCTGGTGCGGAAAGGCGTTGGCGCGGCGCGCCGGCTCTGGAATGCCGGTGGAGGCCAGCAACTCGTGGGACGCCACCACAGCCTGGCGGAGCGAGAGGCCCTTCTTGAGCTGCAGCACCTCACGGATCTGATCGCCCACGGTGTAGAGCGGGTTGAGCGCGCTCATGGGCTCCTGGAACACGACCGCCACCTCGTCGCCCCGAACGCCACGCAGCTGGCGCTCGGTCATGGCGAGCAGGTCCTTGCCCTGCAGCAGCGCACGGCCGGACACGTCCGCGTTGTGCACCAGCCGCAACAGCGAGAGCGCCGACACCGTCTTGCCCGAACCCGATTCGCCCACCAGCGCGAGCTTCTCGCCGGCGCGGATCGAGAAATCGATGCCATGCACGACCTCCTGCCCGGCGAACGCCACGCGCAGATCGCTGACTTCGAGCAGCATCGGGGCCGTCATTTGTCGGCCTTTCTGGGGTCCAGCGCGTCGCGCAGCGCATCGCCCATGAAGGTGAGCAGCAGCAGGGTGATCACCAGCACCGCGAACGTGGAAAGGGAAATCCACCAGGCGTCGATGCTGTTCTTGCCCTGGCTGAGCAACTCGCCCAGCGACGGTGTGCCCGGCGGCACACCCAGGCCGAGGAAGTCCAGCGAGGTCAGCGCCAGGATGGCCGCACTCATGCGGAACGGCAGGAAGGTGACCACGGGCGTCAGGCTGTTGGGCAGCACATGGCGCCAGATGATCTGCCCGTTCGACAGGCCCATGGCGCGCGCCGCGCGCACGTAGTCGAGCTGGCGGTTGCGCAGAAACTCCGCGCGCACGTAGTCGGACAGGCCCATCCAGCCGAACAGGCTGAGCAGGATCAGCAGCAGGCCCAGGCTGGGCGAGAACACGGCCGAGAAGATGATGAGCAGATACAGCTCCGGCATGGAACTCCAGATCTCGATGAAGCGCTGGAAGGCCAGGTCGGTCTTGCCGCCAAAGAAGCCCTGGATCGCGCCGGTGATGACGCCCAGCACCACCCCGATGGCGGTGAGCGCCAGCGCGAACAGCACACTCACGCGAAAGCCGTAGATCAGCTGCGCCAGCAGATCGCGCCCCCGGTCGTCGGTGCCCAGCCAGTTGTCCCACGTGGGCGCCGACGGATTGGGCGATTTGGCGAAGTAGTTGATGGTCTGCGCACCGTAGGGGTTGGGTGCGTAGAGCGCCCAGTTGTCGCCCCGGGTGATCTGCTCGCGGATGAAGGGGTCGAGGTAGTCGGTGGGCGTTTCGAAGTCGCCCCCGAAGACGGTCTCCGCATGGTCCTGCACCACCGGGAAATAGGTCTTGCCCTCGTAGCGCACGATCAGCGGCCGGTCGTTGGACAGCACCTCGGCGAAGAGGCTGGCCACCACCAGCGCACAGAAAATCACCAGGCTCCAGTAGCCGAGCCGGTTGCGCTTGAAGCGCAGCCAGGCGCGCCGGCCGGGACTCAGGGACGCCGTGGCCATCAGTCGAACTTCACGCGGGGGTCCACCCACACGTAGCAAAGGTCGGAGATCAGCTTGGTGACCAGTCCGATCAGGGTGAACAGGAACAGCGTGCCCATGACGACCGGGTAGTCGCGCCGGATCACGCTCTCGTAGCTCAGCAGGCCCAGGCCATCCAGCGAGAACAGGGTTTCAATGAGCAGCGCCCCCGTGAAGAAGGCGCCGATGAAGGCCGCCGGAAAACCGGTGACGATGGGGATGAGCGCATTGCGGAACACGTGTTTCCACAGCACCTGCCGCTCCGACAAGCCCTTGGCGCGCGCCGTCATCACATACTGCTTGCGGATCTCCTCCAGGAAGGCGTTCTTGGTCAGCATGGACGTGACCGCGAAGCTGCCCAGCACCATGGCCGTGACGGGCAGCGTGATGTGCCAGAGGTAGTCCACGATGCGCGCGCCCCAGCTCAGCTCCTCCCAGTTGGCGGAGGTCAGGCCACGCAGCGGGAACCACTGCAGCTGCCCGCCGAAGATCACCAGCAGCGCCACGCCCAGCACGAAGCCCGGAATGGCATAGCCCACGAGCACGAGCAAGGTGCTGACCAGATCGAAGCGCGTGCCCGCCCGCACGGCCTTGGCCACACCCAGCGGCACGGCCACGCCGTAGCTGATGAGAAAGGTCCACAAACCCAGGCTGATGGACACCGGCAGCTTCTCGGCGATGAGCTGGCTCACCGGCTTGTTCTGGAAGAAGCTGTTGCCCAGATCGAAGCGCGCGAAGCGGCCCAGCATTTCGACGAACCGCGTGTGCGCGGGCTTGTCGAATCCATAGAGCGCCTTGATCTGTTCCAGGCGCTGCGGGTCCACACCTTGAGCCCCCCGGTAGGTCATGCCGCTGCCCTCCGCGCCGCCGGGCCCGCCCGCCGCGCGCGCGTCGGCCAGGTACTGCTCCACCGGGCCACCGGGCACGAACTGGATCACCACAAACGTCAACAGCAGCACCCCGAACAACGTGGGCAGCATGAGCAGCAGGCGTTTGAGGATGTAAGAAAGCATAGGGGGTCAGCGGCAGGTCATTTTCTGGCCCACCAGGTGCTCATGGCCCAGGTCTCGGCCTGGGTGTAGGGCGGCATGCTGGCAGGCTTGTCCAGGCGCGTGGCGTTGTAGGCCATGCGGTGTTCGTTGACCGTCCATTGCGGGATCAGGTAGTGGCTGTGCGCGATCACGCGCTCCAGCGCGTGGCAGGCTGGCAGCAGCTCGGCCTTGGTCCGGGAACTGGTCATGCGCCTCAACAGGGCATCGACCGCCGGGCTCTTGACACCCGCGAAATTGCCCGAGCTCGGCGTGTCCGCCGCCTTGCTGCCGAAGATCTCGACGTACTCCTGCCCCGGGTTGTTGGTGCCCGGAAAGGCGATCGAAATCATCTCGTACTCGAAACGATCGACCCGTTGCTGGTAGAGGGCGTAGTCCACGGAGCGGAAGTTCAGGCGAATGCCCAATTTCTCCAGGTTGCGGATCCACGGGCCGACGGTGCGCACGCCGCCCTCGCGGCTGTCCAGGTACTCCAGCACCATGGGCTCACCCTTGGCATTGCGCAGCGCGCCGTCGCGCACCGTCCAGCCCGCCTCGCTCAGGAGGGCGCGGGCCTTGCGCAGGTTCGCCCGCAGCGAGGAGTCTCCATCGGTGCGCGGGGGCACGGTCATAGGGCCGAAGACCGCATCAGGCACCTTGCCGCGCCAGGGCTCCAGCAGCGCCAGCTCCTGCGCCGTGGGCAGGCCCGTGGTTTCGCAATCGGTGTTGCCGAACAAGCCATTCACACGGTGGTACGAGCTGTAGAACATCTGGCGGTTCATCCACTCGTAGTCAATGGCCAGGCCCAGCGCCTCGCGCACCCGCACGTCCGCCAGCTTGGGGTTGCGCGTGTTGAGCACGTAGCTCTGGAAACCCGAGGGCAGCCGATGGGCGAATTCGCCCTTGACCAGCTCACCGCTGTCGAAGCGCTTGCCGTTCACGCGGCGGGCCCAGTCACCCGCGGAAAACACCTGCATCAGGTCGTATTCGCCGGCCTTGAAGCCCTCCAGGCGGGCGGTGTTGTCCTTGTAGATCTTGACCGTGATGCGGTCGAAGTTGTCCGTGCCGCGCTTGACGTTGAGATCGCGGGCCCAGTAGTTCGGGTCGCGCACGTAGGTGATGTCGCGCCCGAACACCACGGGGCCGATCTTGTAGCGCCCGCTGCCAATCGGCACGTCCATGACCACTTGATCGAACGGCTTGGCCTTGCCGTCCACCATGCCCCACTTGCGGCTGAAAACGGGAATGGTGCCCACCGTCAGCGGCAGTTCGCGGTTCGGCCGCTTGAAGCGGAAGCGCACCGTGCGCTCGTCGATCACGTCCAGCCCTGCGACCTCTTCCAGCAGCGTCTTGTAGGCCGGCATGGTCTGCGGGCTCATCAGCGTGTCGTAGCTGTGGCGCACGTCCGCAGCCAGTACAGGATCGCCGTTGTGAAACCGCGCCTCGGCACGCAGCTTGAACGTGGCCGACAGGCCATCGTCGGCCACCGAGACATCGCTGGCCAGCAGCCCATAGGCCGACGCGGTCTCGTCCAGCGAGGGTGTGAGCAAGGTGTCGAACACCAGTGCGGCGAGGTAGGCCGGTGCCGAACCCCGGATGGTGAACGGGTTGTACTTGTCGAAGGTGGACACCCGCTGGTTGCTCACCAGCCGCAGCTCGCCACCCTGCGGCGCGTTCGGGTTCACGTAGTCGAAGTTCGTGAAACCCGCCGGGTACTTCAGGTCGCCCCACAGCGCATAGCCATGGGCCGCCCAGCTGGCCGGGCTCCACGCCACCAGGGCCACGGCCGCGCACAGCGTCGCGAGACGGCGGTGGAGGCAAGGGGCGGAACGACGCATGAGACAATTCTGAAGGATTTTTCTCTGGAGACTGAAAAATGGGTTTTCTCGCTGGCAAGAAACTGCTGATCACGGGCGTGCTGTCCAACCGATCCATCGCCTACGGCATTGCCAAGGCCTGCCACCAACAAGGCGCCGAGCTGGCGTTCAGCTACGTCGGTGACCGCTTCAAGGACCGCATCACCGAGTTCGCGGCCGACTTCGATTCCAAGCTCATCTTCGACTGCGACGTGAGCGACGACGCCCAGATCGACAAGATGTTCGCCGACCTGTCGCAGGCCTGGCCCAAGTTCGACGGCTTCGTGCACAGCATCGGCTTCGCCCCACGCGAGGCCATCACCGGCGACTTCCTCGAAGGCCTCTCGCGCGAAGCCTTCCGCATCGCGCACGACATCAGCGCCTACAGCTTCCCTGGCATGGCCAAGGCGGCCCTGCCCTACCTGAACGACAAGGCTTCGCTGCTCACGCTGAGCTACATGGGCGCGATCCGCGCGGTGCCGAACTACAACACCATGGGCCTGGCCAAGGCCAGCCTGGAGGCATCCGTGCGCTACCTCGCCGAGTCGCTCGGGCCCAAGGGCATGCGCGTCAACGGCATCAGCGCCGGCCCGATCAAGACGCTGGCGGCCAGCGGCATCAAGGACTTCGGCAAGCTGCTCAACCTCGTGGCTTCCGCCGCGCCGATCCGCCGCAACATCACCATCGAGGAAGTGGGCAACGTGGCCGCGTTCCTGCTGTCCGACCTCGCCTCGGGCGTGTCGGCCGAAATCACTTACGTGGACGGCGGCTACGCCCAGACCACGGGCGTGAGCCGCGACAGCCAGGCCATGCTCTGAAATGGAAACGCCCCGCGCCACTGACGTGGCCGGGGCGCCTCGCGGCACGGAGGCCCGGGGGCCTCAGGCCTTCACGCAGTCCGCGAAATAGCTCTTGCGGCCGTCGTCGCCCACCACTTCCACCAGACCGTGGATGTCGGTCTCGAAGCCCGGGCACTGCAGGTTGAACTCGCGCGCGAACTTCAGGTAGTCCACGATCTTCTTGTTAAACACCTCACCCGGGATCAGCAACGGAATGCCCGGCGGGTACGGCGTCACCAGACTGGTGGTGATGCGGCCTTCCAGCGCGTCGATCGGCACACGCTCGGTGGTGCGTTGCGCGATGTGCGCGAAGGCATCGGTGGGCTTCATCGCCGGCGTGAGGTCACTCAGGTACATCTCGGTGGTGAGGCGCGCGATGTCGTAGCGGGCGTACAGCTCGTGCACGTGCTGGCACAGGTCGCGCAGGCCCATCTGCTCGTAGCGCGGATGCTTCTGGCAGAACTCCGGCAGGATGCGCCACATCGGCTGGTTCTTGGCGTAGTCGTCCTTGAACTGCTGCAGCGCGGTCAGCAGCGTGTTCCAGCGGCCCTTGGTGATGCCGATGGTGAACATGATGAAGAAGCTGTACAGGCCCGTCTTCTCCACCACCACACCGTGCTCGGCCAGGAACTTGGTGACGATGGACGCCGGAATGCCGTTGGTTTCGAAACGGCCGTCCAGGTTCAGGCCCGGGGTGACGATGGTCGCCTTGATCGGGTCCAGCATGTTGAAGCCGGGCGCCATGTCGCCAAAGCCGTGCCAGTCCTTCTCGCTGAAGGACACGTCCTTCTGCTTGAGCACCCAGTCGCCGGTCTCGCCCATGCCTTCGTCGGCCAGGTCGTCCGGCCCCCAGACCTTAAACCACCAGTCGTCCTCACCGAACTCGGCTTCCACCTTGCGCATGGCGCGGCGGAAATCGAGCGCTTCGAAGATGCTCTCTTCCACCAGCGCACGGCCGCCGGGCGGCTCCATCATGGCCGCGGCCACGTCGCAGCTGGCGATGATGGCGTACTGCGGGCTGGTGCTGGTGTGCATCAGGTAGGCCTCGTTGAAGAGGTGGCGGTCCAGCTTCACATTCTGCGAATCCTGCACGAGCACGTGGCTGGCCTGGCTGATGCCGGCCAGCAGCTTGTGGATGGACTGCGTCGCGTACACCACCGACTCCATCGGCCGCGCGCGCTTCTTGCCCATGGCGTGGAAATTGCCGTAGAACGGGTGGAAGGCCGCGTGCGGCAGCCAGGCTTCGTCGAAATGCAGGTTGGCCACGTAGCCGTCCAGCATCTGCTTGATGGCCTCGGTGTTGTAGAGCACGCCATCGTAGGTGGACTGCGTCAGCGTGAGCACGCGCGGCTTCACGGTCTCGGCGTCCACGCCGGCCAGCAGCGGATTGGCGCGGATCTTGGCCTGGATGGCCTCGATCTCGAATTCGCTCTGCGGGATCGGGCCGATGATGCCGTAGTGGTTGCGCGTGGGCTTGAGGAAGACGGGGATTGCGCCCGTCATGATGATGCTGTGCAGGATGGACTTGTGGCAATTGCGATCCACCACCACCACGTCACCCGGCGCCACCGTGTGGTGCCACACCATCTTGTTGGAGGTGGACGTGCCGTTGGTGACGAAGAAGCAGTGGTCGGCGTTGAAGATGCGCGCGGCATTGCGCTCGCTCGCACCGATCGCGCCGTTGTGGTCCAGCAGCTGGCCCAGCTCTTCCACTGCGTTGCACACGTCGGCGCGCAGCATGTTCTCGCCGAAGAACTGGTGGAACATCTGGCCCACCGGGCTCTTGAGGAACGCCACGCCGCCCGAGTGCCCCGGGCAGTGCCACGAATAGGAGCCGTCTTCCGCGTAGTCCAGCAAGGCCTTGAAGAACGGCGGCTGGATGCCTTCGAGGTAGCTCTTGGCCTCGCGGATGATGTGGCGCGCCACGAACTCCGGCGTGTCCTCGAACATGTGGATGAAGCCATGCAGCTCGCGCAGCACGTCGTTGGGCAGGTGCCGGCTGGTCTTGGTCTCGCCGTAGATGTAGATCGGCACGTCGGCGTTCTTGCGGCGCACCTCGTCGATGAAGCTGCGCAGGTTCAGCACCACGGGGTCGATGTCGTCGCCGTGGCTGAACTCCTCGTCGTCGATCGACAGGATGAAGGCACTCGCCCGGCTCTGCTGCTGCGCGAACTGGCTCATGTCGCCATAGCTCGTCACGCCCACCACCTCGAAGCCTTCGACTTCGATGGCCTGTGCCAGCGCGCGGATGCCCAGGCCCGAAGTGTTCTCCGAGCGGAAGTCCTCATCGATGATGACGATGGGAAAGCGGAATTTCATGTGAGATTCTCCAGCCGTGTTCAGCCGGCTACGGGGGAAGGGCACCATCGGCGGGGACCCCAACGGTGGCAAAGCAGGCGCGAAGTGTACGGAAATCGCGTGTCTCCCTGCGGAACGCGCCGGCCTTTTGTCGCAGAATGTGGCGCAAGCCAGACATTCCTTCTGGCCAGACCCTTGGGCCGCGCCCGGGTTCCCTTGGCATTCTGAAGACAGGAGTATTCATGTCGGACTCAACCG
Organism: Hydrogenophaga sp.; assembly: GCA_018993155.1. Lineage (GTDB taxonomy): Bacteria > Pseudomonadota > Gammaproteobacteria > Burkholderiales > Burkholderiaceae_C > Hydrogenophaga. The sequence goes on from JAGKSX010000059.1 coordinate 32,326, forward strand.
TGTGGTGGCTGCTGGCCGGCGCCGCCGTCGCGCTGGAGCTTTTCACAGGCACCTTTTACCTGCTGATGCTCGCCGTGGGCCTGGCCGCGGGCGCGCTCGCGGCACACGCCGGCCTGGGCACCACCGCGCAGCTGATCGCGGCGGCGGTCGTCGGCTCGGCTGCTGTGGTGGGCTGGTACTTCATCAAGAAACGCGGTGCCGGCGACCCCTCGGTGCGCGCCATGCGCAGCGTCAACCTCGACATCGGCGAGGTGCTGCAGATCGACGAATGGCACGCCGACGGCACCGCGAGCGTGAAATACCGTGGCGCGCAATGGACCGTGATCCAGCGCCCGGGCAACCCGCCCACCCCAGGCGCCTACCGCGTGGCCGAGCTCGTGGGCAACCGCCTGCTGGTTGACAAGGTCTGAGCGCGAACACGCATGCGCTACCCTCGCCCCTCCTGAAACCTTTCTGAGAAGCCATTGCCATGGAAATTGCCATCCTCCTCTTCATCATCGCCGTCATCTTCATCACACGGTCCATCAAGGTCGTGCCGCAGCAGAACGCGTGGGTGGTGGAGCGCCTGGGCAAGTACCACTCTTCGCTCGCGCCGGGCCTGAACTTCCTGGTGCCCTTCGTCGACAAGGTGGCCTACAAGCACAGCCTGAAGGAAATTCCGCTGGACGTACCCAGCCAGGTCTGCATCACGCGCGACAACACCCAGCTGCAAGTGGACGGCATCCTGTACTTCCAGGTCACCGACCCCATGCGCGCGAGCTACGGCTCGTCCAACTACATCGTGGCCGTGACCCAGCTGGCACAGACCTCGCTGCGCTCGGTCATCGGCAAGCTGGAACTCGACAAGACCTTCGAAGAACGCGACGTGATCAACGCGCAGGTGGTCTCGGCCATCGACGAAGCCGCGCTGAACTGGGGCGTGAAGGTGCTGCGCTACGAAATCAAGGACCTCACGCCGCCCGAGGCCATCCTGCGCGCCATGCAGTCGCAGATCACCGCCGAGCGCGAGAAGCGCGCCCTGATCGCGGCGTCCGAAGGCCGCCGCCAGGAACAGATCAACATCGCCACCGGCGAGCGCGAAGCCTTCATTGCCCGCTCCGAAGGCGAAAAGCAGGCCGAGATCAACAACGCCCAAGGTGAAGCCGCCGCCATCCTCGCGGTGGCCGAAGCCAACGCCGAAGCCATTCGCAAGGTGGCCGAAGCCATCCGCCAGCCGGGCGGCCAGGAAGCCGTGCAGCTCAAGGTGGCCGAGAAAGCCGTGGAGGCCTACGGCAAGGTCGCCGCCGACGCCACCACCACGCTCATCGTGCCCAGCAACATGACCGAGGTGTCGGCGCTGATCACCTCGGCCATGAAGATGGTCGGCGTGGGCAAGACCAACGCCTGACGCAACGCCAGCCTCACCACGGAGCCGCCACCATGACCTTGTCGCGCAACGTGCTGGGCGGCCCGCTGGTGCCCTGCTCCTACGACCCGCTCACCGGCTTCTACCGCGACGGCTGCTGCGAGACCGACGCCGAAGACCACGGCACGCACGTGGTGTGCGCCCGTGTCACGGCGGCGTTTCTGGACTTCTCGCGAGAGCACGGCAACGACCTGAGCACCCCGCGCCCGCAATGGCGCTTCGCCGGCCTCAAGCCCGGCGACCGCTGGTGCCTCTGTGTGCAACGCTGGCTGGAGGCCCTGCGCGCGGGCGTCGCCCCGCCCGTGGTGCTGGACAGCACCCACGCGGCGGCGCTGGAGTACGTATCGCTGGAAGTGCTTCAGCAACACGCCTGGCACAAGACGGCGGACGGCAGCCCGGCGGGATGAACGAAATCGCCTGCTACAATCGCAGGCTTCGCGGAGAGGTGGATGAGTGGTTTAAGTCGCACGCCTGGAAAGCGTGTGTGGGCTAATCCCCACCGCGGGTTCGAATCCCGCCCTCTCCGCCATTATTGAGTCTCGGACCTTCTCATCAGGTCTCAGACGCCCCCTGAAAGCCCCGTCCTCCCTCTAGGAGTGCGGGGCTTTTTTTGTTGCTCGCTGTGCAAATTGACTTGTAGCAAGTCACACATTTTTGCGGGCTATCTTTGGGGGAATCGCGGTACTTGAAGTGGGTATCGGCTCTGAGGCTCCAGACGGGACTCTCCATGCCCTGACCGACACCGCACAAGCGCCTGCGGCCAACTTCGCCTTCTCTAGAACGGCCCTGTCTGCGACATTACTCGATCGACAATAAACTCGTGTCTGGCCGTCACCACGTGAAGCGGTGCCTTGTATCTCTCCGAAAGTCGAGCGCGAGCTTTTTGAAGCTTAGAACTGAACTTGGGGGTGCGATGAGGCCGCGAGCAAACAATCAGCGCTGCGTTCTTGTCCGCCAACAACTTCTCACGAGCCATATATTCAAACGCTGCCTCAATTTGCTCAAGCGCGTGCTCGACATCAGTCCCTTTCAACTCGACCAAAATATTGTCGGTTGCTTGGCGGATCACTAGCCAATCGCAGGCTACAGCATTCTTCACTAAACATCCGTCAAACTTGACCCTAAAAAAATCCACACGTTCCGGATTAAGAAACACTGCAGACTTCCCTCTTTCTTGGACCAAAACCTTTGAAGCCTTTGTCTTTGTGTAGCACTCAATCAAGGGATTCCTCCAATTCCAGCAACCGTCCAAATTCCGTGCTCATTTCGCTGGAGACCTCATCGAGATAATCTGCGGAGATCAAACCGTCGGACTCAAGAATAGACTCTGTTTTTCCATCCCGCAAAGCATACGCTGAAACATTTCGTGCTGTGAGCCAGGCCCGACGACTAACGATTGAATCGAGTGCTTTTTTCTTGTCCTCTGACAGTCGCCGTGATAGCGCGCCTGCTTGCAACAAGTTATTGATCTTTGTCAGCACATAGGGGCTATGGGTTGTCAATACCAAATTTGCATTTGTATTAGCACTAACGGACGATACAAGAGTTTCAATAAGCTGACTTTGCGCCTTAGGGAATAGATGGGCTTCTGGCTCTTCGATGTAACATATTCTCTCTTCTCGAATCCTCATCAACCAAGGCAAGATAGTTGCCAAGGGGAGCAGTTCCTGCTGGCCGGAGGACATCGCACTAAGTGGGACCTTTCGATCATCTTGCGTGATCAGATATTCTCTCTCCCCATCTCGCTCGACCCTTCCGCCCAAAAGCTCATCAAACTGTCGTTCTAGGGTTTTCCTAAGCGACGACTCCGCTGTTTTTTCACCGTAGTAGTGAGCGAAACCTTGTTCCCGATAAGCCGTATACAACCTACCAAATTGAAGAATTAATGGATCCAGCACGCGACCTTGTTCAAACGCAGCGATCGCCTTTCCGATACTCGTAAAGAATGAACGTCCCGCCGGC
>JAGKSX010000007.1 GCA_018993155.1 Hydrogenophaga sp.
TCCGGCGCCTTGATGTCTTCGAGGTTGATGGCGCCGAAGGTCGGCTCCAGCGCGGCGATCACTTCAACCAGCTTCACCGGGTCCTTCTCGTTGATCTCGATGTCGAACACGTCGACACCGGCGAACTTCTTGAAGAGCACGCCTTTGCCCTCCATCACCGGCTTGGCCGCCAGCGGGCCGATGTCGCCCAGGCCAAGCACGGCGGTGCCATTGGTGATGACGGCCACCAGGTTGCCGCGGGCGGTGTACTTGTAAGCGTTGACCGGGTTGGCCACGATCTCTTCGCAGGGAGCCGCCACACCGGGCGAGTAGGCCAGGGCGAGGTCGCGCTGGTTGGTGAGCTGCTTGGTGGCGGCGATCGACACCTTGCCGGGGACTGGGAACTCGTGGTATTCGAGGGCGGCTCGGCGCAGCTCGGCGCGCTTGTTCTCAGGGCTGTTTTCCATGCTCATGCTCTTGTCTCCAGCGGGTCGTTATCTTGCGATGCGGAAAGGAATTGCGCATTCTAAAGCGCCGGGCGGGAAAACCCTAGTGAGTGAAACCGCGTAAAGCGTCCGGGCGCCTGTGACTTTTCGGGAAGGAATGGCGAAGGCCAACACCACCAACCGCAGTATGCGGCAGCGATTTCGCCCGATGCGGGCCGGGCAGGGAAAGTCAGGAGGGGGAAAGCCCTGCGGCGCTCAGGCCGCAGCGGCCTGGGCGGGCAGGGTGGCGGGGTGCAGCTGCAGGTGCACCACCGACTGGTGGGGAGTGCACTCCGACCACAGGGTGCGCGCACAGGACTCGCACTGGCCGCACTGGGTGGCCACGCCCAGCTCGAGCTGGATGTCGTCGAATGCCATGCCCGACCGCGCACAACGTGCGATGGTCTGGTCACTGACTCGGTGGCAAACGCAAACGATCATGGGACTGGGCGGGACGGAAAAAGGGTGGTTCAAAGTGAACGTGTGCGCAAATGATAATTGATCGTATTCAAAAGACCAAAAAAAGCCCCGCGAAACGGCGGGGCTCTGTGGCAGGAAGGGGACGGCCTGAGAAGGGGCGGGCAGCTGACAGAGCCCATCTGGCTCTGCAGGTAGTTCTGGATGCCCACCTTGTCCAGCAGGTCGATCTGGGTTTCCAGGAAGTCGATGTGCTCTTCCGTGTCATCCAGGATCGTCTGCAGCAGGTCCCGCGAGACGTAGTCGCGCACCGATTCGCAGTGGGCGATGCCGTCCTTGATGGTCTTCTGCGCGCCGGTTTCCAGGCCCAGGTCGCTCTTGAGGATCTCGGGCACGTCCTCGCCGATGTGCAGCTTGCCCAGGTCCTGCAGGTTGGGCAGGCCGTCGAGCGTGAAGATGCGGTCCATGAGCTTGTCGGCGTGCTTCATTTCGCCGATCGACTCTTCGTATTCCTTGGCCGCCAGCTTGTCCAGGCCCCAGTGCTTGAGCATGCGGTAGTGGACGAAATACTGGTTGATCGCGGTGAGCTCGTTCTTGAGCTGTGCTTGCAGATGGGTGATGACTTGGGCGTCGCCTTTCATGGGACCCCTCCTTTCGTTTTTGGTTGACAGGCGCGCATTGTGCGCATAGCGCGCTATCAATTCAGTGCTGAGAATCGGTACGACTTGCAAATGAGAATCGTTCGCATATAATCAATTCTCCAGCCAGCCCGCACCCGGCAGCCCGCCTGAGGTCGTGACGCCAGCCTTGTCCTCCACCCTCTGGATCCAGGTGCCGTCTTGACCCCTTTGCGCTCCCCCGCCTCCCTTTTCCCTTCTTCCCTGCGGCTCAGCCCGCTCTGCCTGGCCTGCCTCGCTCTGCTGTCTGGTCCCGCCCTGGCGCAGACCGTGCCCCAGGCCACCCAGGTGGCTCAGGCATCCACCATGCGCGAGGTGGTGGTGAGCGGCTCGCGCAGCGAGCGCGCGATCGAGGACGTGCCCGCCAGCATCGACGTGATCACGGGCGAGGACCTCGACCCCGCGCGCGTGCAGGACATCCGCGACCTCGTGCGCGAGGTGCCGAACATGAGCGTGCGGCGTGCGCCGCAGCGCTTCGGTGGCGTCACCGGTTCGACCGGGCGCGATGGCAACGCGGGCTTCAACCTGCGTGGTCTCGAAGGCAACCGCGTGCTGCTCACCGTCGATGGCATCCGCGTGCCGCGCGAACTCTCCAGCGGGGTGTTCGGCTCGGCCTCGTTCGGCCGCGACTACTACGACCTGGGTCTGATCTCGCGCGTGGAAATCGTGCGGGGCGCGAATTCCGCACTGTATGGTTCCGATGGCCTGGCTGGCATGGTCGCGATGTTCACCACCGAACCCAAGGACCTGCTCCAGCCGGGCAAGACCTTCGGTGGCCGCGTGGGGCTCAAGGCCGACAGCGAAGATCACAGCCGCGGCGTCGGCGTCACGCTGGTCGGCGCGCCGAACGACACGCTGCAATGGCTGGGCAGCGTGCAGGTCGGTCGCAGCGGCGAGCTGGACAACCAGGGCACCAACGAATCGCTCAACAGCACGCGCACCGCGCCCAACCCGCAGAAGGACAAGAACGTCTCGCTGCTGGGCAAGGTGGTGCTCACCCCCGGCGCGGGCCAGCGCCACACCCTCACGCTGGAACACGTGGACAAGTCGGGCGAGGTCGAGGCCCACACGGCACGCGCGACCAGCATGGGCGTCGCGACGCAGGACGTGGACGGCACCACCGACATGGAGCGCACGCGCCTGAGCTGGGACGGCCGCTTCAAGGTGAGCTCGGCCTGGGCCGACGAGTTGCGTGCCACCCTGGGCTACCAGCAGGCCGAATCGCAGGAGGTGTCGACCGAGCGGCGCAGCGCGGCGCCCACCTACCGAGTGCGCGACGTGAGCTACACCGAGAAGCTCTGGCAGGGCGTGCTGCAGGCCGAGAAGGCGCGCTCGCTGGCCGCCGACTGGGGCCAGAAGCTGGTCTACGGCGTGGATGTGTCGGTCGCGAAGATGGACAACCTCGTCACCGGCGTCGGTGCGCCGTCCTACGAGAGCTACCCGCTCAAGCGCTTCCCGCCCACGACCGAGACCAACATCGCGCTGTTCGTGCAGAGCGAGTTCGCCACCGAGCGCTGGAGCATCATCCCGGCGCTGCGCTACGACCGCTTCGACCTCAAGGCCAAGGGCAGCCCGCTGTACCCGCTGCAGCCGGCCAGCCTGTCGGACTCGGCGCTCTCGCCCAAGCTGGGCGCGATCTTCCGCCCCGGCGCCGAGCTCAACCTGTTCGCCAACCTCGCGGCCGGCTTCAAGGCACCGAGCGCGCTGCAGCTCAACAACTACTTCCAGAACACGCTGGCCAGTTACCGCACGGTTCCCAACCCCAACCTCAAACCCGAGAGCAGCCGCACGCTGGAGCTCGGTGCGCGCGACAAGGTGGGCCCGGTGCAGTGGGAGGCCGCCGTGTTCAGCGGCCGCTACAAGGACTTCATCGAAGAGCTCGTGGTCGTGGGCGGGCAGGCGGGCAACCCGCTGAATCCGCTGACCTACCAGGCCGTCAACCGCGGCCAGGTGCGCCTGAGCGGCTTCGAACTCAAAGGCAAGTTCGCGCTCGGCCCGGCCACCGACCTGCGCCTGGCCTATGGCCAGACCAAGGGCAAGGACACTCGCCTGGGCGTGCCGCTGAACACGGTCAACCCGGCGCGCCTGCTGGTCGGCGTGGACCAGCGCGTGGGCGACTGGAAGCTCGGCGCTGTGGTCGCGCACACGATGAAGAAGTCCACCAGCGACATCAACTACGCCAACCTGGCCAACCAGTTCGCACCGCCCGCGTACACCACGCTGGACCTGCGCGCGAGCTGGCAGGTCAGCAAGGCCACGAAGCTCAGCGCGGCGATCCACAACCTGACGGACCGCAAGTACTGGGAATGGACCAACGTCGTTGGCGTGGCCGCCAACTCACCTGTGCTCGACGCCTACACCGCACCGGGCCGCAGCCTGTCGGTGGCGCTCGTCACCGACTTCTAGGAGCCCCCCATGCCCGCATCCGCCGACCACCAGACCGACACCGCCGACGAGGAGTACACCCTGCCCGGTGTAGAGGCCCTGCTCGCGGGCACCCTGGCGCTCATGACGGGCTATGCGCAGAGCGCGCGCGAGTGCCCGCACCGCCCGCTGATGGCGCGCAAGCTGGTCTCCAACCTGCTTTACCTCTCAGCCCATCCGCAGCTCTCCGTTCCCATGCAGACCATGCTGGCCAACCTGCGCACGCGCTGGCAGCTGGAGATGGAGAACGCCGCTGATGCGCCGGCCGCCGAGACTGCGCCCACACCCTTGTGGCATCCCGTTCCCGCCCGCGTGCAGTGACGCGCGCCGGCCCTCACCTCACTTCCAGGAGAACACCATGAACGCCCACGACATCCGAACCGCCTTCCAGGGCATGCGCGCCAGTGGCCTGCGGGCCAAGGAGGCCGCCGAATCGCTGGGCCTGAGCGAAGGCGCCGCCATCGCCGCCCATCGGGGGGCGCACGACGCACCGTTGCAGGCCATCGCGCTCAAGCCCGACTGGCTGGGCCTGCTCCAGGCGCTCGAAGCCTGCGGCCCGCTCATGGCGCTCACGCGCAACGAAAGCGTGGTGCACGAGAAGACCGGCGTGTACCAGAAGGTCTCGGCCAGCGGGCCCGTGGGCCTGGCGCTGGGCGAGCAGATCGACCTGCGCCTGTTCTTCAACCAGTGGCACGCGGGCTTCGTGGTGGCCGAGGCGTTCAAGTCGCAGCCCGGCATGGGCACGCCCAGCCTGCAGTTCTTCGACCGCCATGGCGTGGCCGTGCACAAGATCCATGTGCGCGAGCAGACCGACCTGGCCGCCTGGCAGCGCGTGATCACCGCGCACAGCGACGACCAGCGCGAGATCGACTTCGTGGCGCGCCATGCGGCCGGCGCGGCCTCGCCCCAACCCCTGGTGGACGCCAACGCGTTCGGCAACGCCTGGGGCGCAATGACCGACACGCACCAGTTCTTCCCGCTGCTCAAGCAGTTCGGCCTGGAGCGCCAGCAGGGCTTTCGCCTGGTCGAGGGCCGCTACACGCACCGCGTGGAAAAGGCGGCGGTGCGCGAGCTGCTGGTGGAAGCGGCGTTCGACGGCACGCCCATCATGGTCTTCGTCGGCAGCCCGGGCTGCATCCAGATCCACACCGGTCCCGTGCAGCGCGTGGAGCCGATGGAGATCCAGGGCAAGGCCTGGCTCAACGTGCTCGACCCCGGCTTCAACCTGCACCTGCGCGAGGATCTGGTCCAGGACGTCTGGGTGGTCGAGAAACCCACCAGCGACGGCGTCGTCACCTCGGTGGAGGCCTTCGACGCGCGCGGTGAACTCATGGCCATGTTCTTCGGCGCACGCAAGCCCGGCCAGAGCGAGCTGCAGGCCTGGCGCCACATCGTCGCGCACCTGCAGGCCGCCGCGGTGACCGCATGAGCGCCGCCGCCGTTCAGGCCGTCGAGCTCAAGGCCTTCGTGCCGGTGGGCCGCCTGCCCTGAGCGCCGCTTCTCCAGTTTCCAGGGAACCCACGATGTTCAATGCCCCCTCCCTCTCGCGCCGGCGTGCGCTGCAGGCCCTCTCGGCCATGGCCGCGGCGGGATCGCCCCTGGGCCTGATGGCTGCCACCCTCGCGCCGCGTCTCATCACCGTGGGCGGTGGCATCACCGAGGTGGTCTACGCGCTGGGTGCGCAGGACCAGCTGGTGGGCACCGACACCACCAGCCTGTACCCGGCGGCGGCGCAGGCCACGCCCAAGGTGGGCTACATGCGCCAGCTCTCGGCCGAAGGCCTGCTCGCGCTGCGGCCCGACGCGCTGATCGCCGGCACCGACGCCGGCCCGCCGGTGGTGATCGACCAGCTGCGCAGCGCCGGTGTGCGCGTGGAGCTGGTGGCGTCCGACCACACCTGGGACGAGGTGCGCCGCAAGATCACCGCCGTGGGCCGCGCCTCGAACCGCGAGGTCGCCGCGCGCGAGTTGCAGGCCCGGCTCGATGCGCGCTGGCAGGCCGTGAGCGCGCGCGTGCAAGCCGTGAGCGCGCGCGTGCAAGCCGCCAAGGGCTCGGGGCCCAGGATCCTGTTCGTGCTCTCGCACAGCGGCAGCCCGCAGGTCTCGGGCGAGAAGACGGCGGCCGATGCGCTGATCCGCTTCATCGGCGCGCGCAACGCGCTCGGCGGTTTCCAGGGTTACCGGCCAATGACGGCAGAGGCCATGGCGCAGGCCGCGCCCGACCTGATCCTGACCACCACCCAAGGCATCGAAGCCATCGGCGGCGAAGCGAAGTTCTGGCAACGCCCCGAACTCGCCCTTACGCCCGCCTTCCAGCGCCGCACGACCGTCACCACGCTGATCCATCTGGATGCGCTGGAGCTGCTGGGTTTCGGCCCGCGCCTGCCCGAGGTGGTGGAGCGCCTGCACGCGCAGGTGGTGAAGACATGAGCGCCGCGCCGGGCCGCCCCAAGCAAGCTCGCACCGCAGTGCGCAGCACGGAGGTTTCACCATGAACGCCGTGCGACACGACCTCGCCAACGTGCGCACGCCCGACCTGCAGCGCTCGGTGGCCGATTACACCGAGGTGCTGGGCTTCGAATGCCGGCAGCACATCCCTGGCGTCTGCGCGCTGGTGACGCACGGCCCGCTGCAGGTGCAGCTCTGGGCCTGCGCCGCCACGCCCGGCCGATGGGAGCGGCCCACGCCGGGCGACCGGGGCTTCGCGCCCGGCCACCACCGCGTGGAGGTGCCGCGCATCCACGTGCTGCACGCCAGCCTGCGCGCGGCCGTGCTGCGCCCCTGCCGCACCGGCCTGGGCGGGCGCAAGCCGCTGCACGCTCACCGCTTCGAAGGCGAAGCGCCGCGCTGGCAGCCCTGGGGCGCGTGGGAACTCACGCTCAGCGACATCGACGGCAACGTGCTGCACCTGATCGACCGCGTGGCCTGGTGGCCCGACGTGTCGGCGCAGCGCCAGCCGGGCGAGCAGCGCATGGAGGACCGCTCGTGAACGCGGCCGCGCCGGCGGTGGCGGCCCCGCGCTGGACGCCGCGCCGCCTTTCCGGTCCGAGCCTGTTGCTCTGTTTGGGCGCGCTGCTGATGCTCACGCTGCTGTGGGCGGCGGGCCAGGGCGCCTACAGCCTGCCGCTGAGCGAGTTGCCGGGCGTGCTGCTGGGCGCGGTGACCACCGCCGTGCCCAGCAGCAGAGGCGCCGAGCTGGTGTTCTTCAACATCCGCCTGCCACGCCTGGTGCTCGGGCTGACCGCCGGGGCCGGTCTGGGCCTGGCCGGTGCGCTCATGCAGGGCCTGTTCCGCAACCCGCTGGCCGACCCGGGCCTGATCGGCGTGAGCAGCGGCGCGGCGCTCGCGGCGGGCGCCACCATCGTCATGGGCAACCTCTGGTTCCCCGACCTGCCGCGCTCGCTGGGCAGCTGGACGCTGGTGCTCATGGCCTTCGGCGGCGGCCTGGCGGTCACGGTGCTGATCTACCTGCTCTCGCGCGGCGAAGGCGGCACACGCGTGGGGCTGATGCTGCTGGCCGGCATCGCGGTCAACGCGCTGGCCGGCGCGGGGCTGGGCCTGCTGAGTTTCCTGGCCACCGACGAACAGCTGCGCAACCTGCAGTTCTGGCTGCTCGGCAGCCTGGGCGGCGCGCGCTGGAGCGCGGTCGCGCTGGTGGGCGGCATCACGCTCGTGGCCGGGGTCATCGGGCTGCGGCTGGCGCGCCCGCTCAATGCGCTCGCGCTGGGCGAGGCGCAGGCGGTGCTGCTGGGTGTGTCGATCGAGCGCGTGAAGCAGATCGCCATCGTGGTCACCGCGCTGGCCGTGGGCGCGGTCACCGCCACCACCGGCATCATCGGTTTCATCGGCCTGGTCGCGCCGCACATGGTGCGCCTGGTGGCCGGGCCCGACCACCGCTGGGTGCTGCCTGGCTCGGCCCTGCTGGGCGCGGTGCTGGTGCTGCTGGCCGATGCGGTGGCGCGCACCATCCTGCAACCCGCCGAACTGCCGCTGGGCGTGCTCACCGCCGTGGTGGGCGTGCCCTTCTTCCTGCTCCTGCTGCGCAGCGCGCACGGGAGGCGCCTGTGAACGCGAGACTGCTCGACGCCGACTGGCGCTGCGCCTGTGGCGACCTGCCAGCGGGCGAACGCCCGCTGTGGCTGGACGACGACGATGACGCCGCGACCGACGACGTCACCCCCGTCGACGAGGGACAGGGTCTGCGCGCGCTGGACGTGGGCGTGCGCGCCGGCGCCAGCACCTTGCTCCAAGGCGTGCAGCTGCGGCTCGCGCCCGGCGAGGTCGGCGCCATCCTCGGCCCCAACGGCGCGGGCAAGTCCACCCTGCTCTCGGTGCTCTCGGGCCTGCGCGCGCCCGACAGTGGCCGCGTGACGCTCAACGGCCAGGCCGTCTCACCCGCGACCGTGCACCAGCTCGCGCGCCACCGCGCGGTGCTGCCGCAGGAGACCGCAGTGGCCTTCGACTTCCGCGTGCAGGACGTGGTGGAACTCGGCCGCTACCCGCACCACCAGCAGCCCTCGCCCGACGAAGCCGCCATCGTGCGCGCCGCCATGCAGGCCACCGGTGTGGCCGGCATGGCCGAGCGCAGCATCGGCAGCCTGAGCGGTGGCGAACGCGCGCGCGCGCAGCTGGCGCGCGTGATGGCCCAGATCTGGGAGCCGCTGGCCGACGGCGCTCCGCGCTGGCTGCTGCTCGACGAACCGACGGCCGCGCTCGACCTGCGCCACCAGCACGAAACCCTGGGCACCGTGCAGCGCTGGGCGCGGGAGCAAGGCGTGGGCGTGCTCGCCGTGCTGCACGACCCCAACCTCGCCCTGCGCTACGCCGATCGCGTCTGGGTGCTCGACGACGGTGTGCTGCAGGCCAGCGGGCCACCCGCGCGCGTGCTGCGGCCCGCGCTGGTGCAGCGCGTGTGGCAGGTGCAGGCCAGCACCGTGCGCGCGGCCGACGGCGTGGCCCAGTTGCTCATCGCGGCCGGTGCGCCGCCGTCGCCAGGGAAGGACCGCCCATGACACAGAACCCGCCATCGCCCCTGCTCGCGCGCCATGACAGCGTGGCCGCGCGCGAGATCGCGATCGAACACGGTGCGCTCACCCGCCAGGTGGCCGGCCTGCAGCGCCGCATGAGCGAGCAGCTGCGCGCGTACGCACAACAGGTGTTGGCGCTGGAAGACGAGGTGTTGCACCTTCGCGCGCAGCTCATCGTTTCGCGCACCAGCCTGCTCTGGGGCCTGGGCGTGGCCGGCGTCATGAGGCCGCTGGCGCGCCGCGGGCCCCCGCCGGCCGGGCAGGCGGGGGCCCGCGCGATGGCCGAAGCCAGCAACGTGATCTGCCAGACCGGCTGCGTGGGCCATGCCCACCCCTGGCTGGAGGGCGACGGCCAGTGCCGCCGCACGGGTCAGGCTTGCGATCTCTACGCCAGCAGCGCCAGCGAGGCCGCCGAATAGCGCCAGACCCTGCAGGGATTGCGCTGACCCTGCCGAAGTTGCGCTGAAGTACGACCGCACCCCCTCCGAGGCATTGGCCGCGTCGCACGGCTGAAATATCGTCGCTCCCCATACGGGCCCGCCGGGCTTTCGACAAGGAGCAACGCTTTGAATCCGAACCGCCGTTCTTTCACGGGCGCGCTGGCCTCCGGCCTGCTGGCCGCGCCGCTCGCCAGCCTGACTTCGTTGGCGCGCGCCCAGGGCAACGACATCGTCATCGGCAGCATCCAGGACATGTCGGGCCCGCTGCAGCCCTTTGGCCGTGGCAAGAGCAACGTGCTCAAGTTCGGCGTGGGCCAGATCAACGCGGCGGGTGGCCTGCTCGGGCGCAAGCTGCGCATCGTCGAGTACGACACCCAGTCCAACAACCAGCTCTACGCCCAGTTCGGCCAACAGCTCGCACTGCGTGACAAGGCCGTCGTGGCCTTCGGGGGCGTGACCAGTGCGGCGCGCGAGGTGGTGCGGCCCGTGCTGCGGCGCGCCAACGTGCCGTACTTCTACAACATGCCCTACGAAGGCGGCGTGTGCGACCGCAACACGGTGCTCACCGGCGTCACGCCCAGCCACGCGCTGCGCACCATCGTGCCGCACTTGATCAAGCACCACGGCAAGAAGCTCTACGTGCTGGGCGCCGACTACAACTTCGGCCAGCTCTCGGCCAAGTGGATCCGCCGGCTCGCGGCCGAGCACGGTGGCGAGGTGGTGGGGGTCGAGCTGTTCCCGATGGACGCGGCCAACTTCAACGCCACCATCGCCAAGATCCAGGCTGCCGCGCCCCACGCGATCATCAACAGCTTCGTCGGCCCGGCGCATGGCAGCTTCTATGGGCAGTGGGCCGCCTCGGGCATGAAGGGCAAGGTGGCCCTGGCCTCGCAGACTTTCGGCGACGTGGGCGAGCACCTGCTGATGCCCAAGGAGATCACCAACGGCGTGATCATCTGCACCAATTACTTCGAGGAGCTGGACCTGCCCTCGAACAAGGCCTTCATCAAAGCCTACCGCGACGCCGGCCACAAGGACTACGTGAGCAACACCACGATGAACGAGTACGTGGCGCTGCGTCTGTGGGCCGCTGCCGTCGCCAAGGCCGGCAGCCTGGAGCGCAACGCCGTGTTGAAGGCGCTGGAATCGGGCCTGTCGATCGAAGCACCCCACGGCAAGGTGTCGCTGGACGCGGCCACCCACCATTGCAGCTACGACATGTACCTCGCCGAGGTGCGCGATGGCGGCTACCGCGTGCTGGAGAAGGCCAGCGCCGTGACCGCGATCGACATGGTGGGGCAGTGCGACCTCGTGAAGAACCCGGCGACCAACCAGCAGTTCGAGCCCAAGATCTGACCGCCGCATGGAGCTCCTCGTCCTGTCTTTCCATCTGCTGTACGCCATCGCCCTGCTGGTGCTCACCAGCCTAGGCCTGGCCATCGTCTTCGGGATGATGCGCGTGGTGAACTTCGCGCACGGCGAGTTCCTCATGATCGGCGGCTACACCCTGGTGCTCTGCGTCCAGGCCGGCATCAACATCTGGCTGGCGATGTTCGTCATCGCGCCGCTGGTGGTGGGGCTGGTGGGCTACGCGCTGGAGCGGCTCATCATCCGCCACCTCTACGGCCGCATGCTCGACACCATCCTCGCCACCTGGGGCGTGAGCCTGGCGCTCATCGGCCTGGCCACCTGGGCGTTCGGCTTCCAGCAGCGCGGCGTGGTCCCGCCGCTGGGCAGCTTCACGCTCGGTGGCCACCGCGACTCCTGGTACAGCGTGCTCATCATCGGGGTGGCGATCGTGCTGGTCGCGGCCACCTGGTGGGTGCTGCGGCGCACGCGCATCGGCCTGCTGGCGCGCGGCACCATGCAGAGCGCGCCGATGGCCGAAGCCCTGGGCATGAACACCTCGCGCGTGTACGCCTGGACTTTCGCGGCCGGTGCGGCGGTGAGCGGCCTGGCGGGCGCGGTGATGGCACCGCTCACGGGCGCCGTGCCCACCATCGGCACCGCCTACGTCACGCGCGCCTTCATCACCGTGATCACCGGCGGCGCCAACGCCATCACCGGCACGGTGGTGGCGAGCACGCTGTTCGGCACGCTCAGCGAGGCCGTGACGCGCTGGGCCACGCCGGTGGCCGGCCACGTGGCGCTGCTGGTGGCCGCCATCGTGCTGCTGCGGCTCATGCCCTCGGGCATCACCGGTCGTTTCTTCCGGAGGTCGCTGTGAACGTCGGTCTGCGCAAGTTCCAGCCGCTGCTGTGGGTCGGTGGTCTGGTGGTGTTGTTCGGCGTGGCCGGGGTGGTCGAACTGGCCACGCTGGTGAGCCTGAACGTCTACGTGATTCTCTCCATCCTGGCGTTGAGCATGGCGCTGGTGTGGGGCGTGGCAGGCATCTTCAGCTTCGGCCAGTCGGTGTTCTTCGGCCTCGGCGCGTATGCCTATGCGGTGCTCGCGCTCGGTGGACACGGCAGTGCCATGGCGATGGCGGCGTCGGTGATCGTGCCCTGCGTGGGCGCGGCGCTGATGGGCTACTTCCTGTTCTACGGCCGCATCAGCGACGTGTACCTGGGCGTGATCACGCTCACCGCGTCCCTGATCCTGTTTCACCTGGTCAACACGGTGTCGGGCGCGGACTTCCGCCTCGGCGGTGTCGCCCTCGGTGGCTACAACGGCATTCCTGGCGTGCCGCCACCCGCGTTGCCTGGGGGGGAGGAGCTGGATTTCGTGCAGCTCTATCTGCTGTCGGCCGGCGTGCTGGCGCTGGTGTACGCGGGCCTGCGCTGGCTGGTGCGCACACGCTTCGGCCAGGCGGTGGCCGCCGTGCGCGAACACGAGCTGCGCGCCGAGCTGCTGGGCTACGACGCGCGCGCCTACAAGCTGGCGGTGTTCGTCATCGGCGCGGGCATTGCCGGTTTGGCGGGTGCCCTGCACGCGGCCTGGGGCGGTTTCGTCGGGCCCGACGTGTTCGGCATCGGTTTCGCGGCACAGATCATCATCTGGGCCCAGGTCGGTGGCGTGGGCCTGCTGGCCGGTCCGGTGGTGGGCTGCGTGCTGATCCAGTGGCTCACCACCTGGCTGGGGCAGACCCGGCTGGCCGACACCAACCTGGTGCTGGGCGTGATCTTCGTGCTGTGCGTGCTGTTGCTGCCTGCGGGGCTGTTGCCCTGGCTGCGCCAGCGCCTGCGGCGCGACCCCGGGAGCGCGGCATGAACGCGGGGCAAGTCCCTCCGGTGTGGGCCGTGGATACCGAAGGCCTCACGGTGCGCTTTGGCGGCGTGGTGGCGGTGGACCGGGTGAACCTGCAGGTGGCGCGCGGCGAACTGCGCTGCCTGATCGGCCCCAACGGCGCCGGCAAGAGCACCCTGTTCAAGACGCTCACCGGCCAGCAGAAAGCGAGCGCTGGCAAGGTTCGCATCCTGGGCCAGGACGTGGGTCGCCTGGAACGGCACCAGATCGCGCGGCTGGGTGTGGGCGTGAAGACCCAGGTGCCCAGCGTGTTCGACGGCCTCACGGTGGGCGCCAGCCTGCGCGTGGCGGCGGGGCGGCACCGCGAGCGGCGGCCGGTGGATGTTGTGGTCGACGAGGTGCTGGAGCAGCTGCGCCTGGGCGCGGTGCGCGATCGCCAGCTTGCCACGCTCTCGCACGGCCAGCGGCAATGGGTGGAACTGGGCATGGTGCTGGCGACCGATGCGCAGCTGGTGCTGCTGGACGAGCCGGTGGCCGGCATGAGCGAGGAGGAGACCGCGCGCACCGCCGAGCTGATCCTCTCCATCCGCGCCGGGCGCGCGGTGGTGGTGGTGGAGCACGACATGCGGTTCGTGCGCCGCATCGCCGACCGCGTGACCGTGCTGCACCGAGGTGCGGTGCTGCGCGACGGCTCGGTGGCCGAGGTGCTGGCCGATCCGGTCGTGCGAGATGTGTATCTGGGGCGTGAGGAGCATGTCCGTGCTTGAACTGCAAGGCCTTCGTGGCGGCTACGGCCGCATCAACATCCTCGACGGCATTGCGCTGCGCGTGAACGACGGCGAGGTGCTCGGCGTGCTCGGCCACAACGGCATGGGCAAGACCACGCTCATGCGTGCGATCGTGGGCGAGATCGCGGTGAGCGCCGGTGAGCTGCGCTGGCAGGGCGAGTCGATCGCGCGCCTGCCGACCCACCAACGCGTGGCGCGCGGCATCGGCTACGTGCCGCAGGGCCGGCGCATCTTCCCGCTGCTGTCGGTGCGCGAGAACCTGCTGTTCGCCGCCTCGGTGCACGGCGGGCGGCAGGCCGCGCAGGTGGTGGACGAGGTGCTGGCCGATTTCCCCGCGCTGCCGCGCCTGCTGGAGCGGCCCGGCGGCCTGCTCAGCGGCGGCGAGCAGCAGATCCTGGCGCTGGCGCGCTGCCTGTGCACGCGCCCGAAGCTGGTGCTGCTGGACGAGCCCACCGAAGGCATCCAGCCGTCCATCATCGAAGACATGGTGCTGCTGCTGCGCTCGCTGCGGCAACGCCACCAGCTGTCCATCGTGCTGGTGGAGCAGAACCTGGACTTCCTGCGCGCCCTGTCCGACCGCATCGTCGTGCTGGAGAAGGGCCGCACCGTGCGCGAGGCGCGCGCCAGCGACACCGCCGCGATGGCAGCGCTGGTCGAGTCGGCCGAGTTCGCCGGCTGACCATCAACCCGCTTTTTTTCAGAGGAGCACCATGGCATTCAACCTGCCGAACAAGGACCGCCTGCACCGCCTGGGCGCGGAGCTGGGCATCGACGTGGACGCGGACTACGCGCAGACCGTGCTGGACATGCTGGCACCGCTCGTGCCCGAGTTCCGGGCCCTGGACCGCCTGCCGCACGAGCCCTTGCCTGTGCACTACCCGCGCGCCGGCGGCACGCGCCCCGAGCCGCAGGACAACCCCTGGGGCGCCTGGTGGATGCGCACCGACATCCGGGGTGCGGCCCAAGGCAAGCTGGCCGGCCTTCGCCTGGCGATCAAGGACAACGTGCAGATCGCCGGCGTGCCGATGATGAACGGCGCCTCGCTGCTCGAAGGCTTCGTGCCCGATGGCGATGCCACGCTGGTCACGCGCATCCTCGATGCCGGCGGCCACATCGTGGGCAAGTCGGTCTGTGAGTATTTCTCGTTCTCCGGCGGCAGCGCCACCAGCGCCACCGGCCCGGTGGAGAGCCCGCGCAACCCGGGCCACACGCCCGGCGGCTCCACCACCGGCAGCGCGGCGCTGCTCGCGGCCGGCGAAGTGGACCTGGCCATCGGCGCCGACCAGGCCGGCTCGATCCGCATCCCGGCCTCGTTCTCGGGCATCGTGGGCCTCAAGCCCACCTACGGCCTGGTGCCCTACACCGGCGTGATGGGGCTGGACTACACCATCGACCACGTGGGCCCGATGGCGCGCGACGTGGCCGGCGTGGCCTTGTTGCTGGAGGTGATCGCCGGCGAGGACGGCATCGACGGCCGCCAGCGCAACCTGCGCGTGGACCGGTACACCGAGGGCCTGGACCGTGGCGTGAAAGGCCTGCGCATCGGCGTGGTGACGGAGTCGTTCGGCTTGCCCGAGTCGCACCCGGGCACCGACGCGGCGGTGCGCGCCGCTGCCGATGCGCTGCGCGCGGCCGGCGCGATCGTGGACGAAGTGTCGATTCCCTGGCACCGCCACGGCTTCGCGATCTGGAGCGCGATCGCCAACGAAGGCACGTACCACACGCTGTACGGCGGCCAGGGCGCGGGTCACCTGACCACGGGCGCCTACCCGCTCGGGCTGATGACCGCGCTGGGCGGGCTGCGCGAGCGCGCCAACGAGATGCCGCACACGCTCAAGATCGGCATGCTGCTCGGCGCCTACGTGCACCAGCAGTACCAGGGCCGCTACTACGCGAAGGCGCAGAACCTGCGCCGCCGCCTGCGCCAGGCCTACGACGACGCGCTGGACGGCCGCGACCTGCTGCTGATGCCGACCACGCCGTTCCCCACGCTGCCGATTCCGCCGGCCGATGCCAGCGTGGCCGAGGTGATCCAGCACAGCTGGACCATGCTGGCCAACACCAGCGCGTTCGACCTCACCGGCCACCCCGCCATCAGCGTGCCGTGCGGCGAGGCCGACGGCAAGCCGGTGGGCCTGATGCTGATCGGCCGCCACTTCGACGACGCGCTGGTGCTGCGCGCGGCCGCCGGCCACGAGCGGCTGCACGCTGGCCGCTGAGGCGCGCCGGCCTCAGTGCCGGCGGGGCGATCGCACCTCGCCCAGGGCCGTGCGGTAGGCGCGCGGTGAAAGCCCGGTGGCCTTGCCGAACACGCGAGCCAGGTGCTCGGCGTTTGAAAAGCCGCTCTGGCGCGCCACCACCTCCATCGTCAGCGCCGTGGTCTCCAGCAGGCGGCGCGCCTGCGCCACGCGCAACTCGGTCACGTACTGCAGCGGCGAGCGGCCCGTGGAGGCCTTGAAGCAGCGCATGAAGTGGTACTTGGTGAGGCCGGTCTGGGCCGCCAGGTCGTCCAGGCTCAGGTCCTGCGCGAGCTGTTCCTTGATGTGGTCGATCAGCCGCGCGAGCTGGGCCGAGGGCAGCTTGCGCACCGCCGGCCCGGCGGGCGCGCGCGTGTTCCATTGCCGCGCCAGCTCGTTGGCGATCACGGTGCAGTAGCTGTCCACCAGAATCTGCGGGCAGTCCTGCGAGGCCTGCTGCATGAACTGCGTGAGCGCCTGGTAGATCATCGGGTTGGCGAAGCCGCGCTGCGACAGTTCCCACAGGCCGTCGTTCGGATTGCGGTGGCCCAGCTCGTCGAGGAGCGCGGCCAGGTCGGTGGCCGACAGCGCGAGCAGGGTCACGTCCGCGAAACCGTCCTTGAGCCAGCGGTAGGCGTTGCCCGCAGGGAAAAGGTGCAGCGGGTGCGGATGGCTGCTGAAGTGGTCGCGAAAACCCCAGCCGAAATCGAACAGCGCGCGCTTGAGCCGGTACTGGTTGGCGGCCAGCAGCACCACCTCGTCCAGCGGCGGGATGTCTACCGTGTGGGCCTCGAAGGGGCAGTGGATGAGGCGGCCCCGGCACCGGCCGCCCCGGGGCGTGACCTGGTCCAGGGGGGAGTTGGGGGGGCGGGACAGCACATTCGCCAGGGGCGGGGCGACGGGGTTCATGGGCAGCTAGCGATCACCCTTCCGGCCGCCAACGTGCCGGGCGCCTGATTCTGCCACCGCACCACACGGCGGGGGCGGCGCGGTGGCGGGTACCCCCCCCAGGCCCGGGGCCAGACGGCCCAGCGGTTGGCGGTCTGCCGGCCCCCCCCCCCGCGCGCCTGGGCGCCGGGCCCCGGGCCCTCCGGCGCGCCCCACCCACCCCCCCCCCCGCCCGGCCCCCAG
>JAGKSX010000008.1 GCA_018993155.1 Hydrogenophaga sp.
CCACGGCGGGGGGGGCGCGGGGGCGGGTACCCGCCTCAGGCCTGGGGCCAGACGGCCCAGTGGTTGTCGATCTGCAGGCGCTCGCCGCCGCGCGCATGGGTGCGGGCCTCGGTGCCTTCGGGCGCGCACCACACGCCCTCGGCGCCGCTGGCCCACCAGTGGCCCCGGTCGGCCGCAAGCGCGTAGGCCTCGCGATGCGCGAGGTTCTGCGACCAGCGCGCGTCGGCGCCGAACAGGGCCAGTGCGTCCGCGCGCGGGCAGCTCACCACGAAACCGCCCTCGGGCAGGGCGCAGATGTCGCCGCCGTAACCCTGCACCGCAGGTTGGGCCAGCGAGGCCTGCAGGCGCTGGCCGTTCCACCCGGCGAACACCGGCGCGCGCCGCTTGGCGTCGGCATCGGGGTGCTCGGCCTGCAGCGCGATACCGACCGTGCGCGACACCGGGTCCCAGGCCAGGTGGCGGATGCTCAGGTACGGGTCGTCCAGGCGCCACTGGCCCAGCACCGCGCCGTCGCGCGGGTCCAGCGCCACCAGCGAGGCGTCCATGCGGTCGAGCTGGCGCTTGCTGCGGCCGGTCTCGGGCAGCGTGGGGATGCCGCCGTTGGCCACCAGCAGGCTGCCGGCCGGGATTTCGCCCACGCGCTGCGGCAGCACGATGAGCTCGTGCGGGTCCATGCCCTGCGTGGCCCATTCGGCGGTCTTCTCCAGTGTCTTCGCATCGCGCGTGGCCAGGCGCCCCTGCGCGTTGTCGAGGTCGGTCTCGGTGGTCCAGAGCGTGCGGCCATCGGGGCTGGCGACGGCGTGGCCGTTGAAGCGGCGGTCGTCCTCGATCCAGTGCCATTGCGTCTGCCCGCTCGCGGGGTGCCAGCGCAGCAGCCAGTCGCCCGGCCGGCGCGCGGTGGCCAGCACGCTGCCGCCGCTTTCGAGCAGCAGGCCGTGCGCGCGCGTGGGCACGGCGAGCGAGCGCTGCACCGACCAGCGCGCGCCGTCCACCTCGATCACGCCGATGTGGTGTTCGCTCGGGGTCTGCCAGGCCGAGACCAGGCGCGCGCCAGTGGTGCGCGCGGCCCAGGCGGGAGCGAGGCCCAGGGCCGCAGCGGCGACCAGCCAGCGGCGGCGTGAGATAGCGTTATCAGTCTCCATCGGCGTCCGAAAAACCGAGAGGCACATCCAGGGCGGCCGCGACCTCGTTCTGGAACAGCACGGTCACGGCCTTCATCGACTTCGTGAGCGCGAGCAGCTCGCGCTCGCTGGAGCGCGGCGTGAGCTTGTCCATGCCGGCCGTGACGGTGTCCAGCGCCTGGCCCCATTTCTGCGCCAGCGCGAGCTGGCCGCGGCCCATGAGCAGGGCTTCCATCGGCACCAGGGCCTGGCCGGCGGCGGGTGGTTGCGCACCGGGGGGCAGGCGGCCCTGCTGGCGCAGGCTTTGCCATTGCGCGCGCCAGTCGCGCAGGTTGCTCTCGCGGTCGAGCCGCGCGTAGGGCACCGGCGCGCCCCTGGCTGCGTTGCCCGTGGTCTGGTGGGTGGTGATGGGCTTTTCGATGTGGGCCCAGCGCAGCCGCTCCAGGCCGGCGAGCCACTGGTTGACCCATTCGGCGAGCGAGGCGGTGGTGACTTCGGGCTCGTCGTCCCATTCCTTCGTGGCCCATTGGCCGAGTTCGTCGTTCAGGGCGCGCGCCTCGGCGGCGATGCCCTGCGCCACCAGCTCGGCGTAGCGGCACGCCGGGGCCGGCGCGGGCTGGCGGCTGCCGGCCCACTGGTTCAGCAGCAGTTCGAAGGCAGGGAAACCTTTGGCGGGCGTGCCCACGCGCTCCATGTCGGCCAGCGTGTCGGGAGTTTTCTCCATCGAGCGGCGCAGCAGGTCCGGGCGCGTGGGCCAGAAGTCGATCTGGCGCTGCGAGCGCCGCGCGACCAGCGGCCCCACGGCCGGCGTGGACAGGGTCTCCCAGCTCACCAGCGTGTCCTGCCACTGCGCGAGCAGCGCGGGCAGCGTGGCCTGGCCCTTGCAATGCCGGGCCGTGGTCTCGACCAGGCGGTCGGCCTGGGCCTGGAAGTCGCGCACCAGCGGCGGCAAGTGGTGCGTGTACAGGCCTTGCAGGGCCTGCTCGGCCGAGTAGTAGGGCGCGGCCACGATTGGGGCGGTCTGGGCTGATGCGAGGCCGGCCAGCGTGAGGCCAAGGGCCAGCGCGGCGGCGCACTGGGTGAGGGCAAAGCTTCTGGGTGTCATAGCGACTCCACGAATTTCACGAGCGCGCTGCGGTCGGCCCGTTTCATCTTGAGCACCTGCTCCTTGGCCGCCTGGGCCTCGCCGCCGTGCCAGAGGATGGCTTCGAGCACGCCGTTGGCGCGGCCGTCGTGCATCAGGCGGGTGTGGCCGTTGACGTCCTTGATGAGCCCGATGCCCCAGAGCGGCGGGGTTTTCCACTGGCTGCCGCTGGCGAGGAAGTCGGGACGGCCGTCGGCCAGGTCCGGGCCCATGTCGTGCAGCAGCAGGTCGGTGTAGGGCCAGATGCGCTGGCCCTTGAGGGCGGGGCTGGTGAGCGGCGGGAACGGGCCTTCGGCCGTGACGTAGCTCGGGCGGTGGCAGGCCGCGCATTGCGCCTGCGCGAACAGCGCCTGGCCGCGCAGCACCTGCGGGTCGTTCACGTTGCGCCGCGCCGCCGGGGCCAGCGTGGCCTGGTAGAAGATCACGTGGCCCAGGGTCTCGTCGTCGATCTCGGGCTTGAGCGCGGTCGCGTGGGCCGCCGGCACGATGCCGTCGCGGCCGGTGGTCTTGCCGCCGCCGTGCGGCGCGGCCAGGCAGTCCTTCTGCGTGGGGGTGCAGGTCTCGTGCGGGAAGGCGTTGGAGGTGATGCCGATGTCGCCATGGAAGGCGCCGGCGGTCTGGTGCGCGAGTGTGGCGACGTTGGCCTTCCAGCCGAGGCGGCCCAGGCGCTCTTCCTGGGCGAACACGTCCCACACGCGGTTGGGCTGGCCCTTGATGGGGCCGGGCGCGGCGGCCTGTTCGCGCGCATTGCGCAGGATCTCGGCATCGGGGATGGCTTCGATCAGGCCGATGCCGGCGAGCTGCGGCGCGATGCGCGGGCTGACCATGAGGCCTGGCGCGAACGGTCCGTAGGCGAGGTCGGTCAGCTTGTAGATCGGTTTCTGCAGCGTGTAGCGCGTGCCGTCGGCGAAGCGGCCCTGGAGGGCCTGCTGGCGGATCTCGACCCGGCCCTCGGGCTTCACGCCCTGGATGGCGGCGTTGTTGAACTGGTCGCCGTACACCGGGTCGGGCCGCACGCCGGCCTTGGGGTCGGGCGTGCCGGCCACCGACAGGCGCATCAGCAGCGCCACCGTGCCCTCGGGCTCGGGCCCCAGCGTGTTCTTCCACGCGGGTGGTTCGCCGCGGCCGTCGAGCACGTGGCAACCCGCGCAGGAGCGCGCGATGAAATGCGGGCCCAGGCCGTCGCGCGCGGTGGTCGAGGCCGGTGCCTCCACCCAGTTGCGCTTGAAAAAGGAATTGCCGATCACGAAGCGCGTGCGCCCCGGATCGTCCAGGTTGGCCAGCGGAAACGAAAACGCGTTCTTGCCCGTGGCGTAGACCGTGGTCGCGCCACCGGTCTTCTCACCCAGCGGATCGGGCGCCTCGTCCGCATGAAGGACCAGCGCGGTGGCACCAAGAAACAAAGCCCCCATGGCGAGCGCAAGGCGCGTGGCTTTGGGAAAGAGCGACATGATGAAAAGCCCGGGCAAACAGAGGGGATGTCAATCCAGAGGGGACAAGGGTCCGGCTCCGCCGGCCCGAGACCCCGTCCCCCCTCCCAGCGCCGAAGGCGCGCCAGAGAGGGGGGAAGCCGCGCAGCGGCGCAGGGGGGAGTTCAAGGTTCGACGAGGGTCAGCTTGGCGATGCCCACCGCGCTGGCCGACTCCACCAGCAGCTTGGACTGTTCCACCAGACTGGCGACGGTCTTCTCGATCGCCGGGCGGCCGGCCGAGCCCTTGGCGATGGCGCGGTCGAACGGGGCGGGAATGGCTTCGGCGCCCGCCACCGATGCGGCGATCTGCGAGGTGGTCTTCTCGGCCAGGTCGGCCTTCCTGGCGGCCACCAGGTCGCGCACGCCCGGGCCTTGCAGCACGCTGCCGTCGCGCTTCTTGTACTGGCCCAGCCACACGTTCTGGATGCCGGTGGCGTTGGTCACGATGTCGCGGTGCGTGTTGTCGGAGAAGCAGGAGTGTTCGTCTTCCTGGTCCTGCGAGTTCAGCGCCACTTCCATGCGCTCGCCCGAGAGTTCACCGCGCGAGAGCGAGCCCAGGCCCACGATGATCTTGCGCACCGATTCCTTGCCGCCCTTCTCGAAACGCGCGCGGTAGTTCTTCTGGCCCGGTGCCCAGGCCTTGACCAGGAAGTTCAGGTCGTCCACCAGCAGCTCGGTGGCCACGGTGAGGAACTGGCGGCGGCGGTCGGCGTTGGGTGTCTTGCCGTCCACGTAGTCTTCGAACGAGCGGTTGCCCGGGCCGGTCTCGCTCAGGTCCTGGCCCCACAGCAGGAACTCGATCGCGTGCCAGCCGGAGCTGATGTTCTCTTCACCGCCGCGTTCGTTGAACTTGGCCAGGTTGGCCTTGCTGATCTTGAACTTGGTGTTGGCGATCAGGCCGGCCTTGGGCTTGCCCTGCACGTAGTCCACATAGGCTTCGTCCAGCGGCCAGGCGTTGATCTGGCCTTCCGGGCCCTTGTCGTCGTCGATCGGGCCGCCGTAGAAGCGGAAGGCCTCGGTCTGGCCGTAGAACTCGCGGGCACCCAGCCAGGCCTTGCGCGCGGCGGCCAGGCCGTCGGCCGAAGGCGCGGCCACGAAGGCCTTGATGGCGGCCTGCATCTCCTGCGCGGCGGCCAGGGTGTCGCTGTAGTTGGCGTGCACCAGCGCGGCGTAGTGCGTGGCCACGGTGGCGTAGGTCGCCGCCGCAGGCGCGCTCGCCGCCGCGGGTGCGGCGGCCTGGGCGTGGGCCGGTGCGTGCAGCAGGGACAGGGTGGCCGACAGGGCCAGAACGAGCAGGGTGGGTTTCATGGCGGAAGGGCTCGGAGTGAAGGAATCGGGCCGGCAGTGCCGGCGGGTCTCACAGTGTAAATGAGAATGATTCCTGCTATCTATCCAAGACCCGTCCGCCGATGGGCCCATCGGCGGTGTTCTTGACCTGCGTCAAGCGCGCATCAGGGCTTCGATCTCGTCGGCCTTCACCGGCACATCGCGCGAGATGAGTTCGCAGCCGGTCGCGGTGACGATGGCGTCGTCCTCGATGCGGATGCCGATGTTCCAGAAATGCTCGGGCACGCCTTCGCCCGGGCGCACGTACAGGCCGGGTTCGATGGTCAGCACCATGCCGGGCCGCAGCACGCGGCTGGGCCGGTCCTTGATGGTCTCGCCGCTGAGCGGGTCCTTGCGCTCGCTCACGCTGCCCAGCTCGGCCGGCTCCACGTAGCTGCCGCAGTCGTGCACGTCCATGCCCAGCCAGTGGCCGGTGCGGTGCATGTAGAACGGGAAGTAGGCGCGGTTGGCGATCACGTCCTGCGCGTTGCCGACCTTGTTGCGGTCGAGCAGGCCGACGTCGAGCAGGCCCTGGGCCAGCACCGCCACGGTGGCTTCGTGCGGGTCGACGAAGCGCGCGCCGGCCTTGGTGGCGGCCACGGCGGCGTCCTGGCTGGCGAGCACCAGGTCGTACAGCGTGCGCTGCGGGCCGGTGAAGCGGCCGTTGGCGGGGAAGGTGCGGGTGATGTCGCTGGCGTAGCCGTCGAGTTCGCAACCGGCGTCGATCAGCACCAGCTCGCCGCTGCGGATCGGCGCGGCGTCGGCGCGGTAGTGCAGCACGCAGGCGTTGGCGCCGGCGGCGACGATGCTGCCGTAGGCCGGGTACTGCGAGCCATGCTCGCGGAAACTGTGCAGCAGCTCGGCGTCGAGGTGGTACTCGCGCACGTCCTGCCCGGCGCGCAGCATGGCCGCGCTGCGCTGCATGGCGCGGATGTGGGCCTTGGCGCTGATCTGCGCGGCGCGGCGCATGGTGGCCTGTTCGAAGGCGTCTTTCACCAGGCGCATCTCGTCGAGGATGCCGCAGAGGTCGCGCTGCGATTCGGGGCACAGCGCACCGTAGCGCACGCGCGCGCGCACCGGTTGCAGCCAGCCGTTGATGCGGCTCTCCAGCCCCGCGTGCGTGGCGAAGGGGTACCACACGGTCTGGCGGTTCTCCAACAGCTTGGGAAGGCGCTGGTCGAGTTCGGCGACGGAAAATGCCTCGCTCACGCCCAGGTGTTCCGGTGCGGCTTCAGGGCCCAGGCGGATGCCGTCCCAGATCTCGCGCTCCAGGTCCTTGGGCTGGCAGAACAGCGTGGTCTGGCCCTCGGCGGTGATCACCAGCCAGGCGTTGGGCTCGGTGAAACCGGTGAGGTAGTAGAAGTAGCTGTCGTGCCGGTAGATGAAATCGGTGTCGCGGTTGCGCGGTCGTTCCAGCGCGGTGGGCACGATGGCGATGCCGCCGGCACCGAGCTGGGCGGCCACGCGGGCGCGGCGCTCCGCGTACAGGGTGGTGTGGGTGGTGGAGTCCATGCGGGCCATTGTCGGCGTTTTGCCGCGCCCGCGCAGGCGGTCAGCCCAGTTCTTTCAGGCGCTCGGGCGTGCCCACGTCGACCCAGGGGCCGGTATAGAGCTCGGCGCTCACCAGGCCGGCGCTCATGGCGCGGCGCAGCAGCGGCGCCAGCGGCTCGGCCGTGCCCTGCGGGTTGCCCGGCACGATTTCGCACCAGGGCGCCTCGAACAGTTCGCGGCGGTACAGGCCGATGGTGCTGTAGGTGTGGCGCGTGTCGGCCTCGTTGAGCGCGAGGCCCTCGGCGCTCAGGCCGAAATCGCCGCGTGGGTGGTGCGGCGGGTTGGGCACCAGCCAGAGGTGGGCGAGCTGGCCGCTGGCCTTGAAGCGGGCCACGCTGGTCGGCGTGAAGGCGAACTCCGGCGCGTACACGTCGCCCGCGAGCACCCAGAACACATCACCCAGCAGCGGCAGCGCGCGCGCGATGCCCCCGGCGGTTTCGAGCGCGTAGCCGAAGTCCTGGCCTTCGCGCGAGACGGTCACCTCGGTGCCCGGGTGCTGCGCCTGCCAGTCGGCGCAGAAGGCGTCGATCTGTTCGCCCAGCCAGGCGGTGTTGACCACCAGGCGCCGGAAGCCGCCGGCCAGCAAGGCCTCCATCGGCCACTGCATCAAGGGCCGGCCCTGCACCGTCAGCAGGGGCTTGGGTGTTTCGTCCGTCAGGGGGCGCATGCGCATGCCGCGCCCGGCGGCAAGCAGCATGGCCGGGATGGGGGCGGTGGCAAGTCGGGTCATGGGTGGTGGACGGTGGGCGTACCGGGTTCACAGGGCCCGACGCATCCGGAATTATGAGCGCCTGCGCGCAACTCGGCCGGCCGTCGGGGGCGCCGGTTCGGGCGGCCCGATAAAATCCTCTGTTTTGCGCCGCCGCGCAATGGTTCCTTCCTCATACCCTCCCCCCCAGCACCCCATGTCCGACGCCGCCAGCACCCCCACCCGCACCGCCCCCGCCGCTTCGGCCGTGACCGCCCAGACCCAGGCCAACGCCATCCGCGCCCTGGCCATGGACGCGGTGCAACAGGCGAACTCGGGCCACCCTGGCGCGCCCATGGGCATGGCGGACATGGCGGTCGCCCTCTGGGGGCGCCACCTGCGCCACAACCCGGCCAACCCGCAGTGGGCCAACCGCGACCGTTTCGTGCTCTCGAACGGCCACGGCTCGATGCTGATTTACGCGCTGCTGCACCTCACGGGCTACAAGCTGCCGATCGGCGAACTCAAGAACTTCCGCCAGCTGCACAGCAAGACCGCCGGTCACCCCGAGGTGGGCATCACCCCCGGCGTGGAAACCACCACCGGCCCGCTGGGCCAGGGCATCACCAACGCCGTGGGCATGGCGCTGGCCGAGAAGCTGCTGGCGGCCGAATTCAACCGCGACGGCCACACCATCGTCGACCACCACACCTATGTGTTCCTGGGCGACGGCTGCCTGATGGAAGGCATCAGCCACGAGGCCGTGGCCCTGGCCGGTGCCTGGAAGCTCAACAAGCTGATCGCGCTGTACGACGACAACGGCATCTCGATCGATGGCCAGGTCACGCCCTGGTTCATCGACAACACCGCGCTGCGCTTCACCGCCAGCGGCTGGAACGTGATCGGCCCGATCGACGGCCACGATACCGACGCCGTGGACCGCGCGATCGCCGACGCCAAGAACAAGGCCAGCATGGGCACCTTTGGCCCCACGCTGATCATCTGCAAGACGCACATCGGCAAGGGCAGCCCGAACCGCGCCAACACCGCCAAGGCGCACGGCGAGCCGCTGGGCGGCGAAGAGATCCAGTTGACCCGCGAGGCCCTGGGCTGGATGCACAAGCCCTTCGAGGTGCCGCAGGACGTGTACGCCGCCTGGGACGCCAAGGCCGCCGGGCAGGCGGTGGAGGCCGACTGGAACGGCCAATTCGCCGCCTACAAAGCCGCTTTCCCCGAACTGGCCAAGGAGTTCACCCGCCGCATGAAGGGCGAGCTGCCGAAGAACTTCGCGCAGGTCGCGGTGGACGCCGCCGTGGGCGCGCACACCAAGGCCGAGACGGTCGCCAGCCGCAAGGCCAGCCAGCTGGCGCTGGAGACCTTCACCGCCGCGCTGCCCGAGCTGCTGGGCGGCAGCGCCGACCTCACCGGCTCCAACCTCACCAACACCAAGTCCACCCCCAGCCTGCGCTTCAACATGGCCGGTGACGTGGTGAAGAACGAGCAGGGCCAGGGCGGGCGCCACATCAACTACGGCGTGCGCGAATTCGGCATGGCCGCGATCATGAACGGCGTGGCGCTGCACGGCGGCTTCATCCCCTACGGCGGCACCTTCCTCACCTTCAGCGACTACAGCCGCAACGCCATCCGCATGGCTGCGCTGATGAAGCAGCGCGTGATCCACGTGTTCACGCACGACTCCATCGGCCTGGGCGAAGACGGCCCGACGCACCAGTCCATCGAGCACGCGGCCAGCCTGCGCCTGATCCCCACCCTGGACGTGTGGCGCCCCGCCGACACGGCCGAGACCGCCGTGGCCTGGGCCGTGGCGCTGGAGAACGCCCACCGCCCGACCGCGCTGCTGCTCAGCCGCCAGAACCTGCCTTACGCGCCCAAGAACGACCTGGGCCACATCAGCCAGGGCGCCTACGTGCTGGCCGAGCCGGCCGAAGTGGGCCTGAAGAAAAAGGCGCAGGCCGTGATCATCGCCACCGGCTCCGAAGTGCAGCTCGCCCTGAAGGCGCAGGAACTGCTGGCGCGCGAGCACAAGATCGCCGTGCGCGTGGTCTCCATGCCCAGCACCACCACCTTCGACCGCCAGACCGCCGCCTACAAGGCCTCGGTGCTGCCGGCCGGCGTGCCGCGCATCGCGGTCGAGATGGGCACCACCGACGGCTGGTGGAAGTACGGTGTGGCGGCTGTCGTGGGCATCGACACCTACGGCGAATCGGCCCCGGCGCCGGTGCTGTTCAAGCACTTCGGCTTCACCGAGCAGAACGTGGCGGACACGGTGCGCGCCGTGCTCGCGAAGTGAATTTTTGTTAACCCCTTTTGAAACCTTCCAGGAGAGACGAGACATGACGATCAAGATCGGCATCAACGGCTTCGGCCGCATCGGCCGCAACGTGCTGCGCAGCGCCATCCAGAACTTCAACGACATCGAAGTGGTGGCGATCAACGACCTGCTCGAACCCGACTACCTGGCCTACATGCTGCAGTACGACAGCGTGCACGGCCGCTTCAAGGGGGAAGTCAAGGTCGAGGGCAACACCCTGATCGTCAACGGCAAGAAGATCCGCCTCACGCAGGAACGCGACCCCGCCAACCTGAAGTGGAACGAAGTCGGTGCCGACGTGGTCATCGAATCCACCGGCCTGTTCCTGGACAAGGTCACGGCCCAGAAGCACCTGGACGCGGGTGCGAAGAAGGTCATCCTCTCGGCCCCCTCCAAGGACGACACCCCGATGTTCGTCTTCGGCGTGAACGACAAGACCTACAAGGGCGAGGCCATCATCTCCAACGCCTCGTGCACCACCAACTGCCTGGCGCCGATCGCCAAGGTGCTCAACGACAAGTGGGGCATCAAGCGCGGCCTGATGACCACGGTGCACGCGGCCACGGCCACGCAGAAGACGGTGGACGGCCCGAGCAACAAGGACTGGCGCGGTGGCCGCGGCATCCTGGAAAACATCATCCCCAGCAGCACGGGCGCGGCCAAGGCCGTGGGCGTGGTGATTCCCGAGCTCAACAAGAAGCTCACGGGCATGAGCTTCCGGGTGCCGACCTCCGACGTGTCGGTGGTGGACCTGACGGTGGAGCTGAACAAGGAAGCGACCTACGAAGAAATCTGCGCGGAGATGAAGGCGCAGAGCGAAGGGGCCTTGAAGGGCGTGCTGGGCTACACGACGGACAAGGTGGTGGCCACCGATTTCCGGGGCGACACGCGCACCTCGATCTTCGACGCCGACGCGGGCATCGCGCTGGACAAGACCTTCATCAAGGTCGTGAGCTGGTACGACAACGAATGGGGCTACTCCAACAAGTGCCTCGAAATGGTTCGCGTCGTCGCCAAGTAAGCGCAAGCTCACTCGACTGAAAAAGCGCCTTCGGGCGCTTTTTTGTTGCCTGGCACCTAAGGGACAGTGAGCCAATTGACACTAGACCGACCGGTCTATAGATTGCGTTCCATGACCGATATTCCTGCTCCCGGCACCCGCGAACGCCTGATCGCCGCCATGACCGACGCCCTGCGCCGGCGCGGCCTGCACGGCATCGGCCTGACCGAACTGCTGGCCCAGGCCGGCGCGCCCAAGGGCGTGCTGTACCACCACTTCCCCGGTGGCAAGACCGAACTCGCCGTGGCCGCGATCGACGACGTGGTCGCGCGCATGCTGGGCTGGCTCGATGGCCTCCTGGCCAAGGAGAGCGATCCGATCGAAGCCGCGCGGCAATGGATGCAGGGCGCGACCCAGCGCCTGAGCAGCACCGGTTTCCATGCCGGCTGCCCACTGGCGACCGTCGCGCTGGAGAGCTCGCCCGACGACCACGCCCTGCGCGAGGCCCTGGCGCGCGCGTTCGCCACCTTGCGCGAGCGCATCGCGCTGGCGCTGGAACAGGCCGGCGAGCCGCGCGAATCGGCCCGGGGCGTGGCGGCGCTGATCGTCGCCACCTACGAAGGCGGGCTGTTGCAGGCGCGCGTGGCCCACAGCACCGAACCCATCCAGCAGGCCGTCCAGACCCTGCTGGGCCTGCTCGCCGCGCGCCGCCCGCGTGGAACGGGCGCCGCTTGAGGAGACCCCCATGAGCACCCCCCAGGACATTCGCATCGAAACCCTCCGGCTGACCGCCGCCGACGGCTACCCGCTCGCGGCCCGCCGCTACCGCAGCCCCACGCCGGCCCGCGCCCACCTCGTGATCGGGGGCGCGACCGCCGTGCCACAGGGCTTCTACAAGCGCTTTGCCGAACACGCCGCGCGCCGCGGTTTCGACGTGCTCACACTGGACTACCGGGGCATCGGCGAGTCGGCCCCGCCCACGCTCAAGGGCTTTCGGATGGACTACCTTGACTGGGGCCGGCTCGATCTGGCGGCCGCCGTCGAAGCCATGCGCCAGGACGGCATGCCGCTGTACCTGGTGGGCCATTCGTACGGCGGTCATGCCCTGGGCCTGCTGCCACACCACGACTGGGTGGACGGCGCCTACACCTTCGCCACCGGCGCCGGCTGGCACGGCTGGATGCCACCGCTGGAGCGCATGAGGGTGCTGTTCATGTGGCGCGTGCTGGGGCCGGTGTGGACCAGGTTCGCGGGCTACCTGCCCTGGAGCCGCCTGGGCATGGGCGAAGACCTGCCGCTGGACGTGTACCGCCAGTGGCGTGGCTGGTGCCGCTTTCCGCGCTACTTCTTCGACGACCCGCAGATGCAGGCCACCACCGAACGCTTCGGCCAGGTGCGTTTCCCCATCGTGGCCGCCAACGCGCTGGACGACGCCTGGGCGCCGCCGGCCTCGCGCGATGCCTTCATGGCCGGCTACCGCAACACCTCGGTGCGGGCCGTCACCATCGACCCGCGCCGCGCGGGCCTGGGGCCGATCGGCCACATGGGCTACTTCCGGCCCAAGGCCTTGCCCTTGTGGAACGAGGCGCTCGACTGGTTCGAGGCGCTGCGTCCCGCCGCCACCCCTTTGGCCGGCCGTTGAGCGCGGGTGTTGTAAAGCTGTGCGGAAATGCCGAATCGCCAGGGGATAAAGGCCATGCGAAAGACCGGCATGTCAAAATGTTTCGACACATTCCCCACCTTGCCTCGCTTGCCCTTCCGGCCCTCCCCATTCCATGCGGCGACTGTTTCCAGCACTGCTCCTGTGCACGGCCACCCTGGCGGGCCTGATTGCCACTCCCGCCATGGCGCAGGACCCGTCCAGCCGGCGTGAGGCGGCCGGCCTGATCATTGGCTTCAAGGGCGACGAACTCGAATCGAACACCGCGACGGACCAGGGGCCCTGGGCCTCCGGGCGTGAGCGGGCCCGTTCGCAATGGGACCGCAACGCCCGCCAGGGCCGCGAACGCGTGGCCCTCTGGGCGCGCGAACTGGGCCTGCCCTCGGGCAAGGCCGGCGAGGCGGGCAACGCCCGCCTGCTGCGCTTCGACCGACCCCTGCGCGGTCAGGCGCTGGACAATGCCCTGCGCCGCGCGCGCCTGCATCCCGATGTGGCCTGGGTCGAGCCCGATGTGCTGGTGCCCCGCCTGGGCGCGCCCGTCACCCCCAGCGACACGCTGTTTCCCCAGCAATGGCACCTGCAGACGCCCGATCTGGTGAATCTGACGGGCCTGAACCTGCCCCCCGCCTGGGGGGACACGACCGGCAGCACCTCCGGGTCCACGGCGGTCGTGGCGGTGGTCGACAGCGGCATCCGGGCGGGACACCCGGATCTGGCCGGCAAGCTGTTGCCCGGCTACGACCTGGTGAGTGAGCTGGCCGTGTCCAACGACGGCGACGGGCGCGACCCCGACCCGAGCGACCCCGGTGACTGGGTGCACCCAGCCGACCTGGCGAATCCCCTGTTCGCGGGTTGCGACCTGTCCAACAGCACCTGGCACGGCACCTTCATCGCGGGGCAGATCGCCGCCGCCACCGACAACGCCCAGGGCGTCGCGGGCCTGAACTGGGGTGCGAAGGTGCTGCCGGTGCGCGTCTCGGGCAAATGCGGCGCGCACCTGTCGGACCTGCTCGACGGCCTGCGCTGGGCGGCCGGCCTGCCAGTCTCGGGCCTGCCGATCAACCCGAACCCGGCGCGCGTGATCAACCTCAGCTTTGGTGGCGATTCGGCCTGCACGCCGGGCTACCAGACCACCATCGACGCGGTCACCAACGCGGGCGCCCTCATCGTCGTGGCGGCCGGCAACTCGAACACCACGCTCACCCGTCCGGCCGACTGCCGTCGGGTCATGACCGTGGCCTCGGTGCGCAAGGATGGGGCGAAGGCCGAGTACTCCAGTTTCGGCACGCGCGTGGCGCTGGCCGCGCCCGGGGGCTCGACAGATGCCGGCCCATCAACCTTGCTGTACTCGACCGACAACAGCGGCACGACCACGCCAGGGGTCGACATGTATGGCTACAAGCAGGGCACCAGCTTTGCCGCGCCACAGGCCGCGGGCATCGCCAGCCTGATGCTGGCGGTCAACCCCTTCCTGAGCCCGCGCCAGCTCATCGAGCGCATGAAGGCGGGGGCCCGACCTCACGTGGTGACGGGATTGGCCGCGTGCGGCACCCCGGGCGCGGGCGCTGTCTGCGGCTGCACCACCACCACCTGCGGCGCCGGCCTGCTGGACGCCAACACCTCGGTGCAGCTGGCCACCGGCCCGGCGGTCGTGATCAAGCCGGTGGGTGAAGTCGAGCCGGGCACGGTGATCACGCTCGACGGCAGCCAGAGCGTGCCCATTCCCGGCCGCAGCATCGTGTCCTACCAGTGGGTGCAGGTGAGCGGGCCGCCGGTCACGCTCTCGTCGGCCAGCAGCGCGGTGGCCAAGGCCACGCTCGTGGCGGAGGACAGCTATGTGTTCTCGCTCACCGTGGTCGACAACTTCGGCCGCACGGGTGAAGACACCGTGCGAACGGTGGCGGCCATGCCCGTGCTTGCCGCCAGCAGCGCAGGAGGTGGCGGTGGCGGCTCTACTGGCCATCTCTGGGGTTTGAGCCTGTGGGCCTGGGTGATCGCCGTGGCGCTGTGCCAGCGCCGCCGCCGTCGGGTCTGAGCCTGACCCGCCCGTCGGCTCAGCTGCAGCGGCGCAGCGCCTTGCCAGCCATGGCCTCGCGCAAGCCGTCCACCGCCGCGCGCTGGGCGTCGGTGATGGCGGGCAGGCGCAGCGCGAACGACACGCTTTCCGCCCGTTCCTGTGCCACCCTGGCGGTGCGCACGCCGTCGCGCTCGGTCTGCTGCAGCGCCTGCCGCGCGGCGGCTTCGGTGGAGTAGGTGCCCAGCGCCAGTCCCGGGGCCAGGCCATTCGCGGTGAGCTCCCGGAACTGCACGCCCAGCGCGCGCAACTCGGCTTTCTTGCGCTCCACCTGCTCGGTGTTGTCGTAGCGCCCCATGTAGACGATCCAGCGGCCGCTGCTGCGGGTCTCGTTGAGCTGCCAGCCGTTTGCGGGCAGGCCCAGCAGCGCGAGTTCGGCGCGCAGCAGCTCGGCCTGGGCTTCGGTGAAACCGGCGGCCTGCCAGCAGGCGCGCGGGCCATCGCTGGCCGGGGCGGCCGCTGCGGGTGGGGGCGGGGTGGGTGCGGCCGGTGGCGCCGGTGCGGCTTCCACCGCTGGGGCCGGCTGCGCGGCCGATGGTGCCGCCGTCTCGGGCTCCGGCGCGGTGGCGGTGTCGGCCGACGTTCCCTTGGGGCCATTGAGCAGGCGCAAGGCCTCGGGCCTGAGCTGCTGTGCCAGGCGCTGGGGCTCGCGCTGTTCGATCGGGGCCAGGCCCAGGCCGCCCAGGTAGCCCTGGGTCCAGGCGAAATAGCCCGCGTTGGCCAGCACCAGCACGATGACCGCCCACCTCAACACGGGCGCACACTCACTTCTGAACTGGTGACGGTCAACATGCCCTGGTCGGTCAACACCTGAAGGGCACCGTCGGGGGTCACCCCGCAGGCCGTGCCCCGGGTGCCGTCGGAGAGTTGCACGGCCAGGCCCTGCAAGGCGTCCAGGCCGGCGAAACGCTGCGCAAAGGCGCCAAACCCTTGCGAGGCGAACGCGAGCACGTCCCGCACCAGCGGCGGCGCCACGCGCTCGAGCACCTCGCCGGGCGTGATGCCCACGCTGACCTCGGCCAGGCCGGCCGGCGCCATGGCGGCCACGGTCGAGCCGTCTGGCACCAGGGCGGCCACGGCCGAGGCCTCGGGCCGGGCGATGTTGATGCCCACGCCGATCACCACCATGCGCTGGCCCTGCGCCGCGTCACCGGTGCTGGCGGTCTCCACCAGGATGCCGCCGAGCTTGCGCTGGTGCAGCCAAAGATCGTTCGGCCACTTCAGCCGCACGTCGGGATGCAGGCTGTGGGCCAGGCTCACGCCCACCGCGAGCGACAGGCCCGACCAGTTCGACGGTGCCAGCGGCAGGGCGATGGAAAACGTGAGCGATTGGCCCGGCTTGCTGTGCCAGCCCTTGCCGAGCCGGCCCCGCCCTGCGGTCTGTTGCTCGGCGGTCAGCAGCACCGGCTGCATGAGGCCGCTGCGCGCGCGCCGCATGAGCTCGCTGCTGGTGGAGTCGATGCTGGGCAGCACCTCGACCGTGAAGCCCGGCAGCAGGAGCACCACGGCTTCCCAGACCGCTTCGGCGTGCGAGAGCAGATCAGACACAGACCGTGGCGCGCTCGGGCGCTCGTCCAGAACACCGCGCAACCGGCTTTGCCGGGGCGCAGGTGTTGCCCCCCGGGGGGAGGCGCCAAAGGCGCTTCGGGGGGTAATTCATGTTCAGCCCAGTTTGGAGGCGCGTCCCGCGCGCTTGGGAGCGAGCAGCGTGCCGCGGCACTTCTTGGCGCCGCACCAGCAGGGGTACTCGGCCTTGAGCTTGGGCGTGTAAGGCTCGTCGATCACCAGGCCGTAGTCGTAGAACAGCTCCTCGCCGGCCTGGATGGGGCGCAGCGAACGGATGAACACCCGGCCGTCTTCCACGTCGGCTTCGCAATTGGGCTTGCAGCTGTGGTTGATCCAGCGTGCCGAGTTGCCGCCGACCTTGGCGTCGATCACGTGCTCTTCATCGATATGGAAGTAGAACGTGTGGTTCGGGTCGCTCGGGTCGTGCGGATGGCGGCGCAGCGCCTCCTCCCAGGTGATGATCTCGCCCACGTATTCGATGAGCGTCTCGCCCTCGGCCAGATCGACCACGGCGTACACGCCCTTGCCATGCACGCCGGAGCGCCGGGTCTGGATGCGGCGGCTGGCGGTGGGTGCGGCGGCCTTGGTCTTGGTGGAAGAAGGGCGCGGCTGCGTCTGGCGGGGGCTTTTCGTCACGGCCGAAATATTTGGTAAGGTTGTTTCATGCAGGTGCGCGCGGGTGTGCGCGTGCCCATGTGCGCGTGTACACGCGCGTGGAAAGCCGATTGTAGAGATGAAAACCCTGGTCATTGCCGAGAAGCCATCCGTGGCCCAAGACATCGTGCGAGCGCTTACCCCGGTGGCGGGCAAGTTCGACAAGCACGATGACCACTTTGAGAATGACAAGTACGTGGTGACTTCCGCCGTGGGCCACCTGGTGGAGATCGCTGCGCCGGAGGAATTCGACGTGAAGCGCGGCAAGTGGAGCTTCGCGCACCTGCCGGTGCTGCCGCCGTACTTCGAGCTCAAGCCGATCGACAAGACCAAGTCGCGGCTGTCCGCGGTGGTCAAGCTGGTCAAGCGCAAGGATGTGTCGCGCCTCATCAACGCCTGTGACGCGGGCCGCGAGGGGGAGCTGATCTTCCGCCTGATCGAGCAGTACGCCGGGGGGCTGAAGAACGGCAGCTACCAGCCGCTGGGCAAGCCGGTGCAGCGCCTGTGGCTGCAGTCGATGACGCCCGCGGCCATCCGCGACGGCTTCGAGCAGCTGCGCAGCAATGAGCAGATGCTGGGCCTGGCCGATGCCGCGCGCAGCCGTTCCGAGGCCGACTGGATGGTCGGCATCAACGGCACGCGCGCCATGACCGCCTTCAACTCGCGCGACGGGGGCTTCTTCCTCACCACCGTCGGCCGGGTGCAGACGCCCACGCTGTCCATCGTGGTTGAGCGCGAGGAAAAGATCCGCGCCCACAGGAGCCGCGACTACTGGGAAATCCACGCCAGCTTCCTGGCCGAGGCCGGCGAGTACCCGGGCAAGTGGTTCGACCCCAACTTCAAGAAGCCCACCGGTGACGATGCCGACGCCGAGCTGCGGGCCGACCGCGTCTGGACCCAGCGCGAGGCGCTGGCGATCGCCGACGCCGTGCGCGGCAAGGCCGCCAGCGTCAAGGAAGAGAGCAAGCCCACCACCCAGGCCTGTGGCCTGCTGTACGACCTGACCAGCCTGCAGCGCGAGGCCAACGGCCGCTTCGGCTTCTCGGCCAAGACCACGCTGCAGCTCGCGCAAAGCCTGTACGAGCGCCACAAGGCCCTGACCTACCCGCGGACCGACTCGCGCGCCCTGCCCGAGGACTACCTGCCGACGGTCAAGCAGACCTTCGAGATGCTCGCCGGCAGCGGCATGAAGCACCTCGCGCCGCACGCCAAGACCGCGCTGGACAACAGCTACATCCGTCCTAGCAAGCGCATCTTCGACAACAGCAAGGTCAGCGACCACTTTGCCATCATCCCCACGCTGCAGGCGCCCAGCGGCCTGAGCGAGGCCGAGCAGAAGCTGTATGACCTGGTCGTGCGCCGCTTCCTGGCGGTGTTCTTCCCGAGCGCCGAGTTCATGGTGACCACGCGCATCAGCTCGGTGCTGAGCCACCACTTCAAGACCGAAGGCAAGGTGCTCGTGAAGCCGGGCTGGATGGCCGTCTACGGCAAGGAGGCCGCCGAGGACGTGGCCGATGCCAAGGACGGTGACAAGGGCCAGAACCTGGTGCCGGTGCGCGAGGGGGAGACCGTGCGCACCGAGAGCGTCGAGCCCAAGGGCCTGAAGACCAAGCCGCCCGCGCGCTATTCGGAAGCCACGCTGCTGGGCGCCATGGAAGGCGCCGGCAAGCTGGTGGACGACGACGAGCTGCGCGAAGCCATGCAGGAAAAAGGTCTGGGCACGCCTGCCACGCGCGCGGCCATCATCGAAGGCCTGCTGACCGAGAAGTACATGTTCCGCGAAGGCCGCGAGATCATCCCCACCGCCAAGGCCTTCCAGCTCATGACGCTGCTGCGCGGCCTGGGCGTGGAAGAACTCTCCAAGCCCGAGCTCACCGGCGAGTGGGAGTACAAGCTCGCGCAGATGGAGCATGGCCAGCTTAGCCGCGCCGCCTTCATGGGCGAGATCGCCGCC
Source organism: Hydrogenophaga sp. (assembly GCA_018993155.1). Classification (GTDB taxonomy): domain Bacteria; phylum Pseudomonadota; class Gammaproteobacteria; order Burkholderiales; family Burkholderiaceae_C; genus Hydrogenophaga. The sequence goes on from JAGKSX010000008.1 coordinate 18,542, forward strand.
ATGACCGAGCGCATGGTGAAGAAGGCCAAGGAATACGACCGCGACACCATTCCCGGCAACTACGCCACGCTGTCCACGCCCTGCCCGAACTGCGGCGGCGTGGTGAAGGAAAACTACCGCCGCTACACCTGCACCGGCGCCGACGGCAACAGCGAGGGCTGTGGCTTCTCGTTCGGCAAGTCGCCCGCCGGGCGCACCTTCGAGCCCGAGGAGGCCGAACAGTTGCTGCGCGACAAGAAGATCGGCCCGCTTGAAGGCTTCCGCTCCAAGGCGGGTTGGCCCTTCGTGGCCGAGATCGTGATCAAGTACAACGAAGAAGAGAAGAACTGGAAGCTGGAGTTCGACTTCGGCGACGACAAGAAGGGCGAAGAAAGTGGCGAGCTGGTGGACTTCACCGGCAGCGAGTCGCTGGGCGCCTGCCCCAAGTGCGGCAGTCCGGTGCACGAGCACGGCAGCAACTACGTGTGCGAAAAATCGGTGCCGACCCTGACCCAGCCCACGCCCACGTGCGACTTCAAGAGCGGCAAGATCATCCTGCAGCAGCCGGTGGCGCGCGAGCAGATGAGCAAGCTGCTGGAGACCGGCAAGACCGACCTGCTCGACAAGTTCGTCTCCATGCGCACGCGCCGCGCGTTCAAGGCTTTCCTGGCCTGGGACAAGGAGGCCGGCAAGGTGAACTTCGAGTTCGAGCCGCGCGCAAGCAAGTTCCCGCCGCGCAAGACCGCCGCCGGCGCGCCAGCCAAGGCCGCTCCGGCGAAGAAGGCCTCGCCCGCCAAGAAGGCGCCCGCGGCCAAGAAAGCCGCGGCGGCCAAGACGCCCAAGGCACCGCGCAAGACCACGGCGGCCAGCGGCAAGCAGCCCAGCGCCGCCCTGGCCGCGGTGATCGGCGAAGGCCCGGTGTCGCGCCCCGAGGTGGTGAAGAAGCTGTGGGACTACATCAAGGCCAATGGCCTGCAGGACGCCACCGACAAGCGCCGCGTCAACGCCGATGCCAAGCTCGCCGCCGTGTTCGGCAAGCCGCAAGTCACCATGTTCGAGATCGCCGGCATTGTGGGCCAGCACCTGAGCTGATTGTTTTCAAGAGGATTTTTCGCATGAGCCTGACTCTCTATTTCGCCCCCGGCGCGTGTTCCTTCGTGCCTCACAGCATGCTGGAGCTCTCCGGTACCGCGTTCGAGCCACACAGCGTCAAGCTGCACAAGAACGAGCAGCGCAGCCCCGAGTACCTGGCGATCAACCCGCGTGGCCAGGTGCCGGTGCTGGTGGACGATGGCCAGGTGATCACGCAGATCGTGGCCATCCTGCTGCACCTTGATGCGAAGCTGCCCGAGGCGGGCATCCTGCCGGCGTCCGGCCTGGCGCGCACGCGCGCGCTGCAGACGCTGACCTGGATGAACAACACCGTGCACCCCACCTTCACGCACGTGTTCATGCCGGACAAGTTCACCGACGACGAGGCCGCCAAGCAGGCGATCCGCGCCCACGCCGCCAAGACCTACAAGGGCCTGCTGGACGAGATCGAGGTGATGGCCAGGCAGGCCTCGCCCTGGATGATGGGCGAGCGTCCCGGCGCGCTGGACGCTTACGCGCTCACGCTGCTGCGCTGGGGCGGTTTTGCGGGCATCGATCCCACCACCCAGCCGGCGACCTGGGACCTCGCCCAGCGCTTCGCCGCGCTGGCGCCGGTGGCGCGCGCGGTCGAGCGCGAAAAGCTGGTGCTCAACATCTACAAGCCCAAGGCCTGATCGTTCAGGCCGGCAGTCGGGGCGTCTTCGGGGTGAAGCGCACCGAGGCCAGCAGACCGGGCGGGTGGCGCTCGGGGTGCGCGCTGTCGATCAGCACTGTGGCGCCGTGCTGCTGCGCGATCTCCTGCACGATGGTCAGGCCCAGGCCCGAGCCGTCCACGTTGGTGCCCAGCGCGCGGTAGAACGGCTGCAGCACGAACTCGCGTTCGTTCTCGGGAATGCCCGGGCCGTTGTCCTCCACCTGCAGGATCTGCACGCCGCTGAACGGGTCGATCAGCACCCGCGCGGTGACCACGCCGCCGCGCCCGCTGTAGTTGATTGCGTTGTCCACCAGGTTGCGCACCATCTCCTGCAGCAGGATCGGGTTGCCGTCCATCAGGCAGTCCTCCGGGACCTCCTCGGGGCCTTCGCAGCCCAGGTCGATGCCGTGTTCCAGCGCGCGCGGCACCGAATCCTGCACCACACCTCGCACCAGGCGCGCCAGGTCCACGCGCGCGCTGGGCAGGGTGCGGCCGGTGGTCTCGGCGCGCGCGAGCGCGAGCAGCTGGTTCACGGTGTGCGTGGCGCGTGAACTGGAGCGCGCGATCTGCTTGAGCGAGCTGTGGATTTCCTCCGCGTTGCTCTCGCGCTGGGCCAGTTCGGCCTGCATGCGCAGGCCGGCCAGCGGCGTCTTGAGCTGGTGCGCCGCATCGGCCAGGAAGCGCCGCTGCGTGGTGAGCGAGGCCTTCAGGCGCGTGAGCAGGTCGTTGATCGACGACACGAGCGGCGCGACCTCCTGTGGGATGGCCGACTCCTCGATCGGGCTCAGGTCGTCGGGCTTGCGTGCGCGGATGCGCTGCTCCAGCTCGTTGAGCGGGCGGATGCCACGCACCAGCGCCAGCCACACCAGCAGCACGGCCAGCGGCAGGATGACGAACTGCGGCACCATCACGCCCTTGATGATTTCGGCCGCCAGCGTGGAGCGCTTGCCGCGCGTCTCGGCGACCTGCATCAGCACCAGGTTCTGGGCGTCGTTGCGCTCCAGCCAGGTGTAGGCCACCCGCACCTCGTCGCCGCGCACCACGTCGTCGCGCAGCAGCACGCGGCCGGCCTCGGGCGTCTCGTCCTCGCGCGGGCGGGGAAAGTCCAGCTCGCCGCTAACGAGCTTGCCACGCGGGTCGATCACCTGGTAGTAGACGAGGTCGCTGTCGTCGGCGCGCAGCAGGTCGCGCGCCTGGGCGTTCAGGTTGAAGCTGATCTGCCCGTTCTGGTTCGCCACGAACTGGGTGAGCGCCTGCAGGTTGAACTCCAGCGCGCGGTCGAACGGTTTGCTCGCGATGCCCTGGGCCACGAACCAGGTCAGGGCGAGCGAGAGCGGCCACAACAGCAGCAGCGGCGTGAGCATCCAGTCCAGGATCTCGCCGAACAGACTGCGCTGTTCACGCTGGAACAGGCCGAATGACTTCGGGATGGGGCGGCCCGCCACCGGAGGCGGTGCGGCCTCGATCAAAGCCTCGGTTTCAGCCGGCGATTTTTTCAAGGCAGTAGCCCAGACCGCGCACGGTGGCGATGCGGATCGGGCCCTTCTCGATCTTCTTGCGCAGGCGGTGGATGTAGACCTCGATGGCGTTGTTGCTCACCTCTTCGCCCCACTCGCACAGGCGCTCGACCAGCTGGTCCTTGCTCACCAGGCGCCCAGCGCGCTGCAGCAGCACCTCCAGCAGGCCGAGTTCGCGCGCCGAGAGCTCGACCATCTTGCCGTCGATGGTGGCCACGCGGCCGGCCTGGTCGTATTCCAGAGGGCCGTGGCGGATGGTGTTGGTGGAGCCGCCCATGCCGCGCCGGGTGAGCGCGCGCACGCGCGCTTCGAGTTCCTGCAGCGAGAACGGCTTGGCCATGTAGTCGTCGGCGCCGTAGTCCAGGCCCTTGACGCGTTCTTCGACGCTGTCGGCGGCGGTGAGGATGAGCACCGGCAGCGTGGAGCCGCGCGAACGCAGGCGCTTGAGCACCTCCAGGCCGTGCAGCCGGGGCAGGCCCAGGTCCAGGATCAGCAGGTCGAACTCGTTGTTGGTCAGCAAGGCGGCGTCGGCCTCGGTGCCGCTGGTGACGTGGTCCACCGCCGCGCCGGCGGCGCGCAGGCTGCGCAGCAGGCCGTCCGCCAGCACGTGGTCGTCTTCGGCAATCAGGATGCGCATGGGAAGGTCTCCTGGGTGGCTGCCGGGGCAGCGCTTCATCGGGGAATGCCCGGCATCGGGCGAACCATTTTAGGCCGCGCAGGCCCCTGCGGCACGGGGTTCAGCGGGGGGGCACGGCCGCGCGCGCGCCGGGTGATTCCGAGCCATAGGCCTCCAGGCCGAGCGCCACCACGGTGGCCACCGCGTCGCCCACCTGGGCGCGGAATTCCGCCTCGGCCTGGGCCACGGCCTGGCGGAACGCCTCCAGCCACAGCAAGCCGGTGTCGGTGAACACGATGCGCCGTGCCCGCGCATCGCGCGCGTCCGCCTCGCGCCGCACCAGGCCCCAGGCCTCGCACTGCGTCACCAGGTCGCCCATGGCCTGCTTGCTCATGCCCGCCTGGTGCGCCAGCTCGGTCAGGCGCGAGCCGTGCAGGCCCAGGTGGCGCGTGATGTGGATGTGCGCGGCGCCCACCTGCGCCCGCGCGGCCAAGTGGGAGAGCGCCAGCGGCACGTTGGCGTCGTGCGCCATCAGGCTGAGCACGCGCTCGTCGAAGCGGCGCAGTGCCAGGCCCATCAGGCGCCCCAGGTGGCCGCCGCGCCAGCGGTCGTCGGGCAATGCGGGGGAGGCATCGGTCATCTGCAGATCGTAAGGCAAACTGACCAAATGATGGCTTGTTTGAATTCAACCTGCCTGTAAACTCCTGCTCAAGCATCCAGCCTGTACGCATTCACAGGCTTTGCGAACCACTACCACCCGCTCAGGAGCCCCTCATGGACGCAGCCGTCAAGAACAACCCCCTCAACAGCGAAAAAGCCAAGGCCTTGCAGGCCGCGCTGGCCCAGATCGAAAAGCAGTTCGGCAAGGGCACCATCATGCGGCTGGGCGAGGGCGAGGTGATCGAGGACATCCAGGTCGTCTCCACCGGCTCGTTGGGCCTGGACATCGCGCTGGGCGTCGGCGGTCTGCCGAAGGGGCGCGTGGTCGAGATCTACGGCCCGGAATCCTCGGGCAAGACCACGCTGACCCTGCAGGTCATTGCCGAAATGCAGAAGCTCGGTGGCCAGTGCGCCTTCGTCGATGCCGAGCACGCGCTGGACATCCAGTATGCACAGAAGCTCGGCGTGAACCTGCAGGACCTGCTCATTTCCCAACCCGACACCGGCGAGCAGGCGCTCGAGATCGTCGACAGCCTGGTGCGTTCCGGCGCGGTCGATCTGATCGTGGTCGACTCGGTGGCCGCGCTCACGCCCAAGGCCGAACTCGAAGGCGAAATGGGCGACTCGCTGCCCGGCCTGCAGGCCCGCCTGATGAGCCAGGCGCTGCGCAAGCTCACGGCGCTCATCTCGAAGTCCAACTGCATGGTCA
>JAGKSX010000009.1 GCA_018993155.1 Hydrogenophaga sp.
GGTGCGCCTGGACATCCGCCGCACCGGCACGATCAAGAAGGGCGAGGACGCGATCGGCAACGAGACCAAGGTCAAGGTGGTCAAGAACAAGGTCTCGCCACCCTTCAAGACGGCCGAGTTCGACATCCTGTTCGGCGAAGGCATCAGCCGCGAGGGCGAGATTCTCGACCTGGGCGTGGTGCACCGCGTGATCGAGAAGTCGGGCGCCTGGTACGCCTACAACGGCGAGAAGATTGGCCAGGGCCGCGACAATGCGCGCGAATTCCTGCGCGAGAACATCGAGTTGCGCGTGGAGATCGAGAACAAGGTGCGCACCGAGCTGGGCGTGCCGCTGCTGCCGGTGGACGAAGCGCCCGCGCCCGCCAAGGGCGGCAAGGCCGAAAAAGCCGAGAAGGCGGCCAAGGCCAAGGACGTTGACGCCACGCCGGCGGCCTGATCCCCGCCCTTGCGCGCATGGCCTTCGACCAGATTTCCCTCAAAGGCCGTGCGCTGCGCCTGCTCGCCGGGCGCGAACATTCGCGCGCCGAATTGCAGCGCAAGCTGAGCGCACACGAAACCGAGCCTGGCGAGCTGGCCAAAGCGCTGGACGAGCTGCAGGCCAAGGGCTTCATCAACGAGCAGCGCGTGCTGGAGTCGGTATTGCACCGGCGCTCGGCCCGCCTGGGCGCGTCTCGCGTGCGCCAGGAGTTGCAGGCCAAGGGGCTGGATCCGCAGGCAGTGGCCGAGGCGGTGGCAGGCCTGCAGGGTTCGGAGGAAGCGCGCGCCCGTGAGGTCTGGCGCAAACGCTTCGCCGGGCCGCCGGCCGACGCCGCCGAGCGCGGCAAGCAGATGCGTTTCCTGCTCACGCGTGGCTTTGGCGCCGAGGTGGTGCGGCGCGTGGTGAAGGGCGCGCCTGCCGACGACAGCGAGGACTGAACGCGCGCGTCAGCGTGGCAGGGTGGCCGCGGCGCCGCCCGGCGCCCGGGGCGGGCGCAGCATGCGCCAGGCCAGCAGGCCGCTGGCCACCATGATGCCCGTGCCCAGCACCGCGGCGGCCTGCAGCCCATCGACAAAGGCGGTGCGCGCGGCCAGCCCCAAGGCCTCGGCCAGCGGCGCGGGCAGGCTTTCGGCGACCCGCAGCGCGCCTCCGAGGGTGGAAGCTTCGGCCACCGCTTCCTGGGGCAGGCCCACCGGCAGCTGGCCCGCCATGCCGGCGCGGTAGAGGCCCGTGGCCATGCTGCCGAACACCGCGATGCCCAGGGCCCCGGACAACTCCGCGCTGGTTTCCGACAGGGCCGATGCCGCGCCCGCGCGCTCGGGCGGCGCCGAGCTGATGACGATGTCGTTGCCCAATGTGAACACCGGCGCCATGCCGATGCCCATGAGCGTCATGCCCACGACCAGCGCGAGCAGGCCATGGGTGCCATCGACCAGCGCCACGCCTGCGAAGCCGACCGCCGCCACCGCCAGTCCCGTCACCATGGTGCGAGGTGCCGAACAACGTTGCGCGATGGCCGGCGTCAGCATCGAGCCGACCACGAACGACAGGGCCCAGGGCACGGTGCACAGGCCCGCCACCAGGGGTGAGAGGCCCAGCACCAGCTGCAGGTGCTGCGAGATGAAGATGTAGACGCCGAACATCGCGAACGAGGTGAGGGCGTAGGTGCAGATGGCGGCCGCAAAGCGGGGCTGGCCGAACAGCCGCAGGTCCAGCAATGGGTAGGCGATGCGGCGCTGGCGGCGCACGAAGGCCACGCCCGCCGCGAGGCCGAGCGCGGCGGCTACCCAGGTCGGCGCGTCCACATGGCCTTCGGCCGCCTGCTTGAGGGCGAACACGCCGCCGAGCACCGCGGTGAGCGAGAGCGCCACGCTGCCCAGGTCGAGCCGGCCCGCCTCGGGGTCGCGGTACTCGGGCAACAGGAAGGGGCCCACCGCCAGCAGCAGCAACATCACCGGCACGGCGGCCCAGAAGATCGCGGGCCAGGCGAAGTACTGCAGGATCACGCCGCCCACCAGCGGGCCGATCGCACCACCCACCGAGTAGCTCGAGATCCAGATGCCGATGGCGACGCGCCGCTCGCGTTCGTCGCGGAACATGTTGGAGATGAGCGAGAGCGTGGACGGCGCCAGCGTGGCGCCCGCGATGCCGAGCAGCGCGCGCGTGGCGATGAGGGCCTGCGCGGTGGTGGACAGGGCTGCCGCCACCGAGGCCGCCGCGAACGCCGCCGCCCCGATCATCAGCAGCCGGCGCCGCCCGATCTTGTCGCCCAGCGTGCCCATGGTGATCAGCAGGCCGGCGACCATGAAGCCGTAGATGTCGATGATCCAGAGCAGTTGCGCGGACGAAGGGCGCAGGTCGGCGCTGATGGCGGGCAGCGCGAGGTTGAGCACGGTGAGGTCCATGGCATAGACCAGGCAGGGCAGGGCGATCACGCCCAGCGCCACCCATTCGCGGCGCGTGGCTCGGGGCGGAGCGATCTCGATGGCTGGCGCAGTGGCAGGCATGGGGTTTCCTCAAGGTTCGGCGGTGGACCGCGCCGAGATCCGGCGCCATCCTGGGGTACGACGAACCAGGGCCGGGCGTTTCGACAACCCGCCGCCCAGCCTTACAGGCCGAGCATCAGCTTCAGGTTCTGCACCGCGGCACCGCTGGCGCCCTTGCCCAGGTTGTCCAGCCGGGCCACCACCACCGCCTGCTTCGCCTCGGCATTGCCGAACACGCGGATTTCGAGCTGGTTGGTGTCGTTCAAGGCCAGGGCGTCGAGCTTGCCGTCTTCGGTCGCCGGTTGCACGCTCACCCATTCGCTGCCCGCGTAGTGCTTCGCGTAGGTCGCGTGAAGGTCGGCCAGCGTGGGCTGGCCGGGCAGGGTGTCCAGGTGCAGGGGCAACTGCACCAGCATGCCCTGTGCGAAGTTGCCGACGGATGGCACGAAGATGGGCCGGCGCGTGAGGCCGGTGTAGGCCAGGATTTCCGGGATGTGCTTGTGCCTGAGGCTCAGGGCGTACAGCTCGTAGGCCGGGGCTTCGCCTTTTTCGTAGGCCTCGATCATGGTGCGGCCGCCGCCCGAGTAGCCGCTGACGGCCGGCAGGCAGACCGGGTAGTCAGGGGGCAGCAGGCCGGCGTCGACCAGTGGGCGAAGCAGGGCGATGGCGCCGCTGGCATAGCAGCCCGGGTTGGCCACGCGGCGGGCGTTGACCACCGCGTCGCGCTGGCCCGGCGCGAGTTCGGGGAAGCCGAACACCCAGCCGGGCGCCGTGCGGTGGGCGGTGGAGGCGTCGATGACCTTGGGCTGCTGGCCGGGCAGGGCATCGATCATGGCGACGGATTCGCGCGCCGCGTCGTCGTGCAGGCAGAGGATGACCAGATCGACCTGCGCCATCAGCTCGCGCTTGGCGACCGGGTCCTTGCGGCGCTCGGGTGCGATGCTCACGAGTTCAATCTGCGGCAGGCCCTGCAGGCGCTCGCGAATCTGCAACCCGGTGGTGCCTGCTTCGCCGTCGATGAAAACCTTGGCCATGGCCGCTCTGCCTTGTCAGTTGGATTCAGGGGGATTACCAAACCCGCGCGTCGAACGCGCGCTTTTGGTGCGTTGCACCATGATACAGTCCCGGGTTGCTGTTTTCAGTGCCCACCCAGCGGCCACCCGGTTCGGCCGTCACTCTTTTACCTGTTCCTGAGAGAGACCTCATGAAGATCCATGAATACCAAGGCAAGGAAATCTTGCGCCAGTTTGGTGTGCCCGTGCCCCGCGGCATTGCGGCATTTACGGTGCAAGAGGCAGTGGAAGCCGCTCAAAAGCTCGGCGGCCCGATCTGGGTGGTCAAGGCCCAGATCCACGCCGGTGGCCGTGGCAAGGGCGGTGGCGTGAAGGTGGCCAAGTCGGTGGACGACGTCAAGCGCCTGGCCGGCGAGATCCTCGGCATGCAGCTCAAGACGCACCAGACCGGCCCCGAAGGCCAGAAGGTTCGCCGCCTCTACATCGAAGACGGCGCCGACATCAAGAACGAGCTGTACGTCTCGCTGGTGACCGACCGCGCGACGCAGAAGGTGGCCCTGATCGCTTCGAGCGAAGGCGGCATGGACATCGAGGAAGTGGCGCACGCCACGCCCGAAAAGATCATCACCGAGATGATCGATCCCCTGACCGGCATCACCGCCGAGCAGAGCAAGAAGGTCGCCGCGGCCATCGGCCTGACCGGCGCCTCCGTCGACCAGGCCGTGGACATCTTCTCCAAGATCTACAAGTGCTACATGGACACGGACGCGTCGCTGGTGGAAATCAACCCGCTGAACTGCGACTCCAAGGGCAACCTGATGGCGCTGGACGCCAAGTTCAACTTCGACGCGAACGCCCTGTTCCGCCACCCTGAGATCGTGGCCTACCGCGACCTGGACGAAGAAGACCCGGCCGAAGTGGAAGCCTCCAAGTTCGACCTGGCCTACATCAGCCTGGACGGCAACATCGGCTGTCTGGTCAACGGCGCCGGCCTGGCCATGGCCACCATGGACACCATCAAGCTGTTCGGTGGCGAGCCCGCCAACTTCCTGGACGTGGGCGGTGGCGCCACCGCCGAGAAGGTGACGGAAGCCTTCAAGATCATGCTCAAGAACCCCAACGTCAAGGGCATCCTGGTCAACATCTTCGGCGGCATCATGAAGTGCGACACCATCGCCACCGGCGTGATCACCGCCTGCAAGGCCGTGAACCTCTCCGTGCCGCTGGTGGTGCGCATGAAGGGCACCAACGAAGAGCTGGGCAAGAAGCTCCTGGCCGAATCCGGCCTGCCCATCATCGCCGCAGACACCATGGCCGAAGCCGCGACCAAGATTGTCGCTGCCGTTAAGTAATGACCTTGGGGACAGATCTTTAGCTCTGTCCCCAACTGACTAGGACTAGCATCATGTCGATCTACATCAACAAAGACACCAAGGTCATCACCCAGGGCATCACGGGCAAGACGGGCCAGTTCCACACCGAGAAGTGCCAGGAATACGCGAACGGCAAGAACGCCTTCGTGGCCGGCGTGAACCCGAAGAAGGCCGGCGAGTCGATCTTCAACATCCCGATCTACGCCTCCGTCAAGGAAGCCGCGACGCAGACCGGCGCCACCGTGTCGGTGATCTACGTGCCCCCCGCGGGTGCCGCCGCCGCCATCTGGGAGGCCGTGGAAGCCGACCTGGACATGGCCATCTGCATCACCGAAGGCATCCCGGTGCGCGACATGCTCGAAGTGCGCAACAAGATGAAGGCCAAGGAAGCCGCCGGCGGCAAGAAGACCCTGCTGCTGGGCCCCAACTGCCCCGGCCTGATCACGCCCGACGAGATCAAGATCGGCATCATGCCCGGCCACATCCACCGCAAGGGCCGCATCGGCGTGGTGAGCCGCTCCGGCACGCTGACCTACGAAGCCGTGGCCATGCTGACGGAAGTGGGCCTCGGCCAGTCGACCGCCGTGGGCATTGGTGGCGACCCCATCAACGGTCTCAAGCACATCGACGTGATGAAGGCCTTCAACGACGACCCCGACACCGATGCGGTGATCATGATCGGTGAGATCGGCGGCCCCGACGAGGCCGACGCGGCCCGCTGGTGCAAGGCCAACATGAAGAAGCCCGTGGTGGGCTTCATCGCGGGCGTGACCGCGCCCCCCGGCAAGCGCATGGGCCACGCGGGCGCGCTGATCTCCGGCGGCGCCGACACCGCCGATGCCAAGCTCGCCGTCATGGAAGAGTCCGGCTTCATCATCACGCGCAACCCCTCGGAACTCGGCAAGCTGCTCAAGGCCCAGCTCTGAGCCACCTCCCGCGGGTGTGAAAAGGGCAACGCTTGCGTTGCCTTTTTTGCGTCTGCACGGCATTTGAGGTGCCGAATCCACAAATGCGCTTGCTCGGCGGAGCCTGATTGCAACAAAATGCAACATCCAGGATGCCTGCGATCTGCCGGCACCGACGGTGCGCTTGTCTCTGACCTTTGGGCAGTTCGCGGCGACCTGCAGGCGAACCTACCCGGAGAATGCGCGACGTGTCCACCCGCAAGACGAAACCCCTGCCAGGCCGAGGCCGGATCTGGCGATCCGACGCCTTCCTGGGCCTCGGGGTGGTGCTCGCCGTTCTCGCGCTGCACGCTTCGACCGACCTGTTCGACAGCTTGGAACGCCGCTTCTACGACGTCGCCAGCGCGGCCAGCAGCCGCCTGCCCAGCGAGCGCATCGCCATCATCGCGATCGACGACCAGAGCATCGCCAACATCGGGCGATGGCCCTGGTCGCGCGAGGTGCATGCGGAGCTGATCGACCAGCTCAGCGCGGCCAAGGCCAAGACCGTCGCCCACACCGCCTTCTTCTTCGAACCGCAGACCGACCGGGGCCTGGCCCAGTTGCGGGCCTTGCGCGGCCAGCTCGACGGCACGGCACCCGGCGCCACACCGCTGCCCGATCTGGGCGCCGTGTCGCGCCAGCGCCTGCTGGGATTCATTGGCGAGGCCGAGCAACGGCTGGATACCGATGCCCGGCTGGTCGGCAGCATGGCGCGCGCGGGCAACGTGATCGTGCCTTCGGTGTTCACCCTGGGTGAGCCGCTGGGCCGGCCCGACGCGCCTTTGCCCGCCTTCGCCCAGCGCAGCGCGCTGGCCAACGACAGCGGCTTCGGCCTGCCGGCGCAACGCACGCAACAGCCCCTGCCCGCCGTGGGAGAGGCCGCGCGGGCGGTGGGCCACCTCAACCAGATTCAGGATGCCGACGGCGCGGTGCGCCGGGAAGCGCTGCTGGTGGATTTCGATGGTTACGCGGTGCCCTCCATGGCGCTGAGCGTCGCGGCGCACAGCCTGAACCTGGGCATGGAGGACATCCGCCTGTGGCCGGGCGAGGGCGTGCAGCTGGGCCCGACCCGCCTGCCGACCGACGAAGCCGCGCGCCTGCTGCCGCAGTTCTATGCCGATCGCGACGGCAAGCCCGCCTTCGCGGTGGACTCCTTCTACGACGTGATCTCCGGGCGCATTCCCGCCAGCAAGTTTGCCGACAAGGTGGTCATCATCGGTGCGACCGCAGCGGGCGTGGGCACGCTCTTCACCACCCCGGTGTCGCCGGCGATGTCCCCCGCCGCCATCCTTGCGCACATCACTTCCAGCATCCTCAATGGGCATTTCATTGCCCAGCCGGCCTGGGGTGGACTGGCGGTGCTGGGCGTGTTGCTGGTGGTCGTGGCGTATCTGGTGGCGTTGCTGCCGCGCCTGTCCGCCGCTGCGGGCGCCGTGGTGACGGGTGCGCTGTTCCTGGCCCTGCTGGGAGCCGAATACCAACTTCTGGCGTCGGCGTCCGTCTGGCTCCAGCTGGTGTTCCCGGCCGCGCTGCTGCTGATCGGGCACCTCGCGCTCACCACCCGGCGCTTCCTCGCAACGGAAGCGGGCAAGATCAAGGCGGACGAGGAGTCGGCCGAAACCAACCGCATGATGGGTCTGGCGCTGCAGGGCCAGGGTCAGCTCGACATGGCGTTCGACCGCCTGCGCCGCGTGCCCTTCAGTCCCGCGCTGATGGACAACCTCCGGCATCTTGCGCTGGACTTCGAGCGCAAGCGCCAGTTCAACAAGGCCGAAGCGGTGTACGAGCACATGACACGGCTCGATCGCACCGACACCGATGTGGTGGCACGCCTTCAGCGGACCAGGCATCTTTCGAACACGGTGGTGCTGGGGCCGGGCGTGTCGCATCCAGGCGGAACGCTGGTGCTCGGCGATGAGCGTGTCGAGAAACCCATGTTGGGCCGATACCGGGTCGAGAAGGAGCTGGGCAAGGGTGCCATGGGTGTGGTGTACCAGGGCCTGGATCCGAAGATCGGGCGCACCGTGGCCATCAAGACGCTGGCGCTGAGCGCCGAGTTCGAAGGCACGGAATTGGCCGACGTGCGCGAACGTTTCTTCCGCGAAGCCGAAACGGCCGGGCGGCTGCAGCACCCGAACATCGTCACCATCTTCGATGCGGGCGAAGAGCATGACCTGGCCTACATCGCGATGGAGTTCCTGCAGGGGCGCGACCTCGCAGCGCACACCCGCGACGGACAGCTGTTGCCGGTCGCGGCCGTGCTGTCCATCGGCGAACGCGTGGCGCTGGCGCTGGACCATGCGCACCGCCAGCAGGTGGTGCACCGCGATATCAAGCCCGCCAACGTGATGTACGACCCCGCCACCGATTCGGTGAAGGTCACCGACTTCGGCATTGCGCGCATCACGGGGTCCAGCAAGACCCGCACGGGCATGGTGCTGGGCACCCCGAGCTTCATGTCGCCCGAGCAGCTGGCCGGCCAGCGCGTGGACGGCCGCTCGGACCTCTATTCGCTGGGGGTCATGCTGTTCCAGTTGCTCACGGGCAGCTTGCCGCTGCGCGGCGATTCGATGGCCGCGCTCATGTACCAGATCGCCAACCAGCCCGCTCCCGATGTGCGTGAACGACGTCCTGAATTGCCACCGGAACTGGCCGATATACTGAGCAAGACCCTGTCGAAATCACCTGCGGAAAGGTACCAGACAGGGCTCGAAATCGCCACCGACCTCCGCAAGACCATCGTCGCCCTGTCTGCGTCCCCCGACGTTCACATGGCGCATCAGACCGTGCCCGCTTCCCATGGGACCGGCCATGAAAACGCGGTGCTTGCCACAGTTGTCACGCCGGTGCCGGTTTCGTCGCGCGAGCCCGAGACAGTCAGCTTCGATATCCGCTTATAAATCCAACAATATGATTTTTGAGTATTTTTGTCTGACAGATCCGGGTCTGGTCAGGGACAACAACGAGGACTCCGTGGCCCTCGATCCCGACAACCAGATCGTGGTGCTGGCCGATGGCATGGGCGGGTACAACGCGGGAGAAGTCGCGAGCGCGATGGCGACCACCTTCATCCGGACCGAGCTTGGGCGATGGATGTCCGAGGGGGGGCATGAGGCGAGCGCGCGCGAACTCAAGCGCGCCATGGAGATCTGCATCGACAACGCCAACCGGTCCATCTTCAACGCCGCGAATTCCAACGCGCAATACGCCGGCATGGGCACCACCCTGGTCATGGGTGTGTTCCACGGCGCGCGCGCCATGATCGGCCATGTGGGCGACTCGCGCTGCTACCGCCTGCGCACCGGCAGCTTCGTGCAGATCACGCGGGACCACTCCTTGCTGCAGGAGCAGATCGACGCCGGGCTCATTTCGCTGGAGCAGGCCCAGTACGCCACCCACAAGAACCTGGTCACCCGCGCCCTGGGGGTGGAAGACACGGTGTTGCTCGAAGTCAACGAGTACCGGGTCGAGGATGAAGACCTCTATCTGTTCTGTTCCGACGGGCTCAGCGACATGATGAGCGACGAGCGCATTGCCGCCATTCTGGTGACCGCGGGCACGCTGGAGGAAAAGGCGCAGGCCCTGGTGGACGGGGCCAACGACTGCGGTGGACGCGACAATATTTCGGTGATACTGGCGTATGCTCGATCGAAGCCGATCCGCAAAGGCCTGCTATCGCGGATGCTCGGCAAGTAGTCGCCAGCGCATTATCAGAATTCAATCAATAGGTTCCAGAGGAGTCGGCCATGCCGAAAATGATCGTTTCCATCGACGGTGTCGTCATCAAGGAAGTGCAGCTCACGAAAGACCGCACCACGCTGGGCCGGCGTCCTTACAACGACATCGTGATCGACAACCTCGCGGTCAGCGGTGAGCATGCCGTGATGCAGATGTCGGGCATGGACGTGTTCCTGGAAGACCTCAACAGCACCAACGGCACCTACGTCAACGGCAAGGCGATCAAGAAGCAGCAGCTGCAGAACGGCGATGCCGTCGAAATCGGCAAGTACAAGATCAAGTTCGTGCACGAAGGCGCGAGCGAAACCTACGAAAAGACCACCGTCATCAACGCCGGCTCCGTGGTGGAGGCTGGCGACTCCCAGGGCGCACCGCTGGGCAACGCCGCGATCAAGGTCATGTCCGGCACGGCGGCCGGCCGCGAAGTGCCTCTGGTCAAGGTGGTGACCACCATCGGCAAGCCCGGCGTGGCGGTGGCGGCCATCACGCGCCGGCCCCATGGTTATGTGGTGGCCCTGGTCGAAGGCACGCAGAAGCCCACCATCAACGGCAGCCCCATCGGGACCGACGCCGTGAGCCTGCACCATGGCGACCTGCTGGAACTGGCCGGCACGCAGATGCAGTTCGTCCAGCACTGAGACGAAGCCGTGCCATGCCCGTGGACCGGGCATGGCAACCATCGGCAGAAATGCCAAAAAAGTCCTTTCCGGCGCCTGGTCAAACGGGTAGCCTTCGGCAGTCGGTTGCCGACCCGGCTTGTTCGGGTTGAGGCAACCAGTTTCCCCCATCCAATGTGCCGGCGGTCCCGGCCATGCCACTGCCAAAGCTGCCAAATGAGGGTCCGCGTACTGGGGTGCTCTGGCGCCATCGCCCATGGTTGCCGCACCACGTCCTTTCTGCTCGACGACAACGTCCTGATCGACGCCGGTACCGGCGTGGGCGATCTGACCCTGGATGAGATGGCGCGAGTGGACCACGTCCTGCTCACCCATTCGCACCTGGATCACGTGGCCGCGCTGCCCCTCATGCTCGATGCCGTGGCCGCCAGGCGCCTGGCCAGCAACGCTGCGCCGCTGCAGGTGCACGCGCTGCCAGGCACCATCGCCGCGCTCAAGGTGCACATCTTCAACAACCTGATCTGGCCCGACTTCTCCGCCATTCCCAGTGTGGACACGCCGCTCATGCGCTTCGTGTCCATTGCGGTCGGGGAGGTGCTCCATGTCGGCGGCAAGTCGGTCGAGGTCTTGCCTGCGGTGCACACCGTGCCGGCGGTCGGCTTTGCCGCCGCCAGCGCCTCGGGGCACTGGGTCTTCAGTGGCGACACCGGGCGCAACCCGGCGTTCTGGCAGCGCGTCAACCAGCTCCCCGTGGCCCTGCTGGTGATCGAAACCGCCTTCAGCGACCGGGAGCACGCCCTCGCGCAGCGCAGCCTGCACCTGGCTCCCAGCCTGCTGGCGCAGGAGCTGGAGCAGATCGATGGCCGTCAGCGCTACCCGATCTACATCACCCACACCAAGCCGGCGGAAACCGGTTTGATCATGGAAGAGATCCGCCGCTTCGACGAAGCGCCCAACCGCGCGGGCGATGTGCGCCACGACATCCGCTGGCTCAGCGCGGGGCAGACCTTCGAGTTGTGACAAAAGCCGTTGCCTGAAGGCGAGGTGACAAAAATTGTCGGTCGCATGCCGATGCAGGGGTCACCAAATGTCACTGATGCAGGGTGAAGCGTTAAAAAGACCTCAAAAAGCGTGGCATTTCGGGCTGGCACGGGGCGTGCTGATAGGAGGCCGTTCTTATCCCAACCCCTGCCTCCCAAGGAGTTCTCCATGAAATTGAACCGTGCCATTCAAAAAGGCTTCACCCTGATCGAATTGATGATCGTGGTGGCCATCATCGGTATTCTGGCGGCCGTCGCGTTGCCCGCTTACCAAGACTACACGGTGCGTGCGCGCGTGTCGGAAGTGATCCTGGCGGCTTCTTCCTGCCGCACCTCGATCACGGAAGTGGTTCAGACCGCCCCCGGCGCCAACGTTGCTTCTGCCATCCCGGCCGCCTGCGACGTCACCCCGACGCGCATGGTGTCGTCCGGTTCCGCGAATGACGACGGTGTCATCACGATCATTGGCAACGCGGCCAACATCGGTGGGCAAGTGACCGCCACCACCAACCAGATCCGCCTGGTTCCCTGGATTTCTGGCCGTGCGCTTGAAGGCACGACCGATGGCGGCAGTGTGATTCAGGAATGGCGCTGCGGCCCCGATACGACCAACCCGATGCTGGCGAAGTACCTCCCCGGCTCCTGCCGTCAGTGATTACCTTGCTCAAAGCGTGATCCAATCCGAAAAGGCCGCGATGCGGCCTTTTCTTTTGCTCTGATTCAGACCGTCTTCATGCCGCCTCGTTACGAGCCTCTCCAGCAAGTCGAGAATGTTCTCGCCGCGATGGTGCTGTCGCTGATCTGGCTGATGCCGAATCATCAACTGCCCTGGAATGCCTTTCACCACGAAGTGGCGATGGCCGTCGCACTGGGCTTGATCGCCATCGTGGTGGCTTGGCAGACCCGCTGGCGCGTGCCCCTGTCGGCGTTCGTTGGCGTGCTGGGGCTGCTGATCCTGGTGCCTTGGGGGCAGTGGCTTGGCGGTCTGATGCCCAAAGCGGGCACGGCGGCGGTGTCATCGGCTTACGTGGCGGCCGTCCTGGTGGCCTTTCTGCTCGGTCATGCTGCGCGGTCGAACCAGCACCACCGGCTGCTGGACATTGTTTTCGCGGCCCTGGCCCTGGGCGCGGCGTTGAACGTGCCGGTGCAGTGGATCCAGTGGTTGCAGTGGTACTCCAGCGATTTCGACTCCCTGGTGCTGTTGCTGGTCACCCCCATCAACGATCGTCAGCGCCCCTCCGGCATGATCCTGCAGCCCAACCAGCTGGCGACCATCCAGGTCTGGGGGCTGATCGGCCTGACCTGGTTTCGGCACCGTCGCATGCTCTCGTTGGGCATGTTCGTGCTGCTGTTCGCGTGGATTGGCATCGGCATCGGTCTTACCCAGTCGCGCGCGGGCCTGCTGGAGATGGCTGTTGTAACCGGGCTGCTGGCCTTGGTGTTGAAAGGCGAAGGGCGACGTGCCATCTGCATGGTCTGGTTTGCGGGCCTGGTGTTGCTGATCCTGTGGTTGCTGAATTTCAAGGAGGTAGCCAACTGGCTGGGCCTGGGCATGCAGCAGAACACCGAGGCCCGTTTGACTGCCATTGATGGTGCCCGCATCGACGCCTGGCGGGCCTTTGGCGCCGCCCTTCTTGAGCGCCCGTGGTTCGGCTACGGTCTGACCGACGGCGGGTTTGCCTACGTGGCCGTGGCGCATCTGCAACCGGAGTTGTACATCGGCCAGCGTTTCGCTCATGCGCACAATGCCGTCCTCGACGTGTTGCTCTGGTTCGGAATCCCTCTTGGGCTGATGCTGCTGGGCGCCGTGGGTCTCTGGTTGAGCAAGCGGCTGCTGGAGCTGCCGAAGCGGCCCGAGAACGTCTTTGCGCTGGCCGTGCTGGCGGCGTTGGGTGTGCACGCCATGCTTGAACTGCCTCATCAGTTTCTCTATTTCATGGCGCCCGCCGCCTTGTTCGCCGGCTGGTTGATGCCAGTGGATGCCACTTCGAAGGGGCATTCGTTGCCCCGGTGGTCGTGGGGCATGGTTGGGTTGCTGACTTTGGGCGTGGCAGGCTGGATGTCGGCCGACTATTTCCCTTACCAGGAGCGCTACACCGAGTGGCGCTTCGAGAACAGCCGCGTGGGCCAGCGGCCGGACATTGAAGTGCACGAGCCGCGCGTGCTCAACCAGATTCACGATGAACTGGTGTTGTACCGCCTGCCGCTGCGGCCGGGGATGAGCGAGCAGGAACTCCTCTGGATTTCGGACACGGCGCGCAGCGTGAACTCTCCGCCGGCCTACTACGCGGCGGCCAAGGCGCATGCGCTTGCCGGTGAGACAGAAACTGCGCGCGTCTGGATGATGCGCCTCAACGCCATCATGGGCGCTGACCTTGTTTCGACGATGCAGGACATCTGGGCGCGCGATCAGAAGACTCATCCTTCGCTCGCCTCGTTGAACTGGCCGGACTATGCCGGACGCAGCACCTCTTTCCAGCTGGCCCCGGAAACCGTGGATCGCTCCGAGCCCCTGCCCCTTGCGCCGTCCGACAATCCCCAGGTTTCCTTGCCAACCCCGTGAGTCCCTCCGCCATGCACGCTGCTCTTCGATACCGCTTCAAGTGGGCCATCGGGCATTTCCTGGTCAGTGCCCTGATCCTGCTCGTGGTGGGCGGGTTGATCTTCTTCGTCTGGTACCCCCACCCTTACCGGGTTCTGGCGGGTGGTCTGAACCTGTTCCTGCTCGTGGCGGCCGTGGACGTCGTGCTGGGTCCCGTGTGCACCTTCGCGGTCGCGGCCGCGAAGAAGCCGCTCAAAGAGTTGCGCATGGACGTGGCCCTGATTGCGCTCGTGCAGGTCGGCGCCTTGTCGTATGGGGCGTGGACCGTGTTCCAGGCCCGGCCGGTGTACCTGGCCTTCGAGATCGATCGCCTGAGGGTGATTCACGCGATCGACGTCGACCCAGGCTTGCTTGCTCAGAGCGCGCCCGAATTCCGCTCGCTGCCGGTTCGCGGTCCCGAGCTGGTGGCGGTGCGCCCGTTTGCCTCGGCAACCGAAAGGATGGAGGTGACGATGGCAGCCTTGCAAGGCTTGGACATCGGTGCGCGCGCCGATCTCTGGGTTGGGTATGACACGCAGACGCAAGCCATTCAGTCAGCCGCCCTGCCACTCAGTGCATTGCTTGCCGCCAAACCCGAGGCCGTGCCGATGATTCAGGCCGGCCTGGCGTCGGCGGGATTGAGCTTGGACGGTGCTCGCTACCTGCCGGTGGCCAGCCGGCATGCGTTCTGGACAGCCATCCTCTCGCCGCTGGATGCACGCCCCGTGCTTTTTCTGCCAGTGGACCCTTATTGAGCGTGGATGGTCAAGGGAGCGCCGTGAAGCTTCCGCTCTTCCCCCCGCGTTTCTCCACCAGCCGAACCCCTCCCATCACCATCCCCCGATCCACGGCTTTGCACATGTCGTAAATCGTCAGCAGCGCCACGGACACCGCTGACAGGGCTTCCATCTCCACCCCGGTCTGACCGGTGCACTCGGCGGTCGCGCGGCAGTGCACGCTGTGGGACTCGGGTTCGATGTCGAATTCCACCGCCACGCGGGTCAACGCGATCGGATGGCACAGCGGGATGAGGTCGCTGGTCTTCTTGGCGGCCTGGATGCCGGCGATGCGCGCGATGCCGAGCACGTCACCCTTTTTCGCGGTGCCCGCCTGGATCAACGCCAGCGTGGCCGGCAACATGGTGATGCGGCCTTCCGCGACGGCCACCCGATGGGTGCTGGCTTTGGCCGCCACGTCGACCATGTGGGCCTGGCCCTGGGCGTCGAAATGGGTCAAGGAAGAGGTGGCTTTTGTATCGGTCATGGGGGCTTGTTTCGCGGGCTTTACAGAACCGTCAGGCGTTGGCGGCATCATACGGGGATGCGTTTTTTACCGAAGTCGCTGCTTTCCCCTGTTCGACGCACCGCCCTGGGCCTGGGCGTGCTGGCCATGGCGTCGATGCTGCTGCCCACACCGGCCTCGATCGCCCAGCCGGTCCGTGACGGCACGGCCACCTCCTCGCTGCCCAGCCTGGGCGACGGCGATGGCATGTCCATCGCGGCCGAACGGCGCCTGGGGGACCGCATCGCGCGCGACATCTACCGCGACCCGGACTACTTGGACGATCCCGTGCTCGGCGACCACCTGCAGGCCTTGTGGCAGCCCCTGCTGGGCGCGGCGCGCGATCGCGGCGACGTGCCGCCCGAACTGGCCGAGCGCCTGGCCTGGGAACTGGTGGTTTCGCGCGACAAGCGCGTCAATGCCTTTGCCCTGCCAGGAGGGTACCTTGGCGTGAACCTGGGCCTGGTCGCGATCACCGACAAGCCCGAGGAACTGGCTTCGGTGATGGCACACGAGCTCAGCCACGTGTCGCAGCGCCACATCGCCCGCATGATGACGCGCGAGGAGCGCATGGCGCCGTGGATGATGGGGGCGATGATCCTGGGCGCGCTGGCGGCGGGGTCCAACCCGCAGGTGGCCAGCGCCGCGATCGCGGGCAGCACGGCCGTCGCGGCACAGACCCAACTGAACTTCTCGCGCGACATGGAGCGCGAGGCCGACCGCGTGGGCTTTGGCGTCCTCACGGGTGCCGGCTTTGACGGCCTGGGCTTCGTGAGCATGTTCGACAAGATGCAGCAGTCCTCGCGCTACGACGACGGCTCGTTCCCCTACCTGCGCAGCCACCCGTTGACGGGGGAGCGAATTGCCGACATGCGGTCCCGGGTGCCCTCCGGGCCGGTCGCGGCGGCAGGCGGCCAGGTGGGCCCGGTCAAGGCCGCCACGCCGGAGGCCGGCGGCGCCACCGCGCCGACCGCTCCCCTGGGCCTGCGCCTGGACTTGCCAGGCACGCGGGGCGCGTCCAGCGCCTCCGTGGGCTTGCCCATGCCCTCGCGCAGCGTGCACGTGCTGGTGTCGGCGCGCGCCAGGGTGCTGGCGGAGAACGGTCCTGATCGGCAGCGCGCCTGGCTCGCCAATGGCCGATCGGCCAATGCCTCGCCCGGCGACCGCTACGCGGCCGCGCTCTCGGCACTGCGCCTGGGGCAGCGCGATCTGGCCCTGGAGCTGGCGCAGCAGTTGCGCGGGGCGGTGGCGCCCGAGGCGCGCCCCACGGTGGATGCGCTGCTGCTCGACATCTTGCTGTCGCCCGTCGCGGGCGGTGTGCCTTCCCTGCCTCCCGCGCAGGCGGCCCTGCTCGCGGAACTGCGCGACCAGGCCTTGGCGGGAACCTCCCGCGCCAGTGCCCTGCTTGGTGCGCAGGCCGCGCTGGCCACCGGTCAGCCGCAGCGCGCGGTCAGCCGCTTGCAGGCCTGGGTGGCGCTGCAGCCGCGCGACGCGGTGGCCTGGCAAACGCTGTCGCGAGGCCATGCCGTGCAAGGGCAGACCTTGCGCGCCATCCGTGCCGAGGCGGAGGCGCGTGCCGCCCACCTGGACTTCGGTGGTGCGGTGGACCGCTTCAAGGCGGCCCAGGCGCTGCCCGCCGCGCAACGCACGGACGGCATGGAACTGGCCATCGTGGACAGCCGCCGCCGTGAAGTCGAGGCGCAGCTGCGCGAGTCCGTGCGCGAAGAGAAGTAGACCCGGCGACGGGCCGGCCGCTCGGCTCAGCGCGAGCCGAGCGAGCGCACGGCGGAACTCACCACCAGCATCAGCACCGAGTAGATCAACGAGCCCAGCAGCGCGGCCAGGAAGCCGTTGACGCGGAAGCCATCGAGCACACCCGATGCCGCCCAGAACATCAGGGCGTTGATGACGAACAGGAAGAGACCCAGCGTGACGATGGTGACGGGCAAGGTCAGGATCACCAGGATGGGCCGCAGCACGGCGTTGAACAGGCCGATGACCGCCGCGGCGATCAGGGCGGAAGTGAAGCTCTGCACCTGCACGCCGGGGTAGATGTAGGCCACCACCAGCAGGGCGCAGGCCGCGAGCAGCCAGGTCAGGATGAGTTTCATGCGGACCAGCATAGCACCGGTCCGCCCGCCGACATGAAAAAGGGCGGCGCCCTTGCGGACGCCGCCCTGGTGTGTCAGGACCTCGAAAGGCGGGATCAGCCTTCGTGCACCACCGGCGGACGGCGGGAGGAGATCCACTTGCCCAGTGCGAGCACCACCAGCGCCCCGACGACGTGGGCCGTCCAGTAAAGGGTGTCGGAGATGACCGCCATGCCCTTCTCATCCACCGTGCCGAGCTTGGGCATGAAGGTCCACTTGTCGGGCGTGACAAAGGCCGGGTCGGTGACCAGCATGCCACCGGCAATCCAGCCCAGCAGCATGCCGCCCAGGGTGATGATGATCGGGAAACGGGCCATCAGCTTGATGACCAAGGTGCTGCCCCAGACGATGATGGGAATGGAGATCAGCAGGCCCAGCACCACCAGCAGGAACGAGTGCTCGCCCGCGTTCTGTGCGGCGCCGGCGATGGCGATCACGTTGTCCACGCTCATCACCAGGTCGGCCACGATGATGGTCTTGATGGCGGCGAACAGCTTGTCGCTGCCCTGGATGTCGCCATGCGCCTCGTCATCGGGGGCCAGCAGCTTCACGCCGATCCACACCAGCAGCAGCGCGCCCACGAGCTTGATGAACGGCACGGTCAGCAGTGTCATCGCGAAGGCGATCAGGATGACCCGCAGCACGATGGCGCCGAAAGTGCCCCAGATGATGCCCTTGGTGCGCTGTGCGGGCGGCAGCTTGCGGCAGGCCAGCGCGATCACGACCGCGTTGTCGCCACCCAGCAGGATGTCGATGATGATGATCTGTCCCAGGGCGACCCAGAACGCGGGCGATGTCAGGAAATCCATAAATTCCTCGTTGTCGTTTGTCCAAATGGGTGGGGCGCGAGCCGATCTCGTCGCCATCCGCCCGGCCTTCACTTCTCATGCATCGACCACCATGGTCGATCGGAAGGCGCTGTGTCATCCGCCCGCAATGGCGCAACTGCGCTGGCGAAGGGGATGGACGTGTCTTGATCGGCCCATGGGGCCTATCAAAGGTCTTGCTCAGCCCGGCAAGGTGATTGCCGGGCCCGGGTTGCCGGAAGCGGTGGCTCCGTATTGACGACAACCCGAATGTCCAGCGGCAAGCGCTGGAGCGGAGAGCTACTCCCCTTCGAGACCCGCGATTGTAGCGGGCCGTTACCGCGTCCGGTGCCTGGGATGGGTACGCAGTTACCACAAGGCCAGGGTTGGCTCCGCTTGCCGGTGCGTTCATCGAAGGGCCAGACTGGCTATGATCCACACCCCATGGCCGGCATCCACATCACCGACATCGAAGCCGCGATCAACTACTGGCGTGAGCGCTCACCCTCGCCAGATGGTGTTTCCCTGTGCAAGGAACTTCGCGCTTTGGCCGAGGTGTATGCGCTGATGATCTGGTTCCACGAGACCGAGGCCGACGAGGCCACGTTGCCCGCCCGCGCCCGCGAGGCCTGGCTGGCCTGGTATGAGACCACGCCCGACACGCCGTGCATCGCCATCTGCTCGACCAGCCAGGGTGACGAGGTCTGCAAGGGCTGTGGCCGGCGCTTCGACGAAGTGCAGCGCTGGACCGAGATGACCCCCGGTGAGAAACGCGCCAGCTGGCGGCGCATCACCATCGAAGGCGACGCCTGGCGCTTCAACCGCTACGCCGAGCGCGCGCTGGAAGAGCCCGGTTCCGGGCGGTAGTCAGACGCGCCGCGCCAGCTCGGTGGCCTTGCCGACGTAGCTGCCCGGGGTCATGGCCAGCAGGCGGTCTTTTTCGGGCTGGGGAATGTCCAGGCTGCGGATGAGTTCGTGCAGTGCCTCGGCGGTCACGGTCTTGCCGCGCGTGACTTCCTTGAGTTTCTCGTAGGCGCCCGAAACGCCGTATCGGCGCATCACGGTCTGGATCGGCTCGGCCAGCACTTCCCAGGACGCATCGAGGTCCGCGGCGATGGCTTCCTCGTTGAGTTCGAGCTTGCCCAGCCCCACGCCCATCGAGTGGTAGGCCAGCACCGCATAGCCCAGGGCGACGCCCATGTTGCGCAGCACGGTGGAGTCGGTCAGGTCGCGCTGCCAGCGGCTGATGGGCAGCTTCTCGGAGAGGTGGCGCAGCAGCGCGTTGGCCAGGCCCAGGTTGCCTTCGGCGTTCTCGAAGTCGATCGGGTTGACCTTGTGCGGCATGGTGGACGAGCCGATCTCGCCCGCCTTCAGGCGTTGTTTGAAATAGCCCAGGCTCACATAGCCCCAGATGTCGCGCGAGAGGTCGATCAGGATGGTGTTGGTGCGCGCGACCGCGTCGAACAGCTCGGCCATGTAGTCGTGCGGCTCGATCTGGATGCTGTAGGGCTGGAAGGTCAGGCCCAGACCGAGTGGCTCGGGCTGTTCGATCACGTTGCGGCTGAACGCCTCCCAGTCGAACTCTGGCCAGGCGCTCAGGTGGGCGTTGTAGTTGCCCACGGCACCGTTCATCTTGCCCAGCAGCTTGACGCCGGCGATGCGGTCGCGTGCGGCGCTCAGGCGCACCACCACGTTGGCGATTTCCTTGCCCACGGTGGTGGGGCTGGCGGTCTGGCCGTGCGTGCGGCTGAGCATGGGCACGGCAGCAAAGGCGTGGGCCATTTCGCGCAGCTTGTCGATCACCGCGTCCAGCGCGGGCAGCAGCACGGCGTCGCGCCCGCCCTTGAGCTGCAGGGCGTGGCTGGTGTTGTTGATGTCTTCGCTGGTGCAGGCGAAGTGCACGAACTCGGCGGCCTTCTCCAGCTCAGGACGCGCCTCGAAGCGCGACTTGATCCAGTACTCGACCGCCTTCACGTCGTGGTTGGTGACTTTCTCGATGTCCTTGATGGCCTGGCCATCGGCTTCGCTGAAGTTCTTCACCAGGCCCAGCAGGTAGGTGCGCGCGCCGGGCGAGAGCGGCTTGAACTCGGCCAGGCCGGCATCGGAGAGCGCAATGAACCAGGCGATCTCGACCTGCACGCGGCGGTGCATGTAGCCCTGCTCGCTCATGAAGGGGCGCAGGCTGGCCAGGCGGCCGGCGTAACGGCCGTCGAGCGGCGACAGGGCGGAAATGGCGCTGAGGGCGCCGGGGATGGTGTGGGCGGGCGTGGCAGGAGAAGAGGTGGTCGGGCGCATCCCACGATTGTAGGAGGCCCGTCCGGCGGCGGGCCCACCGTCGGGCGCCGTGTCCGCCGTCCGAGGGGGCGTCCCTGGTGCTGGCTAGAATCGTGTTCCCCAGTCCAACGACCATTCCATTCCCCATGAAACTCATCGGCGCCATCACCAGCCCCTACGTGCGAAAAGTGCGCGTTGTCATGGCCGAGAAAAAACTGGACTACCAGTTCATCCTGGAAGACGTGTGGTCCGCCGACACCACCATCATGACCTCCAACCCGCTGGGCAAGGTGCCCTGCCTGGTGATGGAGGGCGGCGAGGCGGTGTTCGACTCGCGCGTGATCGTGGAGTACCTCGACACCCTTTCACCGGTGGGCAAGCTGATTCCCACGCAAGGCCGCGAGCGCGCCGAGGTCAAGACCTGGGAAGCCCTGGCCGATGGCCTGCTGGACGCCGCCGTGCTGGCCCGGCTCGAAGCCACCTGGCCCGGCCGCGGCGCGGGCGAGCGCAGCGAGGCGTGGATCGAGCGCCAGCGCGCCAAGATCGACGCCAGCCTGAAGTCCATGAGCCAGGGCCTGGGCGAGAAGGCGTTCTGCTCGGGCATCCACTTCAGCCTGTCCGACGTGGCCGTGGGCTGCGCGCTGGGTTACCTGGACTTCCGCTTCGCCAGCATCGACTGGCGCTCGCAGTACCCCAATCTGGCCCGCCTGGCCGAGAAACTCAACCTGCGCCAGAGCTTCGTCGACACGAAGCCGAGCTGAGGCGCACCGCGCCTCAGCCGTTGGCGCGCCGCTTCAGCCAGCGCATCAGCCCTCCCAGCACGGGCAGTTTTTCGTACAGCTCTTCCGCCGCGTCCCAATAGTCGCGGTGGTCGCTGACGCGGCCATCGAGCGCGAGCCGCAGGTGCGAGCCGCCGCGCACCACCTGCTCGGTCGCGGTGTCAAAGCGCTGAAAACGGAAGCGGAACTCCCACACCAGAAAACATTGCGCGCCGTCGACCAGCCTGCCCGTGACGATGAAGCGCGGCGCCGTGAGGCTGTCGAACATGTGTTCGAACACGCGTGTGATGGCCGGGATGCCCTGCACCTCGTTGAACGGGTCCTTGAAGCGCGCGTCCGGCGTGTAGAACTCGCCAAGCCGGGCGAGCGAGCCGGGGGAGAGCGACTCGAACCAGTTGCAGAGGTGGTCGATGGCGGCGCGGTTGTCGGTGGACATGAACGCGTTATAGCCCGGTGACGCGGCGCACCGCCGGAAAGTACGCGCGGTAGGGCAGCAGGCGCAACAGCTTCATCCAGCGCGTGAAGCGCTTGGGGTAGTGGATGTCGAACGCGCCCTGGCCCCAGCCGGCCAGCATGGCCTGGGCCGCCTGTGCTGGTGTGATCAGCGCGGGCATGGTGAAGCCGTTGCGGGCCGTCAGGGGCGTGCTCACGAAGCCGGGATGCACCACGCTCACGCCCAGGCCCAGGGGCTGCAGGTCCAGGTACAGCGTCTCGGCGAGGTGGGTGAGCGCGGCCTTGGTCGGGCCGTAGGCGAGGCTCTTGGGCAGGCCGCGAAAACCCGCCACGCTGCTGATCAGGCTGATGTGCCCATGGCCCCGCGCCGCCATCGCGGGCACGGCGGCGTCGAGCACGTGCAGCGCGCCGAGGTAGTTGATGTCGACGTGTCGCCGAAGGTCGGCCAGGTCCATGTCGGTGGCGCGCATTTCGCGGTAGTGGCCGGCGCAGTACAGCACCAGGTCCAGCGGGCCTTGCGCGAGGATCTGGTAGGTGGTGCGCATGACCGCATTGGCATCGGTCACGTCCAGCGGCCAGGCCTGCGCGGCCGGGTGCGCGGCCACGAAGGCGTTCAGCGCGGGCGCATTGCGAGCCGACAGCAGCACCTGCGCCCCGCGCGCGTGCAGGGCCGAGGCGGTGGCTTCGCCAATGCCGCTGGAGGCGCCGATCAGCCACACGCGCAGGCCGCGCCAGTCGGTGATGCGGGGGTTCATGGGCCCGAACAGCGAGAAGCCGCGCGCACCGCTCGCCGCCCGAGGGGACGGCATGGGCGCATCGATGAAGGTTCTGGGGATGGTCATGGCAGGCGCTTCACGAACGACAGCGTGACCTCGCCCAGGCGGATGCCGAACTTGCTCATCGTGGCCTTGTTGAGCATCACGCGGTCGTCCATCAGGTACATCCAGTCGTCGAACTGCACTTCGTAGGTCTTGCCGTCCACCGGTTGCCGCAGCGTGTAGCCCCATCGGAAGGCATTGCCCTGCTGCTCACCGAGCGCGGTGCCCACCACGTCGTCGGCGGTGCCGCTGAAGCGGCCGTTGCCCAGGTGCTTCATGCGCCACACGCGCTTCTGGGTCGTGCCATCCGAGTAGGTGAAGGCCTCGTCGAGCACGCCATCGTCCCCGTTCCATTGGCAGCGCATGACCACGGTGAAGCGCTTGACGACCTCGCCCGAGCGGTCGGTGAAGACACCGTAGGCGTCGAGCGTGCCGTTGAAATAGCTGCGCAGGTCGAGCACCGGTTTTTCGCCCGCGTACTGCGCGATCTGCGGGCCTGCGCAGCCCGAGAGTGCGGCGGCGCCCGCGATGCCGGCGGCGAGCAAGTGGCGTCGTTGCATGGTGGTCTTTCAGTTCGTGGACAGGGCGGGGCGCGGCGGCGCGGGCTTTTGCTCGGGCCGGATGACGAGCGCGTACAGCGCGCCCCCGGCCAGCAGCTTGAGCGCGCAAGGCAGCAGGCAGTAGGCGATGGTCAGGGTCTGCAGCGCGGCGGGGTCGCGCGTGCCTGGGGTGTAGCCGAACCAGGCCAGCAGTGGCAGGGCGAGACCCGCGGCCAGCGCGAGGTTGAGCTTGGTGGCGAAGTTCCACCAGCCGAAGTACGCGCCCTCGCGTTGGCCGCGTTCACCCAGCCGGCCGATCAGGCCGGCAAGCATCGCGCCGGGCAGGGCGAGGTCGGTGCCCAGCGCCACGCCCGAGAGGGCACACACCATCAGGAAGGGCAGCACGTCGCCCGCGCCGAGCAGGGCCGCCGAGACGAACACCGCCACCGCCACGCCCATGCCGGCGAGCCAGGTGCGCGCCAGCCCGAGGCGGGCGACCAGCCGCACCCAGAGCGGCATCGACATCGCGGCGCACAGGAAGTAGGTGGCGAGGAAGGCCGGCTCCACCGCCGCCGGTGCCTGCAGCCGGTCCTGCACGAAGAACAGCACCAGCGTGGCCGGCACGGCGCTGGCGGTGCCGTTGATCACGAACACCGCGAGCAGGCGCCGGAACGCGGGTTGCCGCAGCGGGGAGGGGCCATCCGCCGTGGTGGCCAGGGACCGGTCGAGCGGGCGCGTGGCGCGGCTCCAGGCCCACCAGCCCAGCGCCAGCAGCGCGGCGAAGGCCGAGACCGTGGCGCCCAGCCCCAGCGTGGCGGGCAGCACGGCGGCGATCAGCACGCCCAGCAGGGCCAGGCCTTCGCGCCAGGCCACCACGCGGCTGCGCTGGGCCTCGTCGCCGCCCAGGCGCGCCCCCCAGGCCTGGTGCGCCACCGAGATCACGCTGTAGGCGATGTAGGTCAGGGCCATCAGCCCGCCCGCCCAGCCGAGCAGGATCGCGCTGCCCGCGTCGCGCACGGCGGCCGGCGGAAACAGCAGGCCCCACAGCCCGCCCGCGAGCACCAGCGCGGCGCCGGCGGCAGCGCCCAGCACGGCCGCGATCGAGCGCGCAAAGAGGCGGTCGCACCAACGCCCGATCCAGGGATCGAGCACGGCATCGATCAGTCGCGCGGCCAGCAGCACCGCCCCCAGGGCCGCCAACGGC
This sequence comes from Hydrogenophaga sp., assembly GCA_018993155.1. GTDB lineage: Bacteria > Pseudomonadota > Gammaproteobacteria > Burkholderiales > Burkholderiaceae_C > Hydrogenophaga. Next base: position 24,077 of record JAGKSX010000009.1, read on the forward strand.
GCGCCGAACGCGCGCGCGTAGTGGTTGGGCAGGATCACGTACAGCGGCAACGCGACGAAAGCCAGCGGCAGGCCCAGCAGACCGTAGCGCAGCCCATGGCGCCAGGCGCCTGGCCCGATGAAGCGGGCGGCGGGTTCGCTCATGGCGCGCGCGGCGGGCCGCCCAGGGACTGGATCAGGGCTTCGCGCAGGCTCGGCTGCGAGGTCCTGGGCGAGAGCCAGATGCCGAAGAACAGGCGCGAGAAGGCGTCGTCGGCGATCTCGCCGAGCCACTGGCCGTTGACGTAGAAGCGCGCGCCGCTGCCCGGCACGTGCACGCCGGTGAGGCGGTCGCCACGCCGCACCTCGGGGAAGAGGGCGCTCATCGCGGCTTGCCAGCGCTGGGCCTGCGCGGGGTCCAGCCGGGCCAGGCCTTTCATTTCCTCGATGGAGCGCTCGGCGATGTCGGCGCCCTTGAAGCCCCGCAGGTAGCTCAGTTCCAGGCCGAAGCGCTGGTCTTCGAAGCGCTGGATGTCAAAGCCGGGCGCGACATACAGGCGCGCGTCGTAGACATCGAACCCCCAGTACCGAAGGCGGGCGCTGCCGGTGCGTGTCTGGTCCTGCAGCACCGCGCTCAGCAGGGGTGCTGGCGCGGGCTGCGCGCTTGCGGGTCCCCCCACCAGCAGCGCGAGGGCCACGAACAGGTGAAGAGGGAGCGTGGACATGGCGCGGGCCTCAGGCGGGCTTGCGCAGCGTGTACTGCACGACGTCCACGTTCTGCTGCTCGAACGCCGCCTCGCAATAAGCGAGGTAGAACTCCCAGATGCGCAGGAAGCGCTGGTCGAAGCCCAGTTGCAGCACGTGCTCCTGTTCGCGCAGGAAACTCTCGCGCCAGATCGACAGCGTGCGCGCGTAGTCCTGGCCGAAGGCGAACTCATCGACCACCTCCAGCCCCGCCCGCGCGGCCTGGGCGCGCAACTCGCGCGGGCAAGGCAGACAGCCGCCCGGGAAGATGTATTGCTGGATGAAATCCGTGCCCTGGATGTAGCGGTCGAAATGCGCGTCGGCGATCACGATGCTCTGGATGCAGGCCCGGCCCCCGGGCTTGAGCAGGCGGGCCACGGTCTGGAAGTAGGTCGGCCAGTACGAGCGCCCCACCGCCTCGACCATCTCGATCGAGCAGATGGCGTCGAATGGTGCGTCGTGGATGTCCCGGTAATCCTGCAGCCGCAGGTCGGCGCGGTCCTGGCGCCCGATGGCCTGCAGGCGCTGTTTCGCGAAGGCCAGCTGTTCGGTCGACAGCGTCACGCCGACCACCGAGGCGTCGAACTCGGTGGTCGCCTTTTCGGCCAGCGCACCCCAGCCGCAGCCGATCTCCAGCACGCGGTCGCCCGGGCGCACCCCGGCCAGTCGCAGCGCGCGGCGCACCTTGGCATGCTGCGCCATCACCATGGTCTGCTCCGGTGTCTCGAACCAGGCCGACGAGTAGTTCATGGTCTCGTCCAGCCACAGGCGGTAGAACGCATTGCCCAGGTCGTAGTGCGCGTGGATGTTCTTGCGGCTGTTGGCCTTGGAGTTGCGGTTGAGCAGGTGCCGCACGCGGTAGGCCAGGCGGCCCAGCCAGGAGCCATAGACCATGTCCTCCACCTCGTGGCGGTTGGCCACCAGCAGCGAGAGCAGCGAGGTGAGGTGCGGCGTGCTCCAGTCGCCGGCGATGTAGGTCTCGGCGAAACCGATGTCGCCCGATTTGAGCGTGGCGCCGCACACGTTCCAGTTGTGCAGCTTCATGCTCGCATGCGGTCCGTCGGTCTGCCCGAAGCGCTGCACCGAGCCGTCGGGCAGCTGCAGCGTGAGGCTGCCGTGCACCAGGCTCTGCAGCAGCTGCAGGACGGTGCGCGCGGCGGCCGGTGTGTTGTGGGGCAGTTCGAAGCCCACGGGGCGGCGGGAGGCGGTGGTGCTGTTCATGGTTGGCGCGGCTCGGCGGTCACAGTGGGCGCCGAGGGCACGGCGGCGGTCACGAAGTCGCCCGGCGCGGGCGGCTGGCGGAAGAATGGGGCCTTCTGCCACCACAGGCGCAAAGCCTGCCAGTGGATGCGGGCGATCACGCCCAGGGTCATGGCGGGGTGAGACCACAGCGCGCGGCGCAGCGTGCGGGCATTGAGTGGCAGCAGCTCGCCGCTCACGCTGGTGTTGAGCAGGGCCGCATCACCCGCGCCATCGAAGTAGTCGATGCGCGCCACGGTGCGGGCGGTGGGGCCTTCCGTGCGCATGAAGACGAAGCGGTAGCGCCCGCGCACCGGGCAGAACGGCGAGACGTGGAACACCTTGGCGGCTTCGCAGGGCTGGCCATAGCGGGGCGCGTCGAGCAGGTAGCAATGGCGTTCGCCAAAGGTGTTGTTCACCTCGGCGAGCACCGCGCGCAGCGAGCCATCGGCGCGGTGGCAGTACCAGAAACTCACTGGCTTGAAGCTGTAGCCCAGCATGCGCGGGTAGGTGTGCAGCCAGACCTCGCCCTGTGCGTCGTGGATGCCATGCTGGCGCAGCACCTCGTCCAGCCAGCCCAGGCTGTCGGCGCGGCCATCGCCGTGGTCGGTGTCGTGAAAGCTCAGCGCGGCACTGCGGTTGCGCGCCAGCGCGCCGGGGCCGTGCACGCGCAGGCTGCGCATGGGCAGCATCAGAAAGCAGGTGGCGTAGGCGAACGCGTGGCGCCGGGGCCGGTGGCGTGTGTGGCGCACCTGGCCAAAGCCCAGCTGTGCCACGGCCGCGTTCACTGGTATACCTTCGGCTTCGCCTGCGGTGCGAGCTGGCTTGGGGCGGCCCGGCGCTGCGCTCATGCGAACACCCCGGGAAGCGCGGCCCGGCGCAGCTCGCGCTCGTGGGTCAGCGGCATCAGGCGGTGCGCATCGATCAGGCCGCGCGCGGCCTGCAGGCCCGACTTGAGCCCGTCCTCGTGAAAGCCATAGCCGGTCCAGGCGCCGGCGAACCAGGTATGGCGATGGCCCTGCAAGCCGGGAATGCCGGCCTGGGCGCGGATCGCCGCGAGGTCGAACACGGGGTGCTCGTAGGCGTACTCGCCCAGCACTTGCGTGGGGGTGATCTCGCGCTGCGGATTGAGCGACACCACCACCGGTTGCGGCACTGGCAGTGGCTGCAGGCGGTTGATCAGGTAATGCAGGCAGACGTTGGCCGATTCCTGATCGGCAGTGGGCGCGCGTTCGTAGTTCCAGGCCGCCCAGGCACGGGAGTTCTCCGGCAGCACCGAGGCATCGGTGTGCAGCACGGCGCGGTTGGGCTGGTAGCGGATGGCGCCGAGCAGCTCGCGTTCGGCCGCCGAGGCCTGGTTGCCCAGCAGGCGCAGCGCCTGGTCGCTGTGGCAGGCCATCACGATGGCGTCGAAGCGGTCCACTTGGCCGGGTGAGACCACGCGCACGCCCTCGTCGTCGCGCAGCACCTGCTGCACCGGCGTGAAAAGGCGCAGGTCGCCCACCCCGCGGAGGATCTTTCTCACGTACTGGCGGGCGCCCCCCGCGACCGTGTGCCACTGCGGCCGGTTCCTCACCTGGATCAGGCCGTGGTTGTGGCAGAAGCGCACCATGGTGGCGACCGGGAAGGCCAGCATCTGGTCGGTCGGGCAACTCCATATGCAGCCCATCATGGGCAGGAAGTACCAGTCGCGGAATTCGGCCGAGAAGCGCTGGTCGCGCAGGAAGTCGCCCAAGGGTTGCAGCAGGGGGCTGTCGGGTCGCAGGTCGTCGCCACGTTCGGCCAGGCGGGTGGTCACGCGGTTGAAGCGCGCGATGTCGGCCAGCATGCGCAGAAAGCGTGGGTTGGCCAGGTTGCGGCGCTGCGCGAACACGGAAGACAGGTCGCTGCCGCTCCATTCGAGCGCGTCGCCGCCGGGCCCGGCACCCGGCACCTGGACCGAGAACGACATGTCGGCGCGGGCGATCGGCACCTCCAGAGCGGCGAGCAAGGCCAGCAGATTGGGGTACGTGCGCTCGTTGAGCACCAGAAAGCCGGTGTCGACGCCAAAGGTGGTGGGCACGCCGTAGGCATCGGGCAGGGTCACGTCCACCGTGTGGGTGTGCCCGCCGAAATGGTCGCCCGCCTCGTACAGCGTGACATCGGCCAGGCCCTGCAGGGTGTGGGCGGCGGCCAGGCCGGCAATGCCGGAGCCCACGATGGCCACGCGCGAAGGCCGCGAGACGGCGGCGCGCGCAGGGGAGACGGAGGTGGGGAGGAGGCCCGACTGCATGGACGGACCTCAGGGCCGGTGGGCCGCGCACCGGCGGGGGCGGCGGCCACGGAGGCCAATACAAAAGACTGCGAAGCGCCCCCAGACGAACAAGGGAGGGAGGGAGGAGGAGGAGAAGCGCCTCGGGATTGCAGCCGGATCACGCAGACCCGGAAGGCTTCGCAGTACAAAACGGAAATCGGCGGCCGGCACGCTGTCCGGCCTGCTGTTTACGACGCCCGCTGCGCGAGAAAAGTTCCATGCTCCGGTCATCGGGCGCGCAGAGCGGGATTGGCTGGGCAGGGGCATGGTGGCAACTCGCGTTGAAATACTTATTGGTTTTCATTGTGACTCATCAGTCACTATTTAGCCGACAGAAACTTTTCTATGTCCCTGACGAACGAGGGGTTTTTGGGGTCGACGCCGCTGGCATAGCTGCGCACGGTCTGGCCGTCGCGCGCGATCAGGTACTTGTGGAAGTTCCAGCGCGGGTGGTCGCCCGTCTTTTCAGCCAGTTGGCGGTACAGCGGGTTGGCGTCTCGCCCGACCACGCTGGTCTTGCTGAACATCGGGAATTTCACGCCGAAGGTGTTCTCGCAGAAGTCGGCGATGGCCTGGTTGTTGCCCGGCTCCTGGCTGCCGAAGTCGTTGGCCGGGAAGCCCAGCACCACCAGCCCCTGGGACTGGTAGCGCGCGTGGAGTGCCTCCAGGCCTTCGTACTGCTTGGTGAAACCACAGAAGCTCGCGGTGTTCACCACCAGCACCACCTTGCCGCTGTATTGGCACAGCGACTGGGGCTTTTCGTCCTGCAGGCGGTCGAAGCGATGCTGCAGCAGCGCGGGGCAGCTGGCACCCGTCGGCGCGGGCGCCGGCGCGGTCTGGGCCGCGGCGGGCGGCACCGTGGCGAACGCCAGCGCAATGGCCAGGCCCAGGGTTTCAAGGTTCTTCATGCGGCAACTCCAGAGGGGCAAAAAATTCATTCCAACATGGGCCTGTCGCAAACTCAAGCGCGTCTGATCTCCTCTACGCAGGCGGCGGCTGGGTGGATTCAAACCGGTGCCATCGGAACTTTCCGAGGGGGCAAGTCCCGAACGATGGGGTGGTTTGTCATTGCCGTGAAAGCCCGCCGCATAGAATGTCCGCGTTAAGAAAGACCACCATGCTCTATCCTGAACTCTTCAAACAACTCGAATCCGTGCGTTGGGACATGGACAAGGACATCCCCTGGGACAAGTTCGATGCCAGCGCGTTGACCGATGAACAGGCGCAGACCATCAAGATGAACGCGATCACGGAATGGGCGGCGCTGCCGGCCACCGAGATGTTCCTGCGCGACAACCGCGACGATTCCGACTTCTCGGCCTTCATGTCGATCTGGTTCTTTGAAGAGCAGAAGCACTCGCTGGTGCTGATGGAGTACCTGCGCCGCTTCCGTCCCGAGCTGGTGCCCACGGAGCAGGAGCTGCACGACATCCGCTTCGAGTTCGATCCGGCTCCGCCGCTGGAGACGCTGATGCTGCACTTCTGCGGCGAGATCCGCCTGAACCACTGGTACCGCCGCGCCAGCGAGTGGCACACCGAACCCGTGATCAAGCAGATCTACAGCACGCTCAGCCAGGACGAGGCGCGCCACGGCGGCGCCTACCTGCGCTACATGAAGCGCGCCATCGGCAAGTTCGGCAACGAGGCCCGCTCGGCCTTCGCCAAGGTGGGCGTGCTGATGGCCAGCGCGCGCCGCACCGCGCAGGCGCTGCACCCGACCAACCTGCACGTGAACAAGAACCTGTTCCCCAACGACACCATTCAAAGCCGCCTGCCCAACCCGGAGTGGCTGGAGCACTGGCTGGACAAGCAGATCAACTTCGATGCGGTGTGGGAAACGCGCGTGGTCGATCGGATCCTGCACAACATGAGCCTGCTGATGGAGCAGAGCTTCAAGACCGTGCAGGAGCTCAACCGCTTCCGCAAGGCGGTCTCGGTCACCGCGGCGCCGTCGGCGGCCTGAGCCCCTGCGCGCCCCGTGCCTGAAAGCCCGCTACGGCGGGCTTTTTCGTGGGCGCTTCAGCAGGGGTTCGGCCAGCCCCAGCACCACGCCCCAGAAGGCGCCGGTGACGTGCGCGGCCTGCACCACCGACAGGTGGCTGTCGGCGTCCCACACGATGGGCTGGGACCAGCCCCGCTCGAGCAGCACCTTGGTCAGCACCACCACGAACAGCAGCCCGCCCCAGAACCGCGCGCCCTGGATGGGCAGGCGGCGCAGCGCGACCTGCACCGCCAGCACGAGGATGCCGGCGTGCATCAGGCCAGAGAGGCCGACCGCGTACCCCACCTGGGGCCACAGCAGCAGCGAGACCTGCGTGAGTGGCCACGCCAGCAGCCACGCCAGCGTGCAGCGCGCACCGGGCCGCAGCACCCAACCTGCGGCGGCCACGCCGCCCATGGCCAGCACGTTGCCCACGAGGTGGGGGAGGTTCAGGTGGACCCAGGCGCTGCTCCACAGCGTCCAGGGCCGTGCCGTCCATTCGCCCGCGCGCCAAGTCAGTGCGTCGGCCACGCCGGCAGGGGACCACCACACCAGCAGGCTGAGCGCCGCATGCAGGCCGCAAAGCCACAACCAGCTGCCGCGCCACGGTGTCAAGGCAGGTCGATCGTTCAAGCGGTCGACGTGACGCGGCCCAGCACGTGTTGCCACAACGCCAGCACCGCGCGAGCGGCTTCTTCGACCTGCGCCGCATCGACCTGCGTGGGCGCCTCGTCCAGCCGCGCGGTGTGCTGGATCTGGCGCAGCTCGCGGTAGGCGCGGGCCGCGGCCTCGCCCATGCCCGGTTCGAGCAGGCCGGCGCTTTCGGCGCGCCGCAGCAGGTTGATGTTGCCGGTGTTGGCGCGCAACTCGGGGTGCGCGCGAGAGTGCAGCAGCACCAGGTACTGCACCACGAACTCCACGTCCACCATGCCGCCCGGGCTGTGTTTCACGTCGAAGCGTTCGCCACGCACCGGGTGCGCCGCGCGCACCTTGCCGCGCATGGCGACGATTTCGGCGGCCAGCGAGGCGGCATCGCGCTCGGCCGTGATGACCGCCTCGCGCACCGCGTCGAAGCGGCCGGCGAGGGAGAGCCCCCACGCTGCGCCCCCCTGCGGGTCGCTGCCCCCCGGGGGGGCTGAGCCCGCCTTGGGAAGGCCCGGCGGCGGGCTCTCGGCCACACCACCGAGCACGAAGCGCGCGCGTGTCATGGCCTGGTGTTCCCAGGTCCAGGCGGTGTTGCTGCCGCGCTGCTGCTGGTAGTTGGAATAGGCCGTGAAGCTGGTGACCAGCAGGCCCGAGCTGCCGTTGGGCCGCAGCGCGGTGTCGATCTCGAACAGGTCGCCCTCGCCCGTCTTCACCGTGAGCCAGTTGATCATCTTGCGCACGAAGGCGGCGTAGATCTCCGGGGCGTTCTCGTGTTCGTCTTCGTAGACGAAGACGATGTCCAGGTCGCTGCCGTAGCCCAGCTCCTTGCCGCCGAGCTTGCCGTAGCCAATGATGGCGAAGCTGGGCTCGTCGCGGTGGCGGCTCTTGAGACGGGCCCAGCACCAGCGCGCGGTGGTGCGCAGCACCGAGTCGGCCAGGGCGGAAAGGTCGTCGGCCACCTGTTCGACGGTGAGCACCTTCTCCACGTCGCGCGCCAGGGTGCGGAACACCTCGGCGTGGTGCGCGCGGCGCAGCAGGTTGAGCAGGGCTTCTTCATCGTCCTCGCCGGTGGAGCGCAGCGCGGTGCGCCGCGCCTCCAGCTCGTCCTCGAACTGCGCGGCATCGAAGCGGTCGGTCAGCAGCTGCTGGCTGGCGAGTTCATCGATCACGCCGGGGTGCTTGATCAGGTAGCGCGCGGGCCACTTCGCCGCGCCCAGCAGGCGCAGCAGGCGCTCGTGCACCGAGGGCCGTTCCTGCAGCAGGGCGAGGTAACTCTCGCGGCGCAGCAGCGGCTCGATCCAGTCGGCCATGCGCAGAGCGGCCTCTTCGCTCACGCGGCCTTCGTCGATCCAGGCCCCCGTGCGCTGCACCAGCCGCACCAGGCGTGCGCGGGTGTCCTCGCGCAGCGCGAGCACCCGCGGGTGTTCGCGCCATTGGCCCACGCGGGCCGCGAAGGCCGGGGGCAGCTGCTCCAGCACGCCCTGCAGGTCCTCGACCGCGCTGCGGCCGTTGGCACCGTTCTTCTTGCTGCCGCAGCCCTTGCCGTTGCAACCGCCGTTGGTGGGTCCGCCGAGCAGGGTGTCGAATTCCTGGGCCACCAGCTCGCGGTGCGCGTCCAGCGCGTGCAGGAAGGCGCACACGTCGGGGTAACCGAGCGTGGCCGCGAGCCAGGCCAGGTCGTCGTCGCGCGTGGGCATCACGTGGGTCTGCTGGTCGTCCAGGTACTGGATGCGGTGCTCGACCCGGCGCAGGAATTCGTAGGCCTGCGCCAGCGCGGTGGCCGTGGCCGGCGGCATCAGGCCGGCCTTGCACAGGCGCTGCAGCGCATCCAGCGTGGGCCGCGTGCGCAGCTCGGGGAACTGGCCGCCGCGCACCACCTGCAGCAGCTGCACCGTGAACTCGATCTCGCGGATGCCGCCGCGCGAGAGCTTCACGTCGTTCGATCGCCCCGGGTTGCCGGCGGCGCGTTTGGACGCGTGGTCGCGGATCTGCCGGTGCAAGGTGCGCAAGGCATCGAACACGCCGTAGTCGAGGTAGCGGCGGAACACGAAGGGCAGCACGGTGCCGCGCAGCGCGCTGGCGCTGCGGTCCTGCACACACGCGATGGGGGCGATCACGCGGCTCTTGAGCCAGGCGAAACGTTCCCACTCGCGGCCCTGCACCAGGAAATACTCTTCGAGCGCCCCGAGCGAGACCGCGCTGGGCCCTGAGTTGCCGTTGGGCCGCAGGGCCAGGTCGACACGGAACACGTTGCCGTGTTCGGTGGTCTCGCCCACGGTGTTGTAGATGTGCTTGACGGCCTTGCCGAAATACTCGTGGTTGCTGATGCGCTGGCGGCCCTGGGCGTTGCCGGCGGTCTCGCCGTCCTGGTCGTAGACGTAGATCAGGTCGATGTCGCTCGACACATTGAGCTCGCGCGCGCCCAGCTTGCCCATGCCGATCACCCACAGCTGCGCGCGCTGCAACTCGCCCTTGGGCGTGGTGAATTGCGGCGCGCCGTGCTGTTCGTCCAGATCGGCGCAGGCCAGGGTGCAGGCTTCGTCGAGCGCGAGTTCGGCCAGTTCGGTGACGGCGCGCGTGACCACGGCCAGCGGCGCGCCCTGCTCGCAGTCGAGCACCACCAGGCGCTCCAGCACCAGCTGGCGCAGCACGCGCAGGGCGGCGGGCACCGGCAGGCCGCGCTCGCGCAGCACGCCCAGGCAGGCCCGCATGCTGGCGAGCACGGGTTCTCCCGGGTGAAGGCAGGGCAGTTCAGTGGCGTAGCGGCGGCGCACCCGCTGCACGAAGCGCGAATGGTCGGCCCGGCGGTCTTGGGCCGAGAGCGGCGGACAGAGGTTCACATTTGATGACAAAACGGGCGCTTCCGCTGTGGAACCTGTGAAATGGCTGGCCGTCATAATTTGCGGTGGACATGAATCAAAGCCCGGCTCCCATCGCCCCTGCCCCGCGAACCCTCAAGACACTTTCGGTGGTGGCCCGGCTTTGCTTGTGGCTCGTGTTCCTGGCCTGGGGCCTCTTCGTGCTGACCTGGGCGGCGCTGAATTGGTGGATTGTGCCCCGAATCGGCGAATGGCGCCCTGAGCTGGAGCGATGGGCCAGCAGCACGGTCGGCGCCCCGGTGAAGGTGGGCGAGATCCGGGCCGACAACACCAGCAGCGGCCTGGGTTTCCTGCCCGCCTTCATGCCGTCCTTCGAGCTGCGCGACGTGCAGCTGTTCGATCCCCACGGTCGCGTCGCCCTGCACCTGCCGCTGGTGCGCACCGCGGTGTCGGTGCGCTCCCTCTGGCACGGCAACTTCGAACAGGTCGTGATCGACCAGCCGGTGCTGGACGTGCGGCGCACCGCGCAGGGCCGCATCGAGGTGGCCGGGCTCGACATCGCGGGCCCGGGCCAGCAAGATGGCCGCGCCGCCGACTGGTTCTTCTCTCTGCGCGAATTCGTCATCCAGAACGGCACCGTGCGCTGGACGGACGAGCTGCGCGCCCAACCCCCGCTGGCCCTGGGGGCCTTGAGCTTCGTGGTGCGCAACACCGCCCGCACGCACCAGTTCCGGCTCGACGCCACGCCGCCGGCCGAATGGGGCGAGGGCCTGAGCGTGCGGGGGCGCCTGCGCGAGCCCCTGATCGAGCTGGGCGGCCGTGCGCCCGGGCAACCGATCTGGCACAACTGGGGCGGCGAGCTGTACGCGGACTTCAGCCACGTGGACGTGGCGCGCCTGCGGGCCTACGCGGACCTGTCGACCTGGGGCGTGGATGTGCGCGCCGGGCAAGGCGCGCTGCGCGCCTGGGCCGACGTGGTCAACGGCGCCGTGGCGGGCGCCACGACCGACCTGGCGCTGCGCGACGTGGACGCCCAGCTCGGCCCCGGGTTGCCGGCCCTGGCGATCGACGAATTGCAAGGCCGGCTGGCCGCGCAGTGGTCCGAGGGGGGCTTCAATGTGGCCACCGACGACCTGCGTTTCCGCACCCGCGAGGGCGTGGACTGGCCCAGCGGCCGGCTGCGCCTGCAGCACACGGCCGCCCTGTCCGGGCAGCAGGGCGCGAGCACCGAACTCAGCGCTGAGCGGCTGGAGCTGGGCGCGCTCGCGGCCCTCGCCAGCCGCCTGCCCCTGCCGGCCGAAGCGCACCGGCGGCTGGAGCAGCTGCGGCCCGTGGGCCGGGTGGACGGCTTTTCGGCCCGTTGGCAAGGCCGGGCCGGCGCGGCGGCATCGGCGGGCTGGGACCTGGCGAGCTACCAGGCCAAAGGGCGGGTGAGTGGTCTGTCGGTGGCGGGCGAACCCAGCGGCCGCATGTCCATCTCGGGGCGTTTCCCGCTGCCCGGTCGCCCCGGCATCTCGGGGGCCACGGTGGACTTCGACCTCAACCAGGCGGGCGGGCGGGCGCACATCAGCGTGGCCGACGGCACCGTGGAACTGCCCGATGTGTTCGAAGACCCCAGCGTGCCGGTCGACCAGCTGGAGGCCGATTTTTCCTGGCGCGTGCAGGGCGAGCGCATCGAAGCCCAGCTCGACAACGTGCGCCTGAGCAACGCCGATGCCGAGGGCACGGCCCAGGTGCGCTGGCAGACCAGCGAGGTGCCGACCGGATCGACCGCCTCGCGGTTTCCCGGCGTGCTCGACCTCACCGCCACCCTCACGCGCGCCGACGCCACGCGCGTGCACCGCTACCTGCCGCTCACCGTGAATGCCGACGCGCGCCACTACGTGCGCGAGGCGGTGCGCGGTGGCAGCTCGAACCGGGTCGAGTTCCGCGTGCAGGGGCTGGTCGATCACGTGCCCTTCGAGAAGCCCGGCGAGCGCGGCGAGTTCCGCATCAGCGCGCCGCTGCGCAACGTGGACTTCGACTACATCCCCGCCTACCTGCAGAAGGCGGGCGAGGCGGCCTGGCCTGCGCTGCGCGGTGTCTCGGGCGAGCTGCTGCTCGACCGCGCCTCGCTCAAGCTCAGCGCGCTCGAAGGCGGTGTGGCGAACGCGCCCGGCGTGCGCCTGAGCAAGGGACAGGTGGGCATCGAGCACCTGGGCCACGACGGCGTGCTGATGGTGAACGCCCAGGCCCAGGGGCCGGCGAACGAGGCGCTGGGTTTCGTGCAGGGCTCGCCGCTCAACGCCATGACGGGCCAGGCGCTGGCGCGGGCCCGCACTGGTGCCGGGGCCACGCAAGTGGGGTTCGCGCTCCAGCTCCCACTGGCCGACCCTCACGCCACCAAGGTCAGCGGCACCGTCAAGCTCGATGGCAACGACCTGCAGATCAGCCCCGATGCGCCCCTGCTCGGGCGCGCCAGCGGCAACCTGGCCTTCAGCGAAACCGGCTTCTCGGTCAAGGCCGCCCAGGCCCGGGTGTACGGCGGCGACCTGCGCTTCGAGGGTGGCATGCAGGTCGACGCCAAGGGCACGGCCCAGGTGCAGTTCCGAGGCCAGGGCCTGGCCAGCGCCGACGGCCTGCGCGACGCCGGGCTGGGTTTTGTCTCGCGCCTGTTCCAGCATGCCAGCGGCAGCGCGGCCTACACGGCCCAGCTCGGCTTTCGCGCAGGCGTGCCCGAGCTGCAGGTGACGAGCAACCTGCAGGGGCTGGCGCTGAACCTGCCGGCGCCCTTGAACAAGGCGGCCGAGGCCAGCCTGCCGCTGCGCTACGAAAACCACGTGCTCACCGTGGCGGGCGAGAGCGCGCGCACCGACCGGCTGGCGATCCAGCTCGGCTCCTCGCTGGCGCCGGTGGCCTCGCTGCAGTACGAGCGCGAACTCGGCAGCGGCGAGCCGCGGGTGCTGCGCGGCGCCATCGCGGTCGGCGTGGAGGGCGACAACACCGCCGCGTCCCTGCCGCCCGAGGGCGTCGTCGCTCATGTGCAACTCGCGCAGCTCGACACCGATGCCTGGGAGCGCGCGTTCAACACCACCACGGGGGTGGACGTGCGCACGGCGGCCACGGCCGGCGCCACGGTGCTGCCGCGCGTGGGCCCGGTCAGCGACCAGAACGCCAGCCTGGCCTACCTGCCCACCACCCTGGCGGTGCGCGCCGACCGCCTCACGGTGCGCGGGCGCCAGTTCCACCGCGTGGTGCTGGGAGGCTCGCGCGAAGGCGCGCAGTGGCAGGCCAACATCGACGCCAACGAACTCAATGGCTACGTGTCGGTGCGCCAGTCGGGCCCGGGTACGGCGGGCAATGTGTACGCGCGCCTCAAGCGCCTGCAGCTGGAGCCCTCGGCGGCGAACGACGTCGAACAGCTGCTGGAGCAGCCCACCACCAGCGTGCCCTCGCTGGATATCGCCGTGGACGAGCTCACCATCGCCGGTCGCAACCTGGGGCGTGTGGAGGTCGAGGCCATCAACCGCGGCGGGCCGCTGCGCGGCAGCGAATGGCGCCTGACCCGACTGCGCGTCGCCGCGCCCGAGGCGCGCCTGAGCGCCACCGGCAACTGGGTCGCCGCCGGGGCCGGCGCGGCCGGCCAGCGCCGCACCGCGCTCAATTTCCGGCTCGACATCGACGACTCGGGCCAACTGCTCACCCGCTTCGGCCGCGAGGGCTTGGTGCGCGGTGGCAAGGGTCGGCTCGAAGGCAACATCGGCTGGATCGGCTCGCCGCTGTCGATCGACTACCCCAGCCTGTCGGGCCAGATCCACGCCGACATCGAGCGCGGCCAGTTCCTCAAGGTCGACCCCGGCGCCGGGCGCCTGCTGGGCGTGCTCAGCCTGCAGGCCCTGCCGCGACGCCTGGTGCTCGACTTCCGAGACGTGTTCTCCGAAGGCTTTGCCTTCGACTTCGTGCGCGGCGACGCGCGCCTGGAGCAGGGCGTGCTGCACACCAACAACCTGCAGATGAAGGGCGTGAACGCGGCCGTGCTGATGGAAGGCAGCGCCGACATCGCGCGCGAGCAGCAGGACCTCAAGGTGGTGGTGGTGCCCGAGATCAACGCCGGCACCGCCTCGCTGATCGCCACCGCCATCAACCCGGCCATCGGTCTGGGCACCTTCCTGGCGCAATTCCTGCTGCGCCAGCCGCTGCAGTCGGCAACGACGCAGGAGTTCCGCATCACCGGCAGCTGGGCCGATCCCCAGGTGGACAAGGTCGAGCGGGCTTCACCGGCCGCCGCGGCGCCGCGCGACCCCACGCCGGTGCTGCAGTAAGCTGTCAGGCTTCACCGAAAGGACACCGCATGAAAGTCGCCGCCATCCAGATGGTTTCGGGCATCAGCCTGGACGTCAACCTCAGCGAAGCCCTGCGCCTGCTGCGCCAGGCCGCCGCTGGCGGGGCCGAGCTCGCGGTGCTGCCCGAGTACTTCTGCTTCATGGGCGCCAAGGACGAGGACAAGCTGGTGCTGGCCGAAACGCCCGGCCTGGGCAAGGTGCAGGACTTCCTCTCCGACGCCGCGCGCGACCTCAAGATGTGGATCGTCGGCGGCACGCTGCCCATGGCCACCGACGACCCCAGCCACGCGGCCAACGCCTCGGTGGTGTACAACCCGCGCGGCGAGAGCACCAGCCGCTACGACAAGATCCACCTGTTCCGCTACGACAACGGCACCGAGCACTACGACGAGGCCACGGTGCTGGTCGCGGGCGACACGCCCACCGTGTTCGAGTGCCGCGACCACGCGGGCCAGGACTGGCGCGTGGGCCAGAGCGTCTGCTACGACCTGCGCTTTGGCGAGCTCTACCGCATGCTCGCCGCCGACATCCTGCTGGTGCCAGCGGCCTTCACCTACACCACCGGGCGCTCGCACTGGGAGGTGCTGCTGCGCGCCCGCGCGATCGAGAACCAGGCCTTCGTGATCGCCAGCGCCCAGGGTGGCGTGCACGAGAACGGCCGCCGCACCTGGGGCCACAGCATGGTGATCGACCCCTGGGGCGAGGTGATGGCGCTGCAGGCCGAAGGCCCCGGCGTGGTGCTGGCCGAGCTGGACATCGAGCGCCTGCGCAGCGTGCGCGAACAACTGCCTTCGCTGCAGCACCGCCGCCTCTGACCCGCTCGGCCATGGAGCGCCCGCACTTCATCCGCGCGTGGCGCGAAAGCCTTCGTTCGCTCCGCTGGCGCCTGTGGGCGGCCCTGCTGCTGCTGGTGGCGACGCTGCTGGGGGTGCTGATCTTCCTGGCCGCGGAGTACGAAGAGGCGCGCGACCAGACCGCGCTGGAGCAGGACGCGGCCTCGCTCGTGAGCGACATCCGCAGCAGCCTGGTGCGCAACGTGCAGACCCTGCAGTCGCTGCACAGCGTGGCGCCCACGGCCGATTCGTGGGCCTTTCCGGCGGCCGAGCTGATGGCGCAGCACCGGGAGATCGTTCGGCTCGAATGGCGCGACAACGCGCAACAGGTGGCCGCCGCGCGCGACACGCCCTTCATCCCCGAGCTGTTCGGTTACCTGGACCGCGACCAGGCCCTGCCTGAGGTGCGCCTGGCCTGCGACCACGCGCGGCGCCTGTCCGGGCCGGCCTACTCCAGCAGCTACTTCTGGCCATTGCGCCACGGCAAGGGCCTGGAGCTGATCGAAATGTGCCTGCCGGTGGCGCGCAATGGCCTGCCCAATGGTTTTCTGGTGGCCACCTATTCGCTGCCCGGCCTGCTGTCGGAACTCACCAACCGCGACCTGCTGCGCGGCCGGGGGCTGGCCTTCAACGAGGCCGACGGCACGCGACTGGCGCTGCACAGCATCGTCACCGGCACGCGCCGCACCCTCACCGCGCGCCAGGTGCTCGACCTGCCGGGCCACACGCTCATCCTTCAACTGCAGAGCCCGCGCCTGTTGCGCGGCCTCTTCCCCAATGTGCTCACCGCCATGGTCAGCGCGCTGTCGCTGGCGCTGCTGTCGGTGCTGTTCCTGCTCGGGCGCGACATCCGTCGCCGCCAGCGCGCCGAAATGGAAGTGGCCAAGTCCCTGGCGTTCCGCAAGGCGATGGAAGACTCGCTGGTGACCGGCCTGCGCGCGCGCGACATGCAAGGCCGCATCACCTACGTGAACCCGGCCTTCTGCGACATGGTGGGCCTCACGGCCGAACAGCTCGTGGGCACCGGCCTGCCAGCGCCCTGGTGGCCGCCCGAGCTGGTGGACGAGTACCAGCAGCGCCAGATGGTGCGGCTGGCCGGGCAGGTGCTGCCGCGCGAGGGCTACGAATCGGTGTTCCAGCGGCCCGACGGCACGCGCTTCCCGGTGCTCATCATCGAGGCGCCGCTGATCGATGCGCAAGGCAAGCAGACCGGTTTCATGAGCGCCATCCTGGACCTGACCGAGCAGCGCCGCGTGGAAGACCTCAACCGCGCCTCGCAGGAGCGCCTGCAGGCCACCGCGCGCCTGGCCACCATGGGCGAAATGGCCTCGCTGCTGAGCCATGAGCTCAACCAGCCGCTGGCCGCGATCTCGAGCTACGCCAGCGGCACGCTCAACCTGCTGGAGCAGCCCGAGGGGGCGGGCGCGGCGGTGGCCGACCCGGTGCAGGCCGACCTGATGCAGGCTGTGCGGCGCATTGGCGAGCAGGCCGAGCGCGCGGCGCGCGTCATCAAGAGCGTGGCCGACTTCGTGCGGCGGCGCCAACGGGTGCACGAGGCGGTCACGCCCAAGAGCCTGATCGACGCCATCCTGCCGCTGCTGAGCCTGCAGGCCAAGAAGCAGGGCATCCGCCTGCAGATCCAGATCGCGCCCGATTGCCCCCCGGTGCTGTGCGACCGCACCATGGTCGAGCAGGTGCTGCTCAACCTCGCGCGCAACGGCATGCAGGCCATGCCGCTGACCGACCCGTCCTCGCGCATGAGCCTGCGCGTGCTGCGCCTGGAGGTGGGGCAGGCGCGCCTGCATTCGGGTCTCGCGCCGGGCGGCCTGCCGCAGAAGGCCTGGGTCGCCTTCTCTGTCACCGACCATGGCCTGGGGCTGAGCGAGGAGGTGCAGGCCAAGCTGTTCACGCCGTTCTTCACGACCCGCGCCGAAGGCATGGGCCTGGGGCTGAGCCTGTGCCGCACCGTGATCGAGCAGCACGGCGGCGCGCTCACCCACGAGCCCAACGAGCCGCGTGGCACCGTGTTCCGCTTCACCCTGCCCGCCGCCGTTTGATCGTCGGCGCGAGATGCCTCCAGCCAGGGCTCGCGAGGATCCGGCTCCGCCGGTCCCAGCGTGCGCCCCCCTTCAGGGGGACGCGCGCAGCGCGGCGGGGTGCCCTTTATCATCGGATTCATGACGCAGCACCCTGACGCGAAGATCTACCTCGTCGACGACGACGCCGAGGTGCGCCAGGCGCTGGCCTGGCTGCTGCGCACGCGCCGCCTGCTCAGCGAAGGCTACGACCATGCCGAGGCCTTCCAGGCCGAGGCCGCCGTGTGGACCCAGGCGCCCGAGGCACCGTGCTGCGTGGTGCTCGATGTGCGCATGCCGGGCATGAGCGGGCTCACGCTGTTCGAGCGCATGCAGCAGCTGCCCTGGCAGGCCGCGGTGCCGGTGATCTTTCTCTCGGGCCACGCCGACGTGCCCACCGCGGTCGACGCCGTCAAGCGCGGCGCCTTCGACTTCTGCGAGAAACCGTTTTCGGACAACGCGCTGGTCGACCGCGTCGAGCAGGCGCTGGACCGCTCGGCCCAGGTGCTGGCCCAGCAGCGCATCCAGCGCGAGCTGCAGCAGCGCCTGGACAGCCTGACCGATCGCGAGCGCGACGTGATGGACCTGGTGATCGCCGGCCTGCCCAACAAGCTCGTGGCCGACCAGCTCAACATCAGCGTGCGCACGGTGGAGGTGCACCGCTCGCGCGTGTTCGACAAGATGGGCGTGAAGTCCGCGGTCGAGCTGGCCAACGTGCTGCGCCCGCCGTGAGCGGCGGCGTTCGCCTCAGTCGCGCCGCGATGGCGGGGCTTCGTCCTTCTCGCGTGGCGCCACTTCCTCGGGCAACTCGCCTTTCTTGCGACCCGAAAACATGGTCCACCACACGATGAACACCAGCAACACCAGCGCGCCAAGCGCTTCAAGCAACAACAAGGTCATGGGAAGGAATGGCGTTTCTGCGGTGGGGGGTGGAAGAACGGGCAGCGGCCTCAGGGCGCTGCGCTGGATCGGGAGCGCCCTGATTGTAGGAAGCCTGGCGTCCTGCGCGATCGACCCCCGCACCTATCCCCCCATGCCGCCTCCGGTCACCGGGGTGCCCCCGGTGGTGGTGGCGCCCGACGACACGGTGCTGCCCGCCCCGATGCAGCGCGGCAAGAGCCGCTGGGTGCCGGTGCGCTGGAGCGAGCTGCCCGGCTGGGGGCAGGACAGCCTGCACGAGGTGTGGAACGCCTGGGTGCGTGGCTGCGAGCGGCCGGTGGCGGGCCATGCGGGCCTGTGCGCCGAAGTGCGCCAGCTCTCCATCGCCACCGCCGCCGAGCAGCAGGCCTGGGTGATGCGCCGCTTCCTGCCCTACCGCGTCACCGAGGTCGATGGCAGCCTGCCGGCCGGCCTGCTCACCGGTTACTACGAGCCCATCATGGCCGCCAGCCGCGTGCCCACCGCCACCTACCGCGTGCCGCTCTATGGCCCGCCGCCGGGGTTGCGGCCCGGCCAGCCCTGGCACAGCCGCCAGGAGATCGACACGCTGCCCGCCGCGCAGGCCGCGCTGCAGGGCCGCGCCGTGGCCTGGCTGGCCGATCCCATCGACGCCTTGATCCTGCAGATCCAGGGCTCGGGCCGGCTGAACATCGCCGAGGCCGACGGGCGCACGCGCCAGGTGCGGGTGGCCTTCGCGGCGCACAACGGCCATCCGTACCAGAGCGTGGGCCGCTGGCTGCTCGACCAGCGCGCGATCAACGAGGCCTCGTGGTCGGCCATCAAGGCCTGGGCCCTGCAGAACCCGCAGCGCCTCAACGAGATGCTGTGGAGCAACCCGCGCACCGTGTTCTTCCGCGAAGAGGCGCTGTCGGAGCTGGACGCGCGCTTCGGCCCGCGCGGTGCGCAGAACGTGCCGCTCACGCCCGGGCGCTCGATCGCGGTCGATCCGCAGAGCATTCCCTATGGCACGCCGGTGTGGCTGGCCACGCAGGGCCCGACGATGAACGCGCAGCGCCTGGTGATGGCGCAGGACACGGGCGGCGCCATCGTGGGCGCGGTGCGGGCCGACCTGTTCACGGGCTGGGGCGGCTGGAGCGACGAGGCCTACCTCACGGCCGCCGCGCTCAAGCAGCCGCTGCAGCTGTGGGCCTTGTGGCCGCGCTGACGCCCTGACAGCAGGTCGTTGGCCAGGTTGATTCGCGTGGCCGCGCCAGCGGGCCAGCGTTCGCCCGTGGCTTCGAAGTCCGGGTGGGTCAGGCGGATCATCAGCCGGTAGTGCTCGCGCAGTTGCGCCGGCTCGAAGTCCGGCGTCAGGCCCAGCAGGGTGTAGGGGTCCGAGCCCGGGCGCAGCATCACTGTGCGCACGAAGAAGCGCGCCGCGCGGCGCAGTTCGGGGTTGTGGGCGGCGGCCGCCGGCAGGCCCTGCACCGGGCGCCCGGCGGCCAGGCGCATCACGCTGTCGATGTGCGCGAACAGCGGGTGTGGCTCGCGCCGCGCCACGGGGTAGCGGCCGGGCGCGCGTTCGAAAGCCAGCAGGGCCGGCAGCAGGCGTCTTCCGTCAGGCAGGTTCATGGGCCCGGCGGCGCTCATGCCGATGCGGCAGACGGGTCCAGCGTGGGCTCGATGCGGGTGCCTGGCGGCAACGCGACGGGGGGCGGGCTGCGCACGGGCGCCGGGCGCGGCGCGGGTGGCGCACCGTGGCCGTAGTAGGCCGCGTAGGCATGGTCGTTGTTGTGCTCGTTGCGCGCGTGTGTCAGGACCACGCCCATGGGGGTCAGGCCGGCCGAGCGCAGGCGGCGAAGCCCGTCCTTCATGCTGTCCTTCCTGGTACCGCCGGCTTTCACCGTCAGCACGATGTTCGGGATCTGGTTGCCCAGCACGATCGCGTCGGCCAGGCCCAGCAGCGGCGGCCCGTCGACCACGATCTGCGTGTAGCCCAGGGCCTGCGCCTGCTCCAGCAAGGCGCCCAGGCGCGGGCCCATCAGCAGTTCCACCGGGTCGGGCGGCGTGGGGCCGGCCGTGATCACGCCCAGGTTCGCCACCGTGGTGTCCCGGATCGAGCCCTCGATCGCGCGGTCGGACTCCAGCAGGGTGGACAGGCCGCGATCGTTGGACAGCTTGAGCATCTTGTGCAGGCCGCCCTTGCGCATGTCGGCGTCGATGAGCAGCACCCTCTGGCCCAGCTGGGCGAAGTTGATGGCCAGCGCGAGCGCGGTGGTGCTCTTGCCTTCGCCGGTGCCACAGCTCGTCACCATGAAGCGCTGGGGTGGGCCATCGGCCGAGCCGAACTGCAGCACGGTGCGCAGCGAGCGGTAGGACTCGGCGAAGGTGCTGCGCGGCTCGCGGTGCGCCAGCAGGGCCACCGGTTCGCGGCGCACCCCGGCGCTGCGGGTGAACGGGATCAGGCCGAGCAGGGGCAGGCGGTACTGGCCCTCGATGTCGTTGACGCTCTTGACCGAGTCGTCCATCTGTTCGCGCAGCAGGGCGACCAGCACGCCCAGGAACAGGCCGAGCAACACGCCCAGCCCGATGTTGATCTTTAGGTTGGGCGACGCCGGGAACAGGGGCGCCGAGGCCTGATCGACGATGCTCACGTTGTTGGTGGTGATGCCCGCGGTCACGCTCACTTCGCGCAGGCGCTGCAGCAGGCTGTCGTACACCTGCCGGTTGGTGTCCAGCTCGCGGCTCAGCAGGTTCATGTCCACGCTGCGATCCTGCACGTTGAGCACCTCGCTGCGGCTGGCGGCCACCTTGTTCTTGAGTTGCTCTTCGGCTTTCACGGCGGCCATGTACTGGCCCTGGATGCTGGACAGGATGTTGTTCACCTCGGTCTTGATGCGACCGTCCAGCTCGGCGATCTGGGCCCGTGCCTGCACCATGGCCGGGTAGTCCGGCTTGAACACGCTGCGGTTCTTGGCGTAGTCGGCCTCCAGCCGGGCACGCTGTTCCTTGTAGGCGCGGATCGCCTCGTTGACCACCGCCTGCGGCGCGCTCTCGGGGTTGAGCCGGACCTGGTTGTACAGCGTCTCGGCCTTGATGCGTTCCTGCTGCGCCTGGGTCAGCGCGGTCGAGAAGTCCACGAAGGTCTGGGTGGTGGCGCTGCCCTTTTCGCCCAGGTTCAGGATCTGGTTCTTCTTGGCGTACTCGTTGATGACGCGCTCGCTTTCTTCCAGCTTGGCCTTGCTCTGGCGGATCTGTTGCTCCAGGAACTGGCGCGCGTAGACCGACGATTCGAGCCGGCGCTCGATGTGCATGGCGATGAAGGCCTTGGCCATGGTGTTGGCGATGGCGGCCGCCAGCTCAGGGTCGGCGTTGCGCACGCTGACCTGCACCAGGCGCGAGTTGCGCACGGGCTCGACGGTGACGGCCTGCTGGAACTGCGCCACCGTGGCCCCTCGGCTGAGCGACTCGGGGGCGGACGGTGCCGGGGCGATCAAGGCGTGCAACTGGCTCCACGCCTGGCGCCCCACGGCGGCGGCCTGGTCCATCAGCCCGCTGCCAACCGCCGAGGCGGCCTCGGTGGCGGCTGGTGCGGGCGCGGTGCTCATGCCACCGGGCTTGTACAGACCCATTTCATCGATCACGCGCTCGGCCAGGCTGCGGCTCTTGAGCAGCTCGACCTGGGTGCGCAACTGCAGCTGATCGGACAGCGGACCTTCTTCCACCTCCACCTCGGTGTTGAAGCCGACCACCTTCTGCGCGGCGCGGTCGATCTGCAGCATGGCCGAACTCTGGTACTGCGGCTCGATGCTCAGCGTGTACACGCTGGCCGCCAGGGTGGCCAAGAGGGCGATGCCCAGGATGGTCCCTTTGCGCCGCACCAGCGCGCGGTAGACGGTGCGCAGGTCGAGGCGGTCCTCGGTCAGCGCGATGGTTTCGCCCCGGGAACGCGCGCGCTCGGACGGGCCCGCCTCCCGGTACAGGCTGGGCG
Source organism: Hydrogenophaga sp. (assembly GCA_018993155.1). Lineage (GTDB taxonomy): Bacteria > Pseudomonadota > Gammaproteobacteria > Burkholderiales > Burkholderiaceae_C > Hydrogenophaga. The sequence goes on from JAGKSX010000009.1 coordinate 45,876, forward strand.
CGTCCCTGGGGTCGGGCACGTAAGGCAGGTGGTGCTGGTCGGTGGTCATGGCGGTTCTCCCGTCACTTGAATGGATTGAGCGTGCTGAGGATGTCGCTGAAGAGCGAGTCCCTCAGCGCGGTGCGCCGGGCGTTGCGCTGGACCACGATCACGTCGTCCGACCGGATGTTCGGGTCCTTCTCCTGGCCGGCGCGCACCTTGTCGAGGTCGTAGGTGAACTGCTCGCGCGCACCGCCCGTTCCCTGGCGGTAGACGACGATCTGGTTGATGTCGGCATAGGGCGCGAAACCGCCCGACAAGGCCAGGGCGCGCAGCAGCGTGAGCTGACCCGTCACCGGGTAGATGCCGGGGCGGATCACCGCGCCTTCGATGGCGACGCGCTGCGTGGTGAACTCCTTGATGAAGAGCGAGACCTGCGGGTCCTGCAGGTACTTTTCCTTGTACTTGTCGGCGATGCGGTCGGCCGCTTCTTTCGCGGTGAGGCCCGCTACCGGCACCTGGCCAATGAGCGGCAGCGAGATCTCGCCCGAGGCGTTCACGCGCACGTCGCGTTTCATGTCGGGGACGCCGAACACGTCGAACTCCATCAGGTCGTTGGCGGTGATCTTGTAGTCGGCGCTCGCGGTGGTCGGCGCAGCCAGCGGCGCGCCCATGGCCTCGGCACTGGAGGCGCTGCGCACCGCCACGGGTTGGGCCAGGGTGCTGGTCGGCGCTTCGGGGGTTTGCGCGTGCAGGGGCAGGGCGGTGGCGAGAGCCAGCAGGCCCATCAGGCCGATGCATTGGGTGGGGATGGTTTTCATCGTGTCACTCCTTGCTGTTGTGGCGCCGGTGAATCGCGCAGCACGTTCGCGCCCGGCACCAGGGCATGCAGCTGCGTTTCGAAGCGGTGCAGGATCGCGTCCTGGCTCAATTCGGCTTCGGCGTAACGACGGCCCTGGGCGCCCAGCGCGGCGCGGCGCGCCGGGTCGGCGGCCAGCGCGCGCAGGGCCTCGGCCATGGCGGTGGGGTTCTCGGGCGGCACGACCACGCCGCAAGCTGCGTCGTGTTCGACCACGCGGCACAGCTCGGTGTCCGCCCGCGCGGTGGCCAGCACGGCGCGCCCGCTGGCCAGCATGCCGGTGAGCTTGGAGGGCATCACCAGGTCGGCCGCGTCGGCGCGCTGCGGCAGCAAATGCACGTCGGCGAGGCCAAGCCAGTCGCTCAGCCGCTCCAGCGGTTGCAAGTCCAGAAAGCGCACGTTGGGCAGGCCTGCGCAGCGGGCCTGCAGATCGGCCTTGCCGGAGCCGTTGCCGCCGATCACGAGCTGGATGCGGGTGTCGTCCTGCACCAGGCGGGCCACGTCGGCGAGGATCTCAAGGCCTTGCTTGTTGCCCATGTTGCCGGCGTACAGCGCCACCACGGCATCGGGCGCGAGCCCGAGTTCGGTGCGGTAGGGGCTGGGGGCGACCAGCGGCGCGATGCCACCGATGTCGACCCAGTTGGGGAAGTGGACGACGCGCCGGGCCTCCACGCCCTTGCCGCGCGCGCGCTCGACCATGCGGCCCGAGATGGTGGAGACGCGATCGAAGCGGCGCATCAGCCAGCGCTCGGCGCGCTCCACCCAGCGGCGCAGCATGGCGCCCTGGATGAGGCCGAGGTCGAACGCGGCGTCCACCTCGTAGTCCTGGATGTGCAGCCAGCTCCGGGCGCCGCGCAGCGCGGCGAAGGCGACAGCGGCGGGCGCGCACATCAGCGGTGGCTCCACCACCCACACCACGTCGGGTTTCCAGCGCCATTGCGCGATCAGCACCGGCAGGCTGCTGATCGCAAAGCTGCCCAGGTGCAGCAGGCGTTTGAGGCCGCCCGGCTGTCGGGGCACCCACAGGGGCGTGCGCATCACCCGAACGCCCTGCCACGACTCGGTGCGGTAGCGGCGGGCGCTGTGGCCCTCGCCCACCTGCCAGGCGGGGTAGTAGGGCGGCGCGGTGATCACGCGCACCTCGTGCCCCGCAGCGGCCAGCCACCGCGCCATCTCGCCGGTGTACTTGCCGATGCCGGTGAGCTCGGGCGCGAAGTTGATGCCGTAGACCAGGATCTTCATGGCTTGCCCCTGGCCGGGATCCTGGCGTTGGCCCTGGCGGCCGGCGCGGCCTCGCTCGAGAACGCGCGCACGCCCATGAACGTCGTCTGGTAGTCGTTGACGTTCTTGCGGCTTTGCGATGACACGATCAGGTAGAAGTTCTGCCGGCGCGCGATCTCGGGCACATAGGGCGCGCCGGCTTCGAGCACCTGCTGGCCGTTGACCCACCAGCGCACAGTGAGCGTGGCGGGGTCGTACGACACGCCGAACACGTTCGGGCGCGTGCGGTCCAGCGGCGCTTTCGAGGTCGGATTGGGGTTCTGGATCTTCTTGTAGTTGGGCCAGATGCCGGTCCACGAGATGGCGGTGTGGTGGCCGCCCGGGCCGAAGCCGCCTTCGTCGATGTCGAGCTCGAACCAGCGCTCGAAGCTCTTGGGATCGCCTTCGTACACGTCTTCCATGCGCAGGTTGTGCTCGATCGGCATGAGCCAGATGGCAGGGAAGTTGTCCGGGTGGGTGTTGGAGAGCACGGTCTGGGCTTCGATGTAGAACGGCCGGTTGCCGGCGAGCAGGGGGAAGCCGCCTGGCGTCGAATCGGTCTTCACGGTGGTGAGCAGGCCGCCGCGCTTGATCACCACACCGTCTTGTGCCGTGTCGTACATGCTGGGGCTCTTCGCGCCGATGGCGTAGAAGCCGGCGTAGTACTTCTTCCCATTGGCGCGGCCGGTGAAGTCGACGTCCTCGACGCGCGGGCAGTCGCGAAAGAGCGGCTGCGTGGCGCCCACCTGCTGGGCGCCGGGCGGCACCGACGCGTCCTGGCAGATCAGCGCGTCTTCGCCCTGCGCCCATGCGTGTGCCGACACGAACAGGCTGGCCAGCAGCCAGGCGCGCGACGGGGTGAAGGGGGGGGGGCGCATGGGGTTCCTTTCGTTCTTCGGATGGCGCGCGTCAGGGCCGGGTGGCCAGAGCGCGCGGCGTGACATCCGGGTGGGGTGCTTCGGGCGAGGGGGGCGGCGGCTGCGCCACCAGGCGGTGGCCGGTGAGCCGGCTCAGCTCCGCGCAGATGAGGGCCTTGTCTTGCAGGTGGGCCACGGCGCGCTCGAGCTCCATCACCTTGGCGCCCACCAGGAAGCGGTACCAGTAGCCTTGCAAAAAGTGGTAGACCAGGCCGCTGCGGCCATCCAGAAAACCCAGCTGCACGATGTAGCGGTACAGGAAATACAGCGTGGCGCTGACGGTGAAGGGAGTGCGGTTGTAGAGGCGCTCCTTCACCCAGCGTTTGAGGGCGGCCTGGGACGAGGCGCTGTGCGCGTTGAGCGCCTCGTCCCGCGCGAACAGGCCGAGCCGCTGGTTCAGCACCTCGATGGCTTCGCGCGTGGCGTACTTGTTGTGCTTGTCGGTGAAGTAGCCCAGGTCGTGCAGGTTGTGGTCGGCAAAGCCGCCCTCGAAGGTGACCGTGCGCCCGCCCTGGACCACCACGTGCTCGTCCATCCAGCGGTCTTCCACGCGGCCTTGTCCGCGCCGCCACAGGCGCAGCATGACGAGGGGGTAACGCCCGCCGTGGCGCACCCAGCGGTCCATGAAGATGTGCTTGCGCTTGAAGTGGATGCCCACCACATCGGCCGGCAGCCCGGGCAGCTCGGTAGCGATGCGCCGGGCCAGGTCGTGCTCGATGATCTCGTCGGCGTCCAGGCGCAGCACCCATTCGCCGCGGATGTCGAGCGTGTCGAGCGCCCACTGGAACTGCCGGGCCTGGTTGATGAAGGCGTGGGTGTGGACTTCGGCGCCGAGTTCGCGCGCGATGTCGCGCGTGTCGTCGGTGGAGTCCGAGTCGACCACGCAGATCTGATCGACGAACGGCTGGATGGAGCGGATCGCGCGCTCGATGTGGATCGCTTCGTTGTAGGTCAGGATGATGGCGGTGATGCGCATGGCGCTCTGCTCCTCATGCGTGCAGCGTGGCGATCTCGGCGGCCGGTCTTCTCGGTGAGAAGGCCACGCGGGTCTGGGGTGCGATGGGCTCGCCGAAGGCGATCATCATGATCAGCCGCTCGCCGGCGGGGATGCCCCCGACACGCCGGATCGCGGACTCGGTCTTGTGGTCGATGGCAAGGTTGAGCGGGCAGGCGCCCCAGCCCATCGAGCGGCAGGCGAACATCAGGCACATGGCGAACAGCGCGCCATCGACGTAGGCCTGGTTGCGCTGGCCGGGGCCGCCCCAGGCGCAGATGTCGGAACTCACCACAAACAGGTTGCCCACCGTGGGCGCAAAGCCCCGCGATCCGCCCTGCAGGGCCAGCAGCTCCTGGATGCGCGCGCGGTCCTGATAGACGTGCACGCGCGAGGCTTGGCGGTTGCACTGCGAGGGCGCCTGCTGGGCCTGGGCGATGGCCTCGACGATGCGATCGCCGGGCAGCGGCGTGGGCCGCATGGCGCGGATGCTCGAACGGCTGGCCAGCAGGTGCGGCAGGTCTTCGGGCATCTGTTCCTGGAACGAGACCTCGCGCGTGCCGCCTTTCCAGGGCCGCGGGACCCTGGACTCCCAGGCCTTGAGGAAGGCCGCGATCTCGTCGAGCAGGGGGTCGCTCAGGCCGGCCTTGGCGTGGAAGCTGGCATAGGCCTCCAGCGCACCCAGGGACATGTGGGCCGGCACCGTCGAGTAGCCGATGTCGTAGCGCGACAGCGCGTTCATGACGAAGCGGATCTTGTCCTTGCCGAACAGCGGTTTGGGGTCGGGCAGCGACAGGCCCTTCTCGATCGTGTGGGCCTCGATGAGGATCTTGTAGAACGCGCGCTTGGAGGGGTCCACGAACGGGGAGTACGAGTTGAAGCGCAGGAACAGCACGGCGTCGCGCATCGCCTCGCTGAAGATCCCGGCCACCTTGGCGAGCTTGCTAAACATGGTGACGCTCCTTCACCACGCGGTCCCTGATCTTGCGGCAGGGGTGGCCGGCGCAGACCGACCAGGCGGGCATCTCCTTGATGACCACCGAGCGCGCACCGATGACGGCGCCTTCCCGGATCACCACGTTCGGGTGCACGAAACTCTCGGCCGCGATCCACACGTGGTCCTCGATCGTGATGGGGCCGGTGATCAGCGGGCGGGACAGGGAGCGGATGTCGTGCGAGCCCGCGCACAGGAAGCTGCGCTGGCTGACCGCGACCTTGGAGCCGAGGGTGATGCGGTCCATGCTGTAGCAGTCCACGCCATCGCCGAGGGCCGTGTAATCGCCCATGCTCAGGTTCCACGGCGCCCAGATGCGGCACGAGGGCGCGATGCGGCAACCGGTGCCCACCCGGGCCCCGAACGAGCGCAGCAGGAAGCGCCGCCAGCCATGCAGGGCCCAGCGGGGCGTGGGGCGGAACGCCAGCAGCCACACCAGCTCCCAGGCCCAGCGCCGCAGCTTGTCCGTGGAGGTGAACCGGTTGCGGTACCTCAGCGCACCGAAGTCGCTCATGGGGTTCATGGGGTCACCGCCTTCAGTTGCCCGCTCAGGAACTCGTTGCCGGCCCGGCGCAGGTCCGCGAGCCGCTGGTCCACGGCGGCCCAGTCGATCGGCGTGGCCATCAGGGCTTCGGTCCGCTGCGCCGAGAACGACGCCGCAAAACGGCTTTCCAGCCCCACGGCCCGCAGCAGGTGGATCGCGCGGGCATTGGCCACGGCCTTGTCGCCGGTCAGCCCGGCCACGATGAAGGGCTTCTTGAACAGCAGCGAGAACACGGTGCCGTGGAAGGAGTTGGTCACGACGAAGCGCGCGTTCTTGATGAGCGCCACCCACTCGGCCGGATCGGGGTAGACCGTCTGGCCGATCTCGACCCAGCGCCGGTGCGGGTTGTGCGGCGAGAGGATGGGGCAGCCCAGCTGGCGGGCCACGAGCTCGGCGGTCTGGCGGATGTTGTCGGGCGAGCGCAGTCCGTAGCAGAAGAGGTAGGGGTCCTGTGGCTCGGGCGGCGTCCGCTCGGTCAGTTCGGCGTAGTTGCCCAGCAGCAAGGTCGGGTCGGGCACGTTGGCGGGTCGGTGCCCCGTGGCCCGCTCGACCAGTGCGACACCAGATGCTTCTCGCACCGAAATGGCATCGAAGTGGTGCAGCAGGGGCGGCAGTTGCGCGGCTTCGGCCGCCGACACCTGGTCCCTGCCGAAGCTGGCGGCGTAAGAGATCTTTCTGGCGGGGAACGACTGGGCGAAGGCCAGGAAGTAGTTGGGATCGAAACCGAAATGCTGGGACGGGCTCCAGATCTGGTCGCTGCCGGCGACGATCAGGTCGCAGGCCTGTGCCGCCGCCAGAGAGGCCTCGTTTTCGGACGGGGTGGCCTTGGGGTGCACGCCCAGAAACTGTTCCCGGAAGCGGACGAACTTGTCCTTCTGGTCCCGGTGGCCGAAGTGCTGGTGCAGGAACGAGGACACCGCCAGGTACACCACCTTCAGGTTGGCCTTGATCCTGGCGGGCGAGGTGGGCAGAGTGAGCCGGCCACCCTGCTCGATGTGGGCGGGCCGGTAGTCGATGAAACTGGCGTGGTGACCTTGCTCCGTCAGCCAGCGGCGCAAGGCATAGGCCTGCAGCGCGGCACCGTAGTTGTCGCTGAAGTGGAAAGTGAGGATGCCGATGTTCATCGCTGGGCCACCTCGGGTTTCCAGGGCGCGGTGACCGGCCCGGGCGCCAGCAGCCGGAAGACGTTCTGCTGGAAGCGGGCCGCCACCGCGGGCCCGCCCAGGCGGTGGGACTCGGTGGCCGCCAGTGCGGCGCGGTCCCACTGGAACGTCTCGCAGAAGCGTTGCAGGCTTTCGCGCAGCGCGGGCGCGCTGCCGGCCTCGAACACATCCCCGTTTCGGCCGCTTTCGATCAGGTCGCTGGCGCCGCAGCGGTTGCTGCAGATCACGGGGGTGCCCACCATCAGGGCCTCGTTGACCACCGCGCCCCAGCCGTCGAACCGGCTGGGCAGCACGAGTGCGTCGGCATCGGCCATGGCCGCCACGGTGTCTGCGTTGGGCATGCCCGGTGAGAAGCGCACCCGGTCGGCGATGCCGAGGCGGTCGGCCAGCTGCGCAAGCCGGTCCGCCTCGGGCCCTTGGCCGATGAGGCGCAGGCGGGCCGACGGCACGCCGAGCTCGCTGAAGGCCTGCAGCAGCAGGTCGACCCGCTTGCGCACGATCAGCTGGCCCACGTACAGGATCTCGAGGTGATCGCGCGGGGCAGGGTCGTGCCGCACCGGCGTGCGGTCCACCACATGCACGAAGGGCACGATGCGCTCCCGGGGGTAGCCGCAGGCGGAGAAGAAGCGCGCGCCACCGTAGCGGCCCGAGTGGCCGATGCAGAACACACCGCTGAGGTGGCGCCGGTAGCGCAGCGCGTCCCAGGTGTAGGCCAGCCAGCGGGGCAGCAGGCGCGCGCCCGGCTCATAGCGGTTTTCCGTCATCAGGAAGCGGTGCACCGGCGCGCCCAGGCTGGCCTGGAAGGCGGCCAGCGGCAGCGCGAAACCGCGCAGGCCGAAGAACACCTGCACCGAGCCGGGCAAGGAAGCGAGCTCGGCGATCTGGGCCGGCGTGGGCGCCCGGTGCACCTGGACCTGGCCGGTGTCGGGCACCGGGTAGCCCCGGTCGCGGTAGTAGGCGGGCAGGTCCTGCGTCACGCACCAGTGCACGGTGTTGCCGGGCAGCTCGGCCAGGGCGCGGATGTACGCGGCCTGGTGGAACATGAGGTAGGAGTGCCAGAAGACGTAGGTCATGTCGGTGGTCCGGGGTGATCAGACGGGCACGGGCGGCAGCAGGCGCGAGACGCCGTGGGCCATGCGGTTGGAGAGCCATTGCGTGAGAACGGAGAACACCACCAGCGGCACCACGGCCAGCGGCAGCAGCACGGCGTGGCCGTAGGGGTAGTTCTGCGCTTCCAGCCAGTGAATCCACGCGGTCTGCGTGAGGTAGATCTCCAGCGTGAGCCCGGCCAGCAGCGCGATCGCCGGGAAGAACGGCATGGCGCGCAGGGGCCGCACCACCGTTTCGGCCGCCAGCACCTGGTAGCTGAAGAAGATGATGGGATAGAGCAGGACGTGGAAGACGAATTGCAGCTCGCCCAGGTCGAAGCGGAACACGGTGAGCTTGGCGACCAGGAACGCCAGCAGCGACAGCGCCAGGCCGGCGATGGCCGCCAGGCTCACCTCAGGCCTGAGCTGCAGGCGCGCGACCAGGCAGCCCATCAGGGTGATGCCGAAGTAGTTGATCCACTTGAAGTAGTCGTCGCCTTCGACGACGAAGCGGCTCAGATCGAGCTGGCTGTAGAAGATGGCGTAAGGGATCAGCAGCAGGCCCATGGCAATGGCGATGCCGCGCGGTTGCAGGCGGGCCAGGTAGAAGATCGGCACGTAGAACGCCATGACCGCCGAGATGAACCAGAACGGCGTGGGCCAGATGAAGGTCTTCACCAGGTCGGCCGGGGTGGTGATGCCGATCATGCCGACCGCGAGCATCACGCAGGCCACCAGCAGGGCCGCCGGATACAGCCGCAGCACGCGTTTGCGCAGGTACGCCAGCAGCGAGGGCTCGGCGCCGCCCGACCCGACGGCGTTCAGGCTCATGGTCAGCCCGAAGCCGGAGAGAAAGAAGAACAGCGCGTTGCCGATGGCACCGCCGGTGGCGATGCGCGGGTCCGGCACGAAGTTGTCCAGGTGGGACAGGGTGATCAGGCACGTGGCCATGAACAGCATCAGCGTGGTGTCGGTTGGTCTGCGTGTCATTTCAGGCTCCCATCGTGGGTTCCTGACGCGGAGTCAGGTGAGAGAAGGTCTCGCGACCGGGCGCCAGCGGGCCACGGGCGCGCTGGCGGAACTCGGGTTGGCGCAGGGTCTGCGTGGCCTGGCGGGCGATGGCGATGGGGTGCAGGTTGAGCTGCAGCACCAGCACGAAGATCCACAGCGAATACGGATTGCCCACGCCGATCAGGTAGCGGTTGAAGATGGACTGGGCGAGGATGAAGACCACCATCAGCCCGGCCAGGAACAGCTGGTAGCGGGCATGGCCCGGGCGCAGGCCGTGGGTCAGGGCGCGGCAGGCCGTGACCACGAAGGTGAGCAGGATGAGCGGGCCAAACACGAGGCCATGTTCCAGTGCCAGGTTGATGTAGGAACTCTCCACCGGGAAGCCGATCAGTTCGGGCAGCGCCGAGCGGATGCCGGTGCCGGTGAGCATGCGCAGGGCGTCGGAGAAGATGAGCTCGATGCCCGCGCGCCAGATGTCGGTGCGCCCCGTCGCGCCGGATTCCACGCCCCGCGTCGGCGACTCCAGGTCGAGGATGAGGGTGAGGTAGGTCTTGATGTCGGCCCACTTGAAGACCACGAACGCCAGCGCGGCGATCACCGCCAGCACCAGGCTCATGCGCGAACGGGCCGAGCCGCGCAAGGCGATCAGGATCACGCCGGTGGCACCGGCGACGGCCAGGGCGAACATGCCCGCGCGCGCGGAAGCGGCCAGCAGCACGCACAGGCACAGACCCACCATGCCCAGCGCGAAGGCCTTCTGCAGGCTGCGCGGTGCCGCCAGGAAACGCTGGAAGAACAGCAGTGCACCACCGCCGTACACGAGGCCGCTCAGGTTGGGGTGCATGCCCAGGGGCTGGTAGCGCACCAGCCCGAGGCCGTACTCCACACTGCCCGTGAGAGACGCCAGGAGATCCTGGTGTTCGAGCAACGCCACCGACGCCACCAGCGCCACATAGGCCCAGCGGAACACGACGATGAGCTCACCCGCCGTGCGGTGCCGAACCAGCATCGACATGCCCACCAGCACCAGCAGCAGCATGGCGCCATAGAGCGAGGAGAGCACGTTGCCGGTGAACCAGGCCACCAGCATGGCGAACAGGAAGGCGGTGCCGAAGACCCATTCCACGAGGCTGATGCGAACGCGCAGGGTGTCGCCCGAGAGCACGGAGAAGAAGGCGGCCATCAGCAGCAGGCTGATAGCGCCCATCTGCGCGGCCTGCAGCGCCGGGCCTTCGTAGTACCAGCCCGTGAGGTAGATCGACGCGCCCAGGAGCCATCGCGAGAGCTGCGTGTTCAGGGCGCGCATGGGACACCCGCAGGAGCGAAGGCCGCGTGGAGGTTCTGCATCGCAGGCCGCCAGTCGGGCGAGGCCGTGATGTGCTGCAGCTGCTCGACCGTGGCGACCAGGCGGCGCGGCTCGTTGGTCGACAGGAGCAGGCGGGTGTCGAAGCGGGCCAGCGCATAGGCCAGTGCCAGCGAGCCGCTCGCGCTGACGGGCTCCGTGCCACGGGGCAACAGGCTGGCCAGCTGCTCGGTGAGGCGGCGGTCGAGCACCATCGCCTGCTGCACCGCGGGCGCGGTGAAGCGCAAGGTGCCGTGCAGCACATCGGAGGGGTCGACCGTGGTCCACGTGGCGTCGGGTGGCGGGCAGCGGTACTGCAGCACCGAGCCGAAGCGCACCAGTTGGTACAGGGGGTCGCCGGTGGAGCTGCCGTAGGCGCCCAGGCGCCCGGTGTCGACGTAGCGCTCGAACAGCGCCTGCAGCGGAGCCAGCTCGTGGTGGCTGCGGGCTTCGTGCAGCAGCAGCAGGTCCACGCGGTCGCGCTGCAGTTGCTGCAGGCTGGTCTCGAACGATCGGGCGACGAAGCCGGTGTCGAAGTTGCTCGGCGCCGCGCGCCGCGCCATGCCCTTGAGCACGGCCTGGCGCACACCCGGCACCCAGCTCGCCAGCGGCTTGACCACCGCACGCGCCTTCTGCAGCAGCCCCGGCGATCCCGGGCGCGCCAGGCCGACCTTGGTGGCGACCCGCACGTTCTCCTGCCGACCCTTGAGCGCATCGCCCAGCACGGACTCGGACGAACCCAGCCCATACGGCGGCGCGGTGTCGAAATAGCGGATGCCCAGATCCAGGGCGGCGTGGATCAGGCGCAGCGAGGTGGCCTTGTCGCGACCGCCCTTGAGGCGGCCGCAGCCAAAGCCGAGCCGGTCCGTGAGCAGATCGGGCGTGCGCATATCGAGGGTGGCGGTGTTCATGTCGAGGCCTCCTGTCGCAACTGCTCGGCCAACCGGGCGGTGAACGCCATCGCGGTGAACGTCGGGTTGGCATAGCTGGAGGTGCGGAACACCGCGGCCCCCGCCACGTAAAGGTTGCGGGTGCCGAACACGCGCAGGTCGCGGTCCACCACGCCGTCGCGCGCGTGGTGGCCCATGCGGGCGCCGCCGCACTGGTGGTAGGTGTCGGTGGCCTGGTCCAGCGCGCGCGTGTCCTCGTTGGCGAGCAGCGCATCGATCTCCACCCGCGCCAAGCCGGCCGCCTGCAGGCTGTCGCCGATGCGGCGCATGAAGCCGGCCATGGCGCGCAATTCAGGCTGGCCGCCAATGCGCCAGTCCAGCTTGGCCAGCGGCATGCCGAAGCGGTCCTTGCGTTGCGGGTCGAGGGTGATGCGGCTGTCGTGGCGCGGCAGCTGCTCGGCGTGCATGACCAGCCAGACGCCGCGGTCGGCCGGGTTGTGGATGCGGTGGTGCCGCAGGTACTGCACGACCATCGGCAACCAGGCGCTGCCCATGCCGCGCAGGTGGCGCAGCAGCTCGCCCAGGCCCTGGCGCGGCAGCGCGCCGCGCCGCAGCGACCTGGCCATCACCTTCAGGTGCTGCAGGTGCTCGCCGATGCTGGACTCGAACGCGAAATAGCCGGTGACCTGCAGCGCCGGGTCGGCAGCAAGGGCGCCTGCGCCGGCGCTGGCCAGCCGCAGCTTGGGCTGGTACTTGTGGCCGCCGAGCACGATGTTCTGGAAGGTGCGCAGGAAGCGCGGCTTGTCCAGCGGGTGCACGCGCCCGCCGCGCATTTCCAGGTGGTCCTGGAAGCCCGCGCCCACCCAGGGGTTGCCGACCCAGGGGGCCTGGGGCTGCTCGGCCGCGCAGGCCAGCAGCAGGCGGGCGATCTCGATTGTGCCGTTGGCCAGCACGACGCGCTGGCCGGCGATGGCGGTGAGGCTGCCGTCGGGCCGCGCTACGCGGACCGTGCTGACGCGCTCGCCATCGGGCGACAGGTCCAGGCCCGTGGCGTGGGCGTGCAGCAGCACCGTGAGGTTCGGCGCGTTCTGCAGGCGCTCGCGGAAGTGGCGCGCCATGGCAGGCTCCTTGAGCCAGCGCGTGAGGAACAGCGTGAACCCGGGAATGTCGGGGTAGCCGCCGCCGAAGAGCTTGCGCGCCTGGGGCGTGTGCTCGTCGAGCGCGTCAGCCAGCCGCAGTTCCTTGGCCACGGCCTCGTACCAGGGCAGCAGCTCGTCGTAGGTGATGGGCCAGGGCGCGTCCGACACGCCCGCGCGGGCCTCGAAATCCGAGGGCACGAAGCCGGTGAGCTGGCCGCCCCAGAGGTTGGAGGTGCCGCCCAGCGCGCGCCCGCGCGCCACGGCAATGCCGCTGTGGGCCCGGCCGACGACGGTGGCGTCGTTGAGCGCCTGCGCCGGCGTCTCGAAACTGCCGCCGCCACTCTCCAGCACCGTCACGCGCTGGCCCTGGCGTTCCAGCAGCACCGCGAGCAACAGGGCCACGGTGCCGCCGCCGACGATGACGACGTCTTGCGCGGTCTCCGGTGGCGGGGCGTGGTTCAGATCGATGATCATGCGGCGACCCCTGTGGCCGGCGGGTCCTGAAGCCGGTGCTGACGGTGCAGGCGGCGCACGGCGCGCGTGGCGGTGAGCCAGACCATGGCCTCACCCAGCACCATGGCGGCCACCACGCCCGTCATGCCGGCGCTGCGCCAGATCAGCCAGGCCACCACCAGCGAGACCACAGCGGCCACCAGGCTCTGCGCGGCCAGGCCGGCATGGCGGTTGATGGACATGAGCACGACGCGCGGGACCTGGGTGGCCGAGCACACGGCGGCGTAGAGCAGGAACAGCGCCATGCTGGTGGCGGTGAAGGGAATCTGGCCGTGCGTCCAGACCTCGAGCAGCCAGGGCGCGACCAGGTACACCAGCAGCGCGCCCGCGGCGGCGATGAGCAGGCCCAGGTGCTTGGCCCGGCGGTAGAGCTTCCAGAAGGCGCGGTCGTCCTGCTGGCCTTTGAGGGCGGTGAGCTCGGGCCAGAGCGGGTTGCTCAGCGCGTTGGTGACCTGCACCACGACCCGGGCGACGGTGCGGTAGGTGTTGAAGACGGCGGTGGCGGCGGGGCCGAGCGTGGCCGCCACCAGCAGGGTGAAGCCTTGCAGGCTGAGCGCGTTGGTCATCGAGATCGAGAAGAACAGCGCGCCCGGTGCGGCGGTCTGACGCACGTCGGCCCAGCTGGCGCGCGCCACGCCCCAGCGCAGGAAATCGGTGCGCCGCTGGCTCAGGCCGATGCTCAGCACCGTGTAGGCCAGCCGGGCCAGCAGGGCCGAGCTGGCCACGCCGATGAAGGTCTGCGTGAGCACCAGGCCGGCCAGGCCACCGGCCCATTCGACCAGGCGCCCGGTGGTGACGAGGTAGGTGCCCGCCGCGTAGCCGCCGGTGGCCTTGTAGACCACCTCGGCCAGGCTGCAGAACAGGCTGAGCACCACGCTGAGGGAGAGCAGCATGAGCACGGCCTTCCACTGCGGCGCCTGCAAGGTGGTGTCGGGCAACAGCAGCAGCGCGCTGCCCACCGCGAGCAAGGCCAGCAGCGAGACGCTCAGCAGAAAGGCCACGGCGCTCTGGAACACCCCGGCCGCGCGCGCCTTCTGGCCCTGCGTGATGAGACCGATCATCCGGTTGCACGACGCGGTGGAGATGCCGGCGTCGGCCATCGACAGGTAGAAGGGCAGTGCCGTCAGGGCCAGCCAGTAGCCGTAGGTGGCCATGTCCCATTGGTGGAGGAAGACCGGCAAGGCCACCAGTTGCGTGCCGATGCTGACCGCCTGCGCATACCCGTAGGCGCCCGCGCCCGAGGCCATGCGGCGGGCGATGGAGGCGCGGCGGGTGGGGGCGGTGCGCAAGGGGGCGGACATGGGGATCGGCACCGGGTGGTCAGTGTTCGCTGGAGACGGCCACGGCGTAGCCGTGGTGCTTGAGCAGGGCGTGGCGCTGGGCGTCGGCCAGGTCGCAGACCACCATCTCCGTCACCATGTCCTGCAGCGCGATCCGGGGCACCCAGCCCAGGCTGTTCTTGGCCTTGGCCGGGTCGCCCAGCAGGGTTTCCACTTCGGTCGGGCGGAAGTAGCGCGGGTCCACCTTCACGATCACCTGGCCCGGCCGCAGCGCCGGGGCCTTGTCGCCTTCGACGGCCTGCACGATGGCCTGTTCGTTCACGCCCTGGCCTTCGAAACGCAGCGTGATGCCCAGCTCGCGCGCGCTCATCTCGATGAACTGGCGCACGCTGTACTGCACGCCGGTGGCGATGACGAAGTCTTCCGGTTCCGTCTGCTGCAGCATCATCCATTGCATGCGCACGTAGTCCTTGGCGTGGCCCCAGTCGCGCAGCGAATCCAGGTTGCCCATGTAGAGGCAGGGCTCCAGCCCCTGGGCGATGTTGGCCAGGCCGCGCGTGATCTTGCGGGTGACGAAGGTCTCGCCGCGGCGCGGGGATTCGTGGTTGAACAGGATGCCGTTGCAGGCGTACATGCCGTAGGCCTCGCGGTAGTTCACCACGATCCAGTAGGCGTAGAGCTTGGCCACGGCGTAGGGGCTGCGCGGGTAGAAGGGTGTGCTTTCCTTCTGCGGGATTTCCTGCACCAGACCGTAGAGCTCGGAGGTGCTGGCCTGGTAGAAGCGGGTCTTCTTCTCCAGGCCGAGGATGCGGATCGCTTCGAGCAGGCGCAGCGTGCCCAGGCCGTCCACGTCGGAGGTGTATTCGGGGCTTTCGAAGCTCACCGCCACATGGCTTTGCGCGCCGAGGTTGTAGATCTCGTCGGGCTGGGTCTCCTGCACGATGCGGATGAGGTTGCTGGTGTCGCTCAAGTCGCCGTAGTGCAGGTGGAAGCGCGCGTCGTCGATGTGCGGGTCCTGGTAGATGTGGTCCACGCGCTGGGTGTTGAACTGGCTGCTGCGGCGCTTGATGCCGTGCACGATGTAGCCCTTTTCGAGCAGCAGCTCGGCAAGGTAGGAGCCGTCCTGCCCGGTGACGCCGGTGATGAGCGCGACTTTGGGCTGGGTGTGGGGGATGGGCGGGGTCTTGGTCATGGTGTAGGGCTCGCGAATGTCAGTGGGCGGCGGCGTGCTGCAGGAAGTCCTGGTACGTGAGGGCCAGGCCGGCGGGGAGATCGACCTTGGCCTGCCAGCCCAGGCTGTGCAGGCGGCTGCTGTCCATCAGCTTGCGGGGCGTGCCGTCGGGCTTGCTGGCATCGAAGCGGATGCCGCCCTCGAAGCCGGTGATGCGCGCCACGCTGTGCGCGAGCTCGGCGATGGTCAGGTCCGACCCGGAGCCCACGTTGATGTGGCTGAGCATGGGCTGAGTGTGCTGGTCGTAGTCGGCCTTGGGCAGGTTCATCACGTGAACGCAGGCGGCGGCCATGTCGTCGACGTAAAGGAACTCGCGCATCGGCTTGCCGCTGCCCCAGATGGCGACTTCGGGCGTGCCCGCCATCCGGGCCTGGTGGAAGCGGCGGATCAGCGCGGGGATGACGTGGCTGTTCTCGGGGTGGTAGTTGTCGCCCGGGCCATAGAGGTTGGTGGGCATGACGCTGCGGTAGTCCACGCCGTGGCTGGCGCCGAACTGGCGGTTGTAGCTTTCGCAGAGCTTGATGCCGGCGATCTTGGCCACGGCGGAGGGCTCGTTGGTGGCTTCCAGCGGCGCGGTGAGCAGGGCGTGCTCGCTCATGGGCTGCGGCGCGAGCCGGGGGTAGATGCAGCTCGAGCCGAGGAACAGCAGCTTGCGCACGCCGTTGCAGAAGGCGGCCTCGAT